>NZ_KV788526.1:0-178093 GCF_001807315.1 Corynebacterium sp. HMSC06D04
CAGAACACCGGTACCAAAAACTCGCATCTGACAGGCCGGGTGTCACTCATTACGCAGACCTCTGTGAAAGTGGCATAGAGATTCCCTTTCTGGTTTATGGGTTTACTACCTATGTGGGTAACCACATAACGGAAGGTGCCCACGGTCAACGGTAGATGTGACTGCGGGCTGAGTGAATCGGCAATTAGCGCTGGTTAAGACGGTTTCGTTGAGCGAATGTTCCGATGACAGTGCCAAGTAGAACTGCGATTATGGTTAATCCCATTGCTGTCCAATCGATGGCGAA
The DNA here is from genome assembly GCF_001807315.1 of Corynebacterium sp. HMSC06D04. NCBI lineage: Bacteria > Bacillati > Actinomycetota > Actinomycetes > Mycobacteriales > Corynebacteriaceae > Corynebacterium > Corynebacterium sp. HMSC06D04. Next base: position 287 of record NZ_KV788526.1, read on the forward strand.
TAGAAAGCCGTCGCCAAGTAGAAAGCTAAATCCTGCTAAAGGAGCGAGACCGCTAAAGGTTCCGATTACTAGGGAGCTAAAACAGATAAAGCTTATGGCCCACGAAAGAGATTTGATGCTCCAATCACGGCTAAGCCCTAGATGGAAAAAGGCGGTATGTAACGCTTTCATACTGCTACTCAGTCCGCGTGAAACCACCAAGGCTATGGCAATAGCGGAAAGTAGAGCTGCCGTAAGGCTGATGTAGAACGATAAGGGGGTCTCGGTTTCGTAACCTTTGGAAAGCTGGATGTCTTCGGGCGGTATGCCAAGTTCGTTTGCGACTTTTGGCACACGTTCTGCCTTTTGGGCGGATAATCCGTCGAATACCCAGAGGGGTGAATTAGTAGGAAGCCCAAGCTGCTGAGCCGTAGCTTCTAAAACGACACCTCCAACTTGTCTGCCCCAGTAATGTCCAAAAGAACTCTCTTGGGCATCGAGGATGTGCGACTTTCCGCTTGAATCAGTGATCTGTGTGTGGGAGGCGTCGACAAGCTTTTCGTCGCGTACGAGAACGCCGCCGCGTTCAAGAGTTTTCCTTTCGTCAGAAGTTAGTCTTTCGTCGGTAAGCTTTTCCCAACTATCGATATCGTGAACGGATAGAACGCCAAAAGCTCCTGAGATATTGGGATCCATCGGTAGTCCTGCGGAAAGTCGCTGCACGGAAATAGGCTCGGGCAGGTCACCTTGGGCGACTAAAGAATTCTGTGCAGTTCCATTTACGGAGTCCGTCTCAGCTGGCAGAGTTAAGATTGCCTGGTCAGGTGGGACAATTGGTGCATAGGATTCAGCTTCCGAAGCGGTCATGCTAGCGGCCAGACTGCTGCTAAAAATGGCTATCCCAACCGTGCTGGATAATAAGCCCAGCCCAATAAGTGGAAGAAAACGGTGTGAACTCAAAAACCGCCGAGCAAGACGACTCGGTGACGTGGGGGCATTGCTTTTAATCGAAATAGTCAAAAGGAGCGCCACCGCAAAAGCGAGCGCCAACGTGGGGATCGGGGCTAGGGTTGTGAAAATTTCCGGACCGACTACCCCTGCGAATAGCACGGTTGCTAGTGCTATGCCGCACAAAGTGGGGATGATCCCAGCCGACGCTCTTTTCCATTTCGAGGAAAGCTTATGTTCAGCAGCGTGAGTTTTATGAAATCGTACTGGAAGCACGGTTGTCAGCGCGCTAAAAATTGGCGGAAGTACTGCGGAGACGAGCAGCAAGCAACACCACTTCCAGGGGAGTGCGAAATCTCGCCCGGGTACGGATCCCAGCTTTGCTAGTTGGTTCCTAAAGAGGTGGGGAATGAGTGCGCCGGTGACAATAGCGCAGGTTGAAATGGATAGAACTAGGAAAAGAAGACGGAGGTGAAAGATACTCCACAACTTCTTTCTGGCAATTCCGAGTTGATGTAGTGAAGTAGCTGGAGTTTTGAGTGCGCGGCGTTGAGTAGTCGTTAAGAAAGCGGAGAAGAACAGCGGCAAGACAAACGCAAACGCACCGAAGAAAAACGAGTATTCATCAAGGAGGCTTTTGGGAGGTTGTTCTTCCAGCGATTGCTTAGAGAGGTATGACAGTTTCACTGCCTCTTTGGCACTGAGCTCGGCATTATCACTGTGTGCAATGCGGTTCATTGTCTTTTCCAGTTCGCTCAGGTTCGAGGACTGGTTATCCAAAAGCATTGGGCGTGCTCCAACGCTTGATGGAGATACAGGTGAAGTAGTGAGATCCCAGGTACCTGGGGCCGCATAAACAGCGCTTGCCTTCGGCATAAACTCATTTGTGACGGTGCCGACCACGTTTACCTTGAGGTTGCTGCTAAAGGCACTGACCTCTGTTTCCTCGGAAATGCCGCTAGGCGTGGTTGCAACTATTTCCCCGGGTGAAGTTGGCCACCGCCCTGATTTCAAGGTTAAGCCGTAGCTGGAACCGTGGCTTTCCCAATCACCTTCTGCGTATGTCATCCTGCGACCGGGGTCAGCGTCCGTGTAGAAATCCTGCGATATAAGTTCACGAGAGAACCGTTCGGGATCTTCCGGTGAGGATAGGCAATCGTCGATTTTGTCGCCTAGAGCAAGTGAACAGGGTGCGTCTGCTCTCTGCTGGTTATCGCCTAGATTGGATGCGACGTGTTGCTCGACGGACATTGTCATAAGCATTGAGCTTGTGGCCGTTGCAGCAAGGAGAAGAATACTGAGCGCGGCTAGTGCGTACATAAGGCGCACTTTGGGTTGCTGCTTGGTGATTTTAAACAGAAGTTGACTAACCAAGTGACTTCTCCGCTTCTTGGTCGTTGTGCAGTAGGCCGTCGATCAGGGTGAAAGATCGCGTGCAATACTCCAGTACGATCGGATCATGGGAAGCGGTAATGATGGTCGTTCCTTCGCTAGCGAGTTTTTGGAACAAGGCGAATACGCTTCGCGAGTTTTGTTCATCCAGGGCAGCAGAAGGCTCGTCTGCCAATAGGACGGACCGTTTCCCGCTCAATGCACGGGCAATACCCACCCGCTGGCATTGCCCGCGGGACAATTCGTCGGGGTATCGAGTTTCTAACCCCTCGAGTCCTACCTGTTTTAGGAGGGATTCGGCCGCCGTTCGAGCTTCTGTAGCCTCGTATCCTGCCGCTGAGAGGACGAGTTGTACATTTTCTGCCGCGGTTAGCTCGGGAATGATGAGATCGGATTGGTGGACAACGCCAACAACCTCCCTGCGTAGTCGAAGCAAGTCCTTTTCGGACGCGGTGTCTACCCTGATTCCGTCAACCGTGATGGAGCCCGAGTTGACGGATATTAGTCCGGACAGGGCGTCCAAAAAGGTTGTTTTTCCTGAACCGCTTTTTCCGGAGATGGCAATGAATTCTCCAGCTTCTGCTTCTAAAGAAACTCCTTTGAGTGCGTGAGTAGCTTTAGGGCCGGAGCCGAGCGTTTTATGAACTTGGTGAATGCGAATATGGGTCATTTCATTCTGAAGTATTGAAGCTGGGAAGAAAGGTGAATTTCGTCCTTCTTCCCAGCTAACGATTGATTACTTAGCAGCCCCGATTGGTGCGCCAGGAGGTGAGGGTGTCGTTGTCCCACCAGCCCACATAATTGTTATTGGAAAATGGGGTCATGGTGTGGCACTTGCCGCCGCCATTGGCGTGCTGATACCAAGCGGCATGGCCTCCGGTGTTATTGATCCACGATGACGTCTTGTCATTAGCGTTGCGCGAAACATTCATAATTCCGATTCCTGGGCCACGGGATCCCAGGAACCCTCCGAAGTTCGCTTCATTGAAAATGCATACAAGGCCTCCGCCGCATTCACTTGCCGAGGCGTTGGCTGTCGGTACAGCGATACCGCTTAGTGCCGCGATAATAGCGCTAGCTGTAGCGAGTTTTTTATTCTCATTTTCTCTCCTTGTTAGAGACTGGTGGAATGTGCGCTGAGTGCGCACTAAGAAAATAACTCTCTGAATATAAATAGGAATTAATTAAAAGGAAACTTTCATGTAGAGAAGGTGAATTCTTCGTAAACCTAAGGTGGGGTCCGCTGAATCTTGTTGAGGAAAAAATTTGCAAGGTTTACAGGGGTCGTAAGTCTGTTGTTACTGGTCGAGCTGCAGAAATCCCCTAGGGCGTCACTCCACTGCTGGTATGTGTGGCGAATTCGGCGTAGAAAAGGGCAGACATTTTAGGGGCAGCTCTCTAAACTGAGATGCGGATCACCCGAGTGGAGACGCTGTATTTCAGCGCCTTCCGAGTTGAAAGGAACACAGAAGTGGCTAATCCCGCGCTTCCATCGTTCAAAAAGATTCTGGTAGCCAACCGTGGCGAAATTGCCGTGCGCGCATTCCGTGCTGCCTTTGAGACTGGGGCTAAGACCGTCGCGGTCTACCCTCGTGAGGACCGGAACTCCTTCCACCGCGCCTTCGCTGATGAGGCTGTCCGTATCGGTACTGAGGGCCAGCCGGTGAAGGCTTATCTGGATATTGATGAAATCATTCGCGCCGCCAAGAAGTCCGGGGCGGATGCCATCTACCCAGGCTACGGTTTCCTTTCTGAACGCGCGGATCTCGCCCGTGCGTGTGAGGACAATGGCATTAAGTTTATTGGTCCAACGCCAAGCACGTTGGACCTAACCGGTGATAAGGCTGCTGCGGTCAGCGCGGCGAAAGAAGCTGGCCTGCCGACACTGCAGGACTCCGAGCCTTCCACGGACCCCGATGTACTGGCCGGTTACGCCAAGGACTTCACCTTCCCGGTATTTGTCAAGGCCGTCGCCGGTGGCGGCGGACGCGGCATGCGTTTCATCGAGAACGAGGCCGAGCTCAAGACCAAGTGTGCTGAGGCTTCCCGCGAGGCAGAGGCGGCTTTTGGCGACGGCCACGTCTACCTCGAGACGGCCGTCATCAAGCCCCAGCACATTGAGGTGCAGATTCTGGCGGACTCCCAGGGCAACGTCGTACACCTCTTCGAGCGTGACTGCTCCGTGCAGCGCCGTCACCAGAAGGTCGTCGAGATCGCTCCCGCCCCGACCCTGGATCCGCAGCTGCGCGACCGCATCTGTGCCGATGCCGTAAAGTTCTGCCAGCACATCAACTATGAAGGTGCCGGCACCGTTGAGTTCCTCGTGGATGAGAAGGGCAACCACGTCTTCATTGAGATGAACCCGCGCGTGCAGGTTGAGCACACCGTGACCGAGGAAGTCACCGGCGTGGACATTGTGAAGTCCCAGATGCAGATCGCCGCTGGTGTCTCCCTTGAGGAGCTCGGCCTGCGCCAAGAAGAGATCGCCCTTACCGGCGCTGCTCTTCAGTGCCGTATCACCACTGAGGACCCAGCCAACGGCTTTCGCCCAGACACCGGCACCCTGACCACCTACCGCTCTCCGGGCGGCGCAGGCGTACGTCTCGACGGCGCAACCGCAGTCGGTGCGGAGATTTCCCCGAACTTCGACTCCTTGCTGGTCAAGATGACCTGCCGTGGCGCTTCCTTCGAGCAAGCAGTTGCTCGTGCGCAGCGTGCGCTCAACGAGTTCACCGTCTCCGGCGTGGCCACCAACATCGGCTTCCTGCGCGCCCTGCTGCGCGAGCCTGACTTCGTAGCCACACGCGTGGACACCGGCTTCATCCCGGAGCACCCAGACCTGCTCAAGGCTCCGCCGGCAGTGGATGAGTCCGGCCGCATCATCGACTACATCGCTGATGTCACGGTCAATAAGCCAAACGGCGAGCGCCCGACCAAGCTGCGTCCTTTCGACAAGATTCCTACCTTCGACAAGTCCCAGCCACTGCCGCGCGGTTCCCGCGATGAGCTGCTGGAGCTCGGTCCAAAGAAGTGGGCTGAGAAGATTCGTGCCCAGTCCGCGCTGGCTGTCACCGACACCACTTTCCGCGATGCGCACCAGTCCCTGCTGGCCACCCGTGTGCGCGGTACCGACTTGGTCACCGCTGCTGAGGCTGTCGCGCGCATGACCCCGGAGCTCTTCTCCGTCGAGGCGTGGGGCGGCGCAACGTACGACGTCGCCATGCGCTTCCTCAAGGAGGACCCATGGGTCCGCCTGGATCTGCTGCGTGAGGCAATGCCGAACCAGAACATCCAGATGCTGCTGCGTGGCCGCAACACCGTCGGCTACTCCCCGTATGCAAACGACGTGTGCAACGCGTTCGTTCAGGAAGCTGCCAAGTCCGGAGTTGATGTCTTCCGCATCTTCGATGCGCTGAACGACGTCACCCAGATGCGCCCGGCTATCGACGCTGTCCTGGAGACCAACACCACCGTGGCCGAGGTTGCCATGGCCTACTCGGGCGACATGTGCTCGCCGGGGGAGAAGCTCTACACGCTGGACTACTACCTGAAGCTGGCTGAGGAAATCGTGAACACCGGCGCCCACGTGCTGGCCATTAAGGATATGGCTGGCCTGCTGCGCCCTGAGTCTGCTTCCAAGCTGGTCATGGCGCTGCGCAAGGAATTCGACCTGCCGGTTCACGTCCACACTCACGACACCGCGGGTGGCCAGCTGGCTACCTATTACGCTGCGGCGCTCTCTGGTGCGGACGTCGTCGACGGTGCTTCCGCACCGCTGGCTGGTACCACCTCGCAGCCTTCGCTGTCCGCCATCATCGCGGCGTTCTCCAACTCCTCGCGCGACACCGGCATCGATCTGAAAGCCGTCTCCGATCTCGAGCCTTACTGGGAGGCTGTCCGCCAGCTCTACCGTCCGTTTGAGAAGGGCATTCCTGGCCCGACCGGCCGTGTCTACCGCCACGAGATCCCCGGTGGACAGCTGTCTAACCTGCGCGCGCAGGCCACGGCCTTGGGCTTGGAGGACCGCTTCGAGGTCATCGAGGACACCTATGCCGCCGTCAATGAGATGCTTGGCCGTCCGACCAAGGTCACTCCGTCCTCGAAGGTCGTCGGCGATCTCGCGCTGCACCTCGTGGGTGCGGGCGTCGACGCAGCAGACTTCGAGGCCGACCCGACCAAGTACGACATCCCAGATTCCGTCATCGCGTTCCTTCGCGGCGAGCTCGGTACCCCTCCAGGTGGCTGGCCACCGCTGCGCGACAAGGTCCTTGAGGGCCGCGCGCCTGGCGACGTCTCCGTCAAGCCAGTACCGGAAGAGGAGAAAGCTCACCTGGTCTCCGACAACTCTGACGAGCGCCGTGCGTCCCTGAACCGACTGCTCTTCCCGAAGCAGTTCGAGGAGTTCAATGAGTTCCGCCGCACCTTTGGCAACACTGAGGCGCTCACGGACACCGTCTTCCTCTACGGCTTGGAAGAGGGCAACGAGTACATCGTCCACTACTTCCCGGATGGCTCCAACGATCGTGCGGATCTCAAGACGATCACGCTGCGTCTCGACGCCCTCGGCGAGCCGGATGAGAAGGGTATGCGCAACGTTGTGCTCAACGTCAATGGCCAGATTCGCCCGATGAAGGTCCGCGACAAAAACGTGGAGTCCTCGGTGGCCACCGTGGAGAAGGCCGACCCGTCCAACGACGGCCACGTGGCCGCGCCGTTCGCGGGCGTGGTCAACGCCACCGTGAAGGCTGGTGACGAGGTCAAGGCCGGCGACCAAGTCGCCGTCATCGAGGCCATGAAGATGGAAGCCTCCATCTCCGCAACCAAGGACGGCAAGGTCGAGCGCGTAGCCATCGGCCAGGCCACCAAGGTTGAAGGTGGCGACCTCATCGTGGTCATTAACTAATCAGCTAAAAGCTGGCAACAGAAGAGCGCCCCTTCCGCTGACCTTTGAAGCGTCGGCGGGAAGGGCGCTCTATTCTGCGCGGTTGCAACCTAGTGGGCGAAGTACTTGACCATGGTGGGCGCCTCCGAATCACCGGGGACAGTGATGTCTTCGAAGCCTTCGGATTCGTAGAGCTTGCGGGCACCAGGGTTCTCGGGGTCGACCCACAGTGCAATCGCGGGGGCCTCTTGGGCCTCAGCGAGGTCGCAAATGTTGCGCAGCAGGCGGCGGCCCACGCCTAAGCCACGGTAGCGGTATTCCACCGCGATGAATAGCTCGGGGATTTCCTCCGGGGCAAAACGGGTTGCCCACTGGGATTCGTCGAAAGGCTCTGCTTCCGGGTTGCCCAGGTACGCCGCACCTTTGCGCGCACCGGTGTAGTAGCGCAGCCACGCACCGCCCATCGGTACGTTATGACTGGAAACGGCGATGCAGCCGCCGTCGACAAGCGGCGACCATTCGTCGATGTACAGGCCCACGTCTGCTGTGTGGAAGTCAGGGACGGCGGCCTCTTCGTCGCCTAAAACATCAGCGAGGAAGAGCAGACGAGACAGGTAGGTCCGGTCTGGCTCCTTGGCCAGCCGGACCACATACAAAGAGTCGTTGGCGGTCATTCCACCGACTCTAGTGTGCTATTTGATCTCCAGCAATGGGGCGCCCTTGTTGATCTGGGCGCCCTGCTCGACGCTGAGGCCAGTGACGGTGCCGGCCTTGTGGGCCTTGACTGGGTTTTCCATCTTCATGGCTTCGAGGATGAGCACGACGTCGCCTTCTGCGACTTCCTGTCCTTCTTCAACGCCAACCTTGATGACGGTGCCCTGCATCGGTGCTACGACGGCGTCGCCAGACGCGGCGGTCTTAGAACTAGAGCCGCGGCGCTTCTTGGACTTCTTGCGGGGTGCGCCGCCGCCCAGCAGGAGATTGCCTGGGAGTGCTACCTCGATGCGGCGACCGCCGACTTCGACGACGAACTTCTGGGAGGCTGCTGCCTCCTCTTCCTCTGGGGTTTCAACGTCGACGTAGGCAGGCAGTTCGTTTACCCACTCTTCCTCAATCCACTTGGTGTAGACATCGAAGGAACCGTTCTCGGCGCTAAACGCAGGGTCGTTGACGATGGCCTGGTGGAACGGGATGACGGTCGGAAGGCCCTCGACGGTGTACTCAGTCAGGGCGCGGCGTGCACGGGCAAGCGCGGTCTCGCGGTCTGGACCCCAGACGATGAGCTTGGCCAGCATGGAGTCGAACTGGCCGCCGATGACGGTGTTCTCGCGCACGCCGGAATCCACGCGGACGCCTGGGCCGGAGGGCTCACTGTAGGAAACGATGGTGCCCGGTGCTGGCATAAAGCCTGTTGCTGCGTCCTCGCCGTTGATGCGGAACTCGAAAGCATGGCCGCGCGGGGTGGGATCCTCGGTGATAGAAAGTTCACCGCCCTCTGCAATGTTGAACTGCTCGCGCACCAGGTCCAGGCCGGTGGTTTCCTCAGAGACTGGGTGTTCCACCTGCAGGCGGGTGTTGACCTCGAGGAAGGAGATTAGTCCATCGGAGCCGACCAAGTACTCGACGGTGCCAGCGCCAAAGTAGCCAGCCTCGCGGCAAATGCGCTTGGCCGACTCATGGATGGCGGTGCGCTGCTCATCGCTCAAGAACGGGGCAGGGGCTTCCTCCACCAGCTTTTGGAAGCGGCGTTGCAGGGAGCAATCGCGGGTGCCGACGACGACCACGTTGCCGTGCTGGTCAGCCAGTACCTGTGCCTCGACGTGGCGAGCCTTGTCGAGATAGCGCTCGACAAAGCACTCGCCGCGGCCGAATGCGGCGGTGGCCTCGCGGGTAGCGGACTCGAAGAGCTCTGCTACTTCGTCACGCTCATAGGCGACCTTCATTCCGCGGCCGCCGCCACCGAAGGCGGCCTTGATGGCAATTGGCAGGCCGTGTTCGTCGGCGAAGGCTTCTACCTCGGCTGCATCCTTAACCGGGTCTGGAGTGCCTGGCGCCATCGGGGCGTCGGCACGCTCAGCGATGTGGCGAGCGGTGACCTTGTCGCCCAAGTCGCGGATGGATTGTGGGGAAGGGCCGATCCAGATAAGTCCGGCGTCGATAACCGCTTGCGCGAAGTCGGCGTTCTCAGACAAGAAGCCGTAGCCCGGGTGAATGGCGTCTGCGCCGGACTTGGCGGCGGCGTCGAGAATCTTGTCGAAGACAAGGTAGGACTCGGCGGAGTTTTGCCCACCTAGGGCGAAGGCTTCGTCGGCAAGCGCAACAAATGGTGCGTCGGCGTCTGGCTCTGCATAAACGGCGACGGAGGCGATGCCAGCGTCGCGCGCGGCACGGATGACGCGGACTGCAATCTCACCGCGGTTAGCAACTAGCACCTTGGTGATCTTCTTGGTTTCAACTGCCACGGCAGGAACCCTCCTGATAAAAATCGTATTGGACTGTTCACTATTCTTGCACACAAAAACATGAGTAAACCGTCAAGTTCTGGTTTTGCTCTCAAAAATACTCCCGCACCAGCGAGGATACGGGAGTAAATCGGCGTGTTGAACGGAGAAGTTACTTCTCGATTGGCATGCGAACCATGTTTCCCCACTCGGCCCACGAACCGTCGTAGACCTTCGTGGACTTGAATCCCAGCAGGAAGGTCAGCACGAACCAAGTGTGGGCGGCCTGCGCGCCAACATGGGAGTAGAGGATGGTCTCGGTTTCTGGCTCGAGGTTGCCATAGTTGACGCTGAGCTCAGAAAGCGCGCGGAAACAGCCATTCGGGTAAACGGAGCGATCCCATTCCAAGTTGGCGGCGCCCGGAATGTGTCCGTGGCGCATGGTGGTGCCATATGTGGACTCGCCGGTGGAAGGCTCGCCGCCGTACTCCTCAGGCGTGCGGGTGTCGACGAGCTTTGCTGCGGTCTCGCGCATCTGGTCTACAAAGACGCGGGAGGTGGCGTCGTCGCGTTCTACCTCTGGGTAATCGGACTCTGGGAAGTCTGGAACCGTGAAAGAGGTATCGCGCTCTTCGGTAACCCACGCGTCGCGGCCGCCGTCGAGCAGGCGGACGTCAGGGTGGCCATAAAGTTCAAATACCCACAGGGCGTAGGCTGCCCACCAGTTGGCTTTGTCGCCGTAGATAACAACGGTGTCTTCCCGCTTAATGCCCTTGTCTCGCATGAGCTGGGAGAAGGAGGCTGCATCGACGACGTCGCGGGTGAGGGGATCGAGCAGCTCGGTTTGGAAATTAATGCGCGAGGCGGTCGGGATGTGTCCGATGTCGTAGAGGAGGGAATCCTCGTCTACTTCGATAACGCGCAGGCCCTTGGTGCCGAGCCTAGCGGAGAGCCAAGGTGCGGAAACGAGGCGCTCTGGGTGCGCATATTCCTGGAATGGGGGATGTGGATCGAACTCGGCCACGGTCCGGTTTCCTTTCTAAATGGGGTTTATAAAAGAGATCTCTCTAAACACAACAACTCTAACGCTTAAGCCCTTAAATTGGTCACCTTGAGCCGAACATTGTGGCGTTGCATACATTTTCTTGCTGATGGTCGTGCCTCACAATCACTGGTTATAACAAGCCTGCAGGTCAAGTGCCTAAATACGTCTTTAGCGGCGAAAACGTACCGGGGTTAATGCGGGGTTAACAACCCAGCGAGGAGGTGCAAACCTGCGTTATTTTTAGGGTGTGGTGCGGTACAAAACGCTGCGTAAATCGCTTGAATCGCTTAAATACTGTCTAAAACACGAAGCGTCCACAGAAAGCCGCTGGCGTACCGGACCATCACCCACAACCCCCAAACGAAAGGGAATTGCTGTGCACAAGGCAATCGTCGTCTTCGAGGTCGAGGGCGGATCTGACAAGCAGCTCAACGGCCACCGCAAGGACACCATGCCCATCGTCGAGTCCATCAAGGACGCAGGCTGGCACTCTGAGGTCGTCTTCTTCCGTCCAGAGTGGTCTGAGCGCATCTTCGAGTACGTCACCGAAAACTTCGACGCTTATATCTCCCGCGTGAACCCGGGTAATATCCCAGGCGGCGAGAAAGGCTACTTCGATCTGCTGACCAAGCTTTCTGAAGCTGGCCTGGTTGGCATGTTCACTCCGTATGAGATGATGGCCTACGGTGCTAAGGATGCATTGGTCAAGCTCAATGACACTGAGCTTGTACCTTCCGATACCGCGGCATATTACGACGTTGAATCATTCCACGACACTTTCCCCACCTCGCTGTCTTACGGCGAGCGCGTGCTGAAGCAAAACCGTGGTTCGACGGGCGAAGGCATCTGGCGTGTCCAGCTCGAGGACAAGTCCCTTGAGGTAGAACCTGGCACCGCACTGCCGCTAGAGACCAAGCTTAAGTGCACCGAGGCAGTGGATAACCACACCGAGGTTCGCGAGCTCGGCGAGTTCATGGATTTCTGTGACCAGTACATTATCGGTGACAACGGCATGCTCGTTGATATGCGCTTCATGCCGCGCATCGTCGAGGGAGAAATCCGTATCCTCCTAGTCGGCCCTGACCCAGTCTTCGTGGTGCACAAGAAGCCGGCTGAAGGCGGCGACAACTTCTCCGCCACACTGTTTTCCGGCGCTAAGTACACCTATGACAAGCCCGAAGCTTGGCAGGAACTTGTAGACATGTTTGCCGAGGTTCGTCCGGTCATTGCAGAAAAGCTTGGCGGTGACAACATCCCGCTGATCTGGACTGCTGATTTCATGCTTGCCGACGGCGAGAATGGCGAGGACACCTACGTCCTTGGCGAGATCAACTGCTCCTGCGTGGGCTTTACTTCCGAGCTCGACATGGGCATTCAGCAGAAGGTTGCTGCTGAAGCCATCAAGCGAGTTGAGGCAAAGCGCGCTTAAGGTCTCCTCTTACTTTTGCAAACCCTGTTTCCCCGAAGGTGGTGGAAGCAGGGTTTTTATATGCCCCTTATAAAGGGAGTATTTCCCATTGGGCTGCCGAATCGTGCAGCGTGTTGTAGTTTCTTTTGTGCGTACTTAATAAATTGAAAGGAACGTCTCTCATATGACCAACCCAGACAAGTTCGGAGAAAACAACTCCGACCAGAATCCACAGCACGCTGCTGAGGACGCAATGAGCTCCTCTTCCTTCGGTAATTCCGACTTCGGCAACTCCGATTTTGGAAACTCTGATTTTGGCAAGTCTGACTTTGGCCAGTCCGATTTCGGTGCTTCTTCCTTCGGCGCTTCTGATTCCTCCGAGGCATCGAGCTTCGGCGGCGCGCACAGCACCGGCAGCGAAGAAACCGTGAACTTCGGTGAGACTTCCTCTGATTTCGGCCAGTCCGACTTCAACCGAGCCTCCTACAACAGCTCCGACTATGCCCAGGGCTTTGGCTCTGAGAACGCTCAGGCTGCCAGCGCTTCCGCCGAGCCCGCAAGCTCTGCATTGGGCTCCCACAGTCACAGCGCTGATAATGCAGGTAGCGCAAACGGCGTGAACAACACAGGCAATAACAACGCAGGCAATGGTTTTGGCCAGTCCAGCTTTGGTCAGCCAGTTCCGCCGGCCGGCAACTTCAACCAGGGCGGCTTCAACCAGCAGTTCCAGTCGCAGAACCAGCCACAGAACCAGCCAGGCCAGCAGAACCAGCAGGGCTTTGGCGGCTTCCAGCCACAGGGGCAGCCGGGCCAGCAGAACCAGCAGGGCTTCGGTGGCTTCCAGCCACAGGGGCAGCCGGGCCAGCAGAACCAGCAAGGCTACAACCCACAAATGCAGGGCTTCAACCAGTACCCGCAGGCGCCGAAGGATAACTTCTTTAAGTCCCTGTTTGACTTCAAGTTCTCCAGCTTCATCACCGTGAAGTTTGCATCCATCATCTACGTGATCGCAGTTGTGGTCGGTGTTCTGTCCTGGATCGGTGGCCTCCTCGTGGCCGTCACGGGCGGCTCCTTAACCGGCATCATGGGCGATCTTGCAGGCTCGTCCTCTGCTGGCGGTGGCATGGCTGCAATGATGATCCTGGGCCACCTCATCTTCGGCACCCTGGGTCTGCTGATTTACCTCATTCAGGTTCGCCTCGTGCTTGAGTTCTTCGTCTCCAACATCCAGACCACGGAGAACGCTAAGAAACTCGTCGAACTGGCAGAAGCGGATAAGTAAGCCCTTCATCTGCCAGCTAAAAAGCCTCGGTCTCATGTGCTCTTTTCAAGAGCCGAGACCGAGGCTTTTTAAGTTTTAGCTATTCGATTTAGTCGAGGAGGCGGGCTACGCAGTCTGGGTCGGCGTCGGAAAGCATCTGGCGGAGGCGGTCGTACTCGTCTTGCTCACCGATTGCCTGTGCAGCGTGCGCGAGAGCCGCGATGGCGCGCAGAACGCCCTGGTTCGGCTCGTGGGCATAAGGAACTGGGCCCCAGCCCTTCCAGCCGTTGCCACGCAGGCGGTCGAGGCTGCGGTGGTAGCCCGTGCGTGCGTAGGCATAAGCGGTGATGTAGGCAATCGGCAGGGCCTCGTCCTCACGCAGGCGGGTTAGCTCCTGCTCCGCCAGCAGCGCCCACAGCAGTGGGGAATTAGGGTGTGCGACGATTCCGGCCTGCAGGTCGGAAACGGAATCCGCGCCTGGATCGGCAGGCAACTCAATAGGGGCAGGGGCTAGCATGTCTTTCATTTCCATGCCCGCAACCCTACCGCCAATCCGCTTGGTGGTGCAGATGGCTAGGGAAACTAAGCCGCGTTCCAGAAGTCCGAGGCATGAAGATCAAAGGAATATAGCGCGCGCCGGACTACCGGCAGGGAAAGCCCGATGACGGAGGAGGGATCGCCCTCGATGCGGTCAATGAACCAGCCGCCGAGAGCCTCTAAGGTGAAGGCGCCGGCGCATTCCAAGGGCTCGCCCGTTGCCGCATAGGCGGCGATGTCATGCTCGGTGGCAGATGCAAAGAAGACCTTGGTACGGGAGGTCTCCACGTGGCGCTTTTCGCCATGGATGATGCAGTGACCGGTTAACAGCTCGGCGCAGTGGCCGGCTTGGGCGCGCCAGCGCTCCACGGTGGCCTGCTCGGTGTGCGGCTTGCCTTGCAGCTGGCCATCCAAAAGCAGCATTGAGTCGCCGCCGATGACAACGTCTGCGGGGTAATCGGGCGCTACCTTTTCGGCCTTTGCGGTGGCAAGGGCCGCGACGACGTCGGCAGGCGGGGTGCTGCTTAGCGACGCCTCGATGGCCTTTTCGTCGACGTGTGCTGGGGCTAAAACGGGCTCAACCCCGGCCCCGCGCAAGATGGAGGCGCGGGACGGGGATTGAGAAGCGAGGACAATTCGCATGATTTCGGCTTCAACCTTGGCGCTTAGTAGTAGCGCACGTTACGGAACGCGGACGGGTTATAGGTCTGTCCCGGCTGGCCCCAGAGATCGCGGGTAGCGCGGGTATCTGCGGCCTTGGCGCGGGCATCGGCATCCAGCTGGGTCAAAACTGCGGAAAGCGCTGCGACTTCTTCGTCAGAGGGGTTACCCTTGAGGACCTTAATCAGGGGAGCGGTCATGGTGTTCTCCTTATTACAAGACGATGTTGCCGTGCTTCTTCGGCAAAGTAGGGACAATTTTACGTTCCAGAAGACGCAGCGCTTCGATGATGGAAGCGCGGGTCGCGGCGGGAGTGATAACCGCATCCACCAGGCCGCGCTCGGCTGCCTGATACGGGCTTAGGTACTCGGCTGCTTCTTCCTCAGAAATCTCGAGCTCCTGGGCCAATGCGGCGGCGTCGGCAACTGCGATTTCGGCGGTCGGCCAGGCGTAGGACAAGTCTGCGCCCAGGTCCTTGGAGCCGAAAGCGATGTAGCCAGTACCGTGCGCACGGCCCACGATGATGCTGAGCTTGCCGACGCTCGCGGCGGAGTAGGCATGCACGAACTTCGCCAGCGCTGCGGTTTCAAGCTGCAGGGCAGGAGCATCCACGAATTCGAGGATTGGCGTATTGAAGGCATCGCAGAGGCGGACAAAACGTGCCGCCTTGGCGGAGGCCGCGGCGTCGAAAGTTGCACGGTTGGCGATGATGCCCACGGTGCGGCCCTCGACGCGGCCGAAGCCGGTAAAGACGCCTTCAACTTTAGCTTCGAGCTCGAAGACATCGTCGCAGACTGCTTCGACGACTGCGTGCAGGTCAACTTCGCCGGAATCGCTGACGATGCTGTTGAGGGCTTCGTCGTCCGCAGACATATTTTCTTCGACGGAGCCCACCATGAGCGGGGCATCCGTGCGCGGGGCCTCAGCGCGGTTATTCGCCGGCAGATAGCTCAAAACCTGCTGGATCAAGGCGATCTCATTGGCTTCGGAGCTGGCGCTGAGATGGCCGTCGGGAGCAATGGTTACGTCGGCAAGCGCAGCGACCAGCGAAGCATCCTTGGAATCGGCGTAGACCGCGGTGACCTGCGGGATAAGGCCAGAAGCCGTGGTGGCGCGGGCCAGGATGCGCGCCTGCATTGCGGAGGAAACGATGCCTTCCTGGGCGCGGGGCTTGTCGCCGGCGACCATGGCTGCGATAGGAACACCGGTCTTAATGGCAAGGTCATAAAGCTTGGTGATCTTCTCGCCATAAACCTCGCCCATGGTGCCGTCAAAGATGGTCGCGTCCTGTGCATAAGCACATACCTTGCGGCCGCCAACCGTGCCATAGCCGGTGATAACGCCATCGGTATAAGGGCGGTCATACTCGCGGCCGAAGTCGGTGGAGCGGTGACGCGCCAGTGCGTCGGTTTCGACGAAGGAGCCGGCATCGAATAACGCGGTAATCGCGCTACGTGCGGCAGGGACCTCGCCCTGTGGCGCTCGGGACTCGGTGAGTTTATTGCTCAGGTCCTCAATCTTGCCAGCGGTGGTCTTCATGTCAGTCATAGATATGCAGTCTACAAGCTTGGGCGCCATACGCTCACCTCGCGGTGAACGCATGGCGTGAAATCATATGGCGCCCAGTGCTAGGACGAACTCGAGCTTAGGCTAGAAAGCCCCCACGAAGATTGCGAAGATCCGTTTTCTTCAGGTTCGCCTGGGGAACCGGAAGCATCATCGACTTCCGGAAGCTTCACGTATTCCGGAAGCGCCGCTGGTTCTTTAAGCGGCTGCTTGGCAGGGGCCATGTCCATTCCAATGTCTTTGGCAAAGATTACTCGGGTGCCGGTATAGACAGACTCAGCATTGGCGGAAAACTCAAACACGCGTGCGCCACGCAATGAGTGCTGCGCTAATGTGCCGTCGCGGAGACCGTAGGCCCCGAAACCGGTGCCCGGGCCGTAGCCCAATTCGATGCCGTAATAGTTGCCCATGTAGGTGTTGATGTGGTCGTGGCCGCAGTAGATTCCGCGAATGTCGCCACGGGCCTGGGCCGCGGCATAAATACCAGAATTGAAGGCGCCTACATAGCAGTCTTCGTTCTTTTCTCCTTTGATTCCATGCTTCTCTACCGCTTTCGCGTGGTCAAGCAGACCGTTCTTGAGCCGGCCGCCGAACCACATGTCGCGGTGCTCATAGGTAGGAATATGGAAGAACATAAGCCCTTCGACCTGAGAACCTGTCGCCGCGGCCAGCGCATCCGACTGCTGTGCGTACCACGCAATCTGCTCTGGGTGAATGTAATCATAGGCCGGCAGATCTGCTGCATCTTGTCCACCGATGGTCTCCGGGTGATAGCGGCCAGAATCGAGAAGCCAAAAGCTGAAGCGAGCAGTCGCGGCGTCGTAAAGCGCAAGATGCGTATTCGAAGCACCATAGCCGCCGGACGAGGCAGGCGCGTTTCGGTTGTGGCGGTAGGAACGCACGAACTGCGTCATGTGCTGGTGGCGCACGCCAGTGCCGCCCTCCTCTGCGGAATCTTCGTCGTGGTTGCCAAAGGTAACGGCCCAGGGGATACCACGGCTTTCCATTGGCAGCACCACGTTATTGATGGCTTGGTAGACCTGCTTTGGGGTGGTTGGGCCGGCGGAAATGACATCGCCGTTGATAAGCACAAACCCTGGCTTTTCTGCGTCGAGAACGTGCTCCATGAACTCGATTGTGCGCTTATCGGTTAGGTGATCATCTTGAGTGTCATTGAACTGAATGACTTTAAAGGAACCGTCGGAATTGAATTCCAGACGAGATGGCGTTTGATTGCCTTGCGAGGGGCTATCTAAGGGAAACGAAGCATCTTGCGCGACTGCTGTGCTCCGGTTTGAAGTTACGGCGCCAAGCCCGAGAAGAGAGGCACCTGAGAGGAAATTGCGGCGTTTAATCTTGGACATAGAGCTTTCCTAGTCTCCTTATTGAATAAGAAATTTTTGAAATACAGTTGGAGACTAGGGCGCTTTGGTATCCGGGCAATGGCCGCCAGATGAAGAATAGGAGAATAGGGAGAAACTATCTAGAGCGGGACGTTGCCGTGCTTGCGCGCTGGACGGGGGACGTTCTTGTCAGCGTAAAGGCGCAGGTTCCGAGTGATAGCACTGCGGGTTTCAGAAGGAAGGAGCACTGCGTCTATTAGCCCGCGTTCTGCCGCCTTGTAGGGGTTTAGCATGTGGTCTTCGTACTCGCGTTCAAAGGACTTGGCGAGCTCTTCGACGTCGAGGCCTTCTTCACGGGCCTTCTTGAGCTCCTTGCGGTAGATGAAGCCGATGGCGCCGGCGGCGCCCATGACCGCGATTTGGGCGGTCGGCCATGCGAGGTTGACGTCTGCGCCAAGCCCCTTGGAGCCCATCACGCAATAAGCACCGCCGTAGGCCTTGCGCAGGGTGACAGTGATCTTCGGTACGGTGGCTTCGCCGTAGGCGTAGAGAAGCTTGGCGCCGCGGCGGAGGATGCCGTCGTGTTCTTGGGAGGCACCGGGCAGAAAACCCGGGACATCGACGAGCATGACGATGGGGATGTTGAAGGCGTCGCAGGCGCGGACGAAGCGCGCCGCCTTCTCGGAGGAGTCGATATCAAGGCAGCCAGCGAAGACCTGCGGCTGGTTGGCCACGAAACCGACGGTTTGGCCTTCGACGCGGCCGAAGGCTACGACGACGTTTTCGGCGCGTTCTGCCTGGATTTCGAGGAATTCGCCGTCGTCGGTGATGGCTTCGATGACGTGCTTGACGTCGTAGGGCTGGGTAGGGGAATCAGGGATGATCTCGTCGAGAATGAGGTCATCGGCGGTTTCATCGCCGAGTTCTTCATAGGGCTCAAAAGGTGCGCGCTGGCGGTTATTGGAGGGGAGATAGGTCAAAAGGTCGTGGACCCAGTCGAGGGCTTCTTCATCGGTGGCGGCGGTGAAATGGGAGTTACCGGCGGATTGCATGTGAGTGGAGGCGCCGCCGAGTTCCTCCTGGGTGATTTCTTCACCGGTGACGGTCTTGATGACGTCGGGGCCGGTGACGAACATCTTGGACTTTTCCTCGACCATAACGACGAAGTCAGTCAAGGCAGGGGAGTAGGCGTTGCCACCGGCACAAGCGCCCATGATGACGGAGATCTGTGGGACCACGCCGGAGGCCTTGACGTTTTGGTAGAAGGTGCGCGCGATCCAGTCGAGGGAGACTGCGCCATCTTGGATGCGGGCACCGGCACCTTCATAAAGGCCGATGAGCGGGCGGCCGGTGGTTACAGCAAGCTCCATGATTTTTACCATCTTCTCGCCATAAACCTCGCCGAGCGCGCCGCCGAAGACGGTGCCGTCTTGGGAGAAGATGCAGACCTCGCGGCCATCGATGGTTCCCCAGCCGGTAACGATTCCGTCGGTTAATGGTTTTTTCGCGCCCATGCCGAAATCGGAGGTGCGGTGCACGGCGAGCATATCGGTTTCGACGAATGAGCCTTCATCGAGCAGGTAGTCAAGGCGCTCGCGCGCCGTCAAACGGCCAGCGGCGTGGACTTTCTCGTAGGCCTTTTTGCTGAGCGGAGCGGCGGCTTGCTCGCGGCGTCGCTTAAGTTCGGCGATTTTTCCGGCAGTGGTGGCAGCTTGCTCATCCTCGAGGGAGGTCAAATGTGAGGAAATAGTCATGTTTTCAGAGTTTAAAGAATGCCCTCGTGGTTTTACACCTCGAAACACAGGTGATTTCCCTCACAAAACTAGTTTGTGCTGCTAAGTGATGTGGGGCAAAGAAAAGTGCCTAGCTTTCCTTCGTAGAAAAGCTAGGCACTTTACGGTTTGGGGCTGGGGGGATTTAGGCTGCGAGGCCGAAATCCATGAGGAAGAGCTCCACCTCGTAGACCTCTTCGGTGCGCGGTGCGCGGCCGGCGATGGAGTTGAATACGGAAATGATGTCATCCGTCGTGGCCGGTGTGGTGCCACGGTTGACGAGCTCCTCGGTGACGAGGGCTTCCATAGGGGTTGCGTCCAAGGCGTCAAGGCCCGTGCCGGTGGCGCTCTTGAATGTGGTTGCGAACGAGTTAATCAGTCCGTTGATGGTATTCATTGATGCTCACCTTCTTTCGATCTGGACAATGAATCTTCGGCCGCTAGGGGTAGGGAAAATAAATGTAGGTAAAAACAAAGAAACTAGCGGACGAGCTGATAAGTACTCGATGGTACGCTCGGTCCGCTAGTTTAGCAACCTTTAGTTCCGTGTTAGTTAACTTTTCGTTAACTTAACGCTTGAGGAACTTTGTTTTAAGTCCTGTCTTAATGCTTGCTGGAAAGACCCGGGAAGAGCTCAATTCCGAAGTAATTGTGAATCGAATCCTTAGCAATCCAAGAGATGGCAATCAGGATGATTACGCCCAAGACTGCGTAGACGGTCCAGCCCAAAACCTTCATCTGGGCGGAGGCCTCGGTGTCGCCGACGATGACGCCGTCGCTGTTGCGGATTGGGTCACCGGTCATGCAACGCATGCCCAAGGCGAAAAGGAGCGGGATGCCAGCGCCGAAGGCTAGTGCCAAGCCGGCGACGCGGGTGATAGCGACGAGAATTTCCATTGCGGTCATGGCGATTCCTACTTTCCTTGGGAGACTTCGTGGGCGGAGCTGGAAGCGTCGTCGACGACGCCGTGTGCGCCATTCGCGGCGCCCGGGGCGTTGCCGGTGGCAACGCCGGCGGCAACCTTGTCGTGAGCCTGCATGGAGGAGTCAACAGACTCAGCGTCAGCGTCCCAGTCATCGTTGACGTTGGATGCATCCACTGGGTTGCGGCGAGCGCGCAGCAGGATTACGGCGACCATGGCGAGCAAAATTATGGCGTCGACGATGGCGCCAGTCAGGGTGTTGGTTGCACCGCTAACCAGGCGTGCAATCCACCAGGTGGCGAAGCCGACTGCAGCAGCGCAAGGCAGGGTGATTAGCCATGCGGAAACCATGCGCATTGCAACGCCCCAGCGGACCTGTGCGCCCTTCTTGCCCAGGCCGGTACCGAGGATGGAACCGGTGGAAACGTGGGTGGTAGACAGTGCCATGCCGCCAGCGGCGGAGGTGAGGATGATGGCTGCGGAAGAAGCCTCGGCGGCCATACCCTGTGGGGACTCGATTTCCACCAAGCCCTTGCCCAGGGTGCGGATGACGCGCCAGCCGCCAGACATGGTGCCGGCTGCGATTGCCACTGCACAGGCAATGATGACCCAGGTTGGGATGCGCTGATCGGCATTTGCCTCACCAGCTGCGACGAGGGCCAAGAAGATTACGCCCATGGTCTTCTGTGCGTCGCCTGCGCCGTGTGCCAGGGAAACTAGGCATGCGGTGACGATCTGGCCGTGGCGGAAGTGCTCGTTCTTTACGCGCTCCGGGATGGTGTTAGTAACCCAGTAGACCAGCGCGGTGCCGCAGGCCGAAACCATGGCGGCGATGAAAGGGGATGCGATTGCTGGGATGATGATTTTGCCGGCGATGGAAGACCATGCAACGCCGCCGCTGCCGAGGGCAGCAAAGGCTGCACCGATGAGGCCGCCGAAAAGGGCGTGGGAAGAAGAGGATGGCATTCCGAGGAGCCATGTAAATAGGTTCCAGAAGATGCCGCCAATGAGGCCGGTGAATACGACCATTAGGAGTGCTTCTCCATCGGTTGCGACAGAGAGATCGTAGGAATCAAGGTTGACGATGCCTTTTGCCACGGTTGCGGCAACATGAACGGAAAGAAAGGCGCCGAGCAGGTTGAGCAATGCGGAAATGGTGACTGCGGTAAATGGCTTTAGGGCGCCGGTGGCAATGGAGGTGGCCATTGCGTTAGCGGTGTCGTGGAAGCCGTTGGTGAAGTCAAAGGCAAGGGCAGTGACGATCACGATGGCCAAGATGATTAGTGTCGCTGTCACGGGCGCGACCCCTTTCCAAGGTTCTTCGGTTCTTCTCGAGCGAGGGAGCGTGGCGTGACGGCCGAGATCAAACTCGGCGACAGTGTCGCAACCGCGTTCCTAACTAACAACGGTATAGAGTAAACCCCTCATGGGATTGGGTCTAATCTCTCAATGGTTGCCATGACCTTGGGTTTTGCGCTTTATGTTCGGCATTTAAATCATTAGACAGTCGGTCTTTGGTGAAGATTCCCGCTGTATACATATCGCGTTAACCTATTGTTTACCTAAGGCGGGGGAGTGCACCCCCGACTGATATTCATTTTCCGTTTAGGTCCTATTTATTCAGTCCTATTTATTCACTGGCTTATTGGTCCTCGATGGGCAGCCAAGCGTAGCCAAATGGCCCTAATTCCACCGGGCCCAGATCGACGGCGTCCGCGGTGAAGTTGTGCAGACACAGAAGGCCGCCCCGCTGGAACGCAAAGATGCCTGCTTCGCCCGTTTCAACCGCCTCGAAGGGGGCGCTTGCTAGCTCGGGGAAGGCCTTTCGCTGGGCAATGAGTTCGCGCACGGTATTGAGCAGCGATGTCGGATCCGTTTTTTGCTCTTCGACGTTGATCTTCGTGCCGCCCACGATTGGGCGGCGCGGGTGCGGGGCCGTGGTGAAGCCAGTGCCGTCGCCAGGGGCCCATTGCATAGGGGTGCGCACTGCGTCGCGGTCTGGAAGTGAAGGAGAATCCGCCATGCCGATTTCATCGCCGTAGTAGAAGAAAGGCGAACCCGGCATGGAAAGCAAAAGCGAGAAGAAAAGCTCAATCTTGCGCCGGTCATTTCCCAGAAGCGGAGCCAAGCGGCGGGCAATACCCACGTGGGCACGCATCTGCTCATCCGGAAGGTAATGGCGATACATTAGCTCGCGGCTGGCATTGTCGACCATTTCGAGCGTTAGCTCGTCATGGTTGCGCAGAAAGGTGCCCCACTGGCAGCCGGCAGGTAGCTCGGGGATTTCATCCATGATGGCGTAGAGGGGGGTGGCGTCGCCAAGCGCAAGTGCCTCATAGATACGCGGCATCAGGGGGAAGTTGAAGACCATGTGGACGCGATTGCCGGTGCCGAAGAACTCCATGGTTTCTTTCGGCGGCTGGTTGGCTTCGGCCACCATGACAGCCTCCGGATAGTTCTCATCCATGAAGGCACGTAGCTTCTCGACGAACGCGATGGTCTCCGGAAGAGATTCGCCTCCCTGGCCATCACGCTCATAGAGATAGGGGATGGCGTCCAAGCGGAAGCCGTCTAGGCCCTTGTCCATCCAGAAAGAAACGATGCGGAAGACTTCCTCGTGGACTGCAGGATTGTCATAGTTGAGATCCGGCTGGTGCGAGTAGAAGCGATGGAAGTAGTACTGCTCGCGCACCTCATCCCAGGCCCAAGTGGAATCTTCGACGTCGGTGAAGATGATGCGGATTTCGGGATACCGGTTCGGATCGTCTCCCCACACGTAGTAATCGCCGTAAGGGCCCGCAGGATCGCGGCGGGACGCTTGGAACCATTCGTGCTCGGTCGAGGTGTGATTGAGAGCGAGGTCCGTCATTAAACGCATGCCGCGCTTGTGGGTCTCGGCTACGAGCTGCTCGAAGTCTTCCATTGTGCCGTAATCGGGGTGGATGGCGTAGTAATCGGCGATGTCGTAGCCGTCATCCTTCAAAGGGGAGGCATAGAAAGGCGAAAGCCAGAGACAATCGACGCCGAGCCACTGTAGATAGTCAAGCTTTTCGATGACGCCTTGGAGCGTGCCGACGCCTTGGCCGCCGCTGGGACCCGCGTCCTTAAAAGAGCCGACGAGGGCCTGGTAGAAGATGGCGTTTTCGTACCAATTCATGCGAGGTCCTTTCTTTTTGCGCGCCAGAGTAGATATTCAATGGTGCATAGGCCGCCGGCCAATAAACCGGGCCAGATGGCGGGAGAGACAGAGAAGAGATTGATTACTGCTTGGATTAAGGCAAGGAAGGCAAAGAAGCCAACAAAGCCTAGAGCAGTGTCCCACAATAAAGCCCGACGCATTAGCTGACTTTGAGGTTGAACGCGGTTCCGTCGGACAATTGGATGGCGGTAGCGCCTTCCTTTAATGCGCGAACGCTGGCGTTGTATTCCGTGGCGCCATCAGTGCGCGCCGGGGAAAATTCAGCGACTTCGGGATTGCTAATCTCGGCATCGAGACCTGCGGACTCGGTGATGACGAGGACCTCATCGATTTTTAGGTCGAAGGTCTGACCAGATAGCTCCTTTGGGCTCAAGATGAGTGGGGCAGGCATGCCCACGGACTCAGCTTGGCTTGCTGCGACTTGCTCCTCCTCCGAAGGCGCGCACGCAGCGCTGGCTAGAGCTAGACAAGCAGAAAATACGGCAATCCCTAGGTTTTTAAGCATTAGGCCTTTACACCTCCGGCGGTGAGACCGGCGACGATGCGATGCTGGAAGATGAGCACCATGATGATGAGCGGGATAGTGACAAGCGCGCCGGCGGCCATGGTAGCGGCATAAGGGTATTCGAACGCGGAAGGGCCGGAGAAGCGGGCGATGGCCACGGTGACCGGCTCAGTGGAATCATTCGAGAGCTGGCGCGCCAACATGAACTCATTCCACGTGGTGATGAAAGCAATGATGGCGGTGGTAAACAGTGCCGGTGCCGCGAGCGGGAGCAGAACCAGGCGGAAAGCCTGGCTGCGGGAAGCGCCGTCGACGCGGGCGGCTTCCTCTAGCTCCCAGGGCAGCTGCCGGAAGAAGCTTAGCAAGGTATAAACCGTCAGCGGCAGCGCGAAGGAAATATTCGGGATGATCATCGCGCGGTAGGTGCCGATCCAGTCGAGGTTGCCAAACATCTGGAAAAGCGGGGTAACCAAGGCGATGGCGGGGAACATGGAAGCCGCCAGAATTATGCCGGTAACGATACCCTTGCCGGGGAAGTTATAGCGCGCCAAAGCATAAGCAGTGAATACGCCTACTGCGACCGCGATGGCGGTGGTGGCCAGCGAAATGACCATGGAATTTCCGAGAGCGGCAAGGAAGTTATTGCCCTTATCAGTAGCCAGTGCATCCTGGAAATTCTCCAAGGTGACATGGGTAGGCCACGGCGTGGTGTCGAAAGTGTGGTCTTTATTGCGAAGCGCAGTAATGACCATCCAGTAGAAGGGCGCAAGCCCCCAGAACATGATGAAGATGATGCCTGCGTAGTGTCCGAACTTTTTCATTACTTGGCCGCCTTCCTATTCGCACCGCGCTTACTGCCAGAAACATCGGCCCCCAAGAAGCGAACCAGAATGAAGGCCACGACGAAGATGAGCAAGAAGATGAGAGTGGACAGCGCAGAAGCCGAGTTGAAGTTGCCTTGGCGCATATCCTCAACCACTAGCTGGGAGATAGTGGCAGTAGGGGCGTTGGAAGAAGCCGAAATCATGATGACAGGAAGGTCGTACATGCGCAGTGCGTCGAGCGTGCGGAACAAAATCGCAACCATCAGCGCCGGGCGCACCAGCGGCAGCGTGATCTTGAAAAAGGTTTGTACTCGGCTTGCGCCGTCGACGCGGGCTGCGTCGTAGACATCCCGCGGAATCATCTGTAGGCCTGCCAAGATAAGCAGGGCCATGAAAGGGGCAGTCTTCCACACATCAGCGATGATGACTGCCAGACGTGCGTAGAAAGGATCGGTGGTCCAAGCGATGTCGGTGCCGAGCAGGGAGTTAACGATGCCATCTGGTGCGAACATGAACTGCCACAGCTTTGCTGTAACGGCAGTAGGAATAGCCCACGGCACTAGGACTGCGGCGCGCACTAGGCCGCGGCCCTTGTACTCGCCATTCATGATGATGGCCATGAACATACCGAGGATGGTCTCAAGCAGGACGGTGACCACGGTGAAAAACAGCGTGATCTTCAGCGCCGGCCAGAAATCCGTGGCAATCACGCCCGGAGGACATTGCGCTATCTGCCCAGTGCCGGAAACACACCGGTTATTGATCCAGTACAGGTAGTTCTCAAGGCCTGCAAAGCCGCCTTCTTCAAAGATTCCCGTCTTGGGGTTGAGGTGGCGGTTTCCCTGGAAAGAAAGCCAGATGGCACGCAAGATTGGGTAACCGATGACGACGGCGAGCACAAGGAGAGCCGGCGCGATAAGTCCCGCGGCATGCAAATTCTGCTTGCGCTTCATGGCGGTGGGCGTTGTTACTGCCACGCTGGGGACGCCTTTCTGCTGGAGATTAACTGGTTGGGTAAGAGTCTAACTGGTGTGCCTGACATCAAAGACAATGCGGGGCGTGCGCGAGCACACAAGCTCACCCACGCCCCGCATGGCACCTCCTTCTTGAGCCTTCCTACAAGAAGAAAGGAGCTGCAAGGAGCTTAAAATTTATCCCTGGGAAGCAGCCTCGATGGCGGCCTTCATGTCCTTGGTTGCATCGTCCACGGACTTGTCAGCGGTCAAAGCTGCATAAGCGTTATCCTGCACGGCCTTGGAAATAGCGGTGTAGAACGGGGAAACCGGACGCGGCGCTGCGTTCTCGAGGGATTCCTTGAGAGCTGGCAGGTACGGGAACTGCTCAATGAGGGCTGGGTCATCGTAGACGGAAGCCAGAACCGGCGGGAAGGAAGCCTCAGCGAAGGACTTCTGGTTTTCCTCGTTGATGATGAACTTCATGAAGTCCAGTGCGGTGGCCTTCTTCTCAGAGTTGATGTTGATGCCGTTGTTGTAGCCACCCAGGGTGGAAACACCGACGCCGTCCTTGCCTACCAGCGGCTGGACCTCGAACTTCACGCCAGCATCTTCAGCGTTGGTGTACATGTACGGCCAGTTGATTGCGAAAGCAGACTTGCCCTCGGTGAAGGCTAGGTTGGTCTCCTCCTCGGTGGCGGCGGTGGAGTCCTTGGAGATGACGCCGTCCTTGTAGGCGTCGACAAGTGCCTGCAGACCAGCCTTGGACTCTGTGGAATCCACGGAAGGAGCGCCATCATCAGAAAGAACGGAGCCGCCCCAGCCCTCCATGAAGCCGGCGGTGTTAACGGTCAGACCCTCGTACTGCTTGAGCTGGGTGGTCAGACAGGAGGTGTCTTTCTTGAGCGCCTCACACGCGGACTTCAGATCAGCGAACTTCTCCGGAGCCTTGTCTGCCAAGTCGGTGTTACGGAACAGCAGCTGGCCGTTGGTGTTCTGCGGCAGTGCGTAGAGGGTGTCGTTGTAGGTTGCAGACTCAACGGTGGAATCCAGCAAACCATCGGTATCAACCTCAAGGTCATCGGTCAGCGGTGCGAGCCACTGGTTGGCTGCGAACTCTGCGGTCCAGACGACGTCGAGTGCCATGACGTCGTAGTCAGAGTTGCCTGCCTGCAGGGACTGAACCAAGGTGTCGCGCTGTGCGTCAGCCTCACCGGCCAGTTCCTTCAAGGTGACCTTTTCTTCTGGGTGCTCCTTGTTCCACTTTTCAATGATCGGCTGGATCTTGTCAGTGTCATTCTTACCCATCGCGAAGGTGATAGGGCCGCGGCCGTCGGCACCGTCTACGGAGCCCTGTGCGGCGGAATCGGATGAGCCTTCGTCGGAGGAGCAGCCTGCCAGAGCCAGCGCAAGAGCAGCGGTGGTTACGACGGCGCCCTTCTGGACGGTACGAAGGTGAGAGCGAAGTACGGACTTCTTCATGGGCAATAAACCTTTCGGAAAACTTCTTGTGCCTTAAAAATAAGTTACAGTGTCCACACTTCGTGGAATTTTTGACCTAATTCACTAAGTGGAAATGAGCCTTCCTGCAAAAGGCCTGCAGAAAAGGAAAAGTTGGGGGTGGTTATTACCCCCCAACAACTCTTTGCAGTTTTGGACTATCGCTCGATGCGTTCGCCCGTTTCGGGGTCGAAATGGTGCGCATTTTTCACATCAAAAGAGAGAAGGACTTCCTCGTCGCGCTGTGGAGTGCGGCCCTTGTCAGCGCGGGCCACGAAGCGCTGCTCGCCCACATTGATATAGACGAAGGACTCGGCGCCGAGTTCCTCGACGATGTCGACGGTGCCGGGGATGCCGACCGGGCCGTCGATGATGCGCATGTCTTCTGGGCGAATGCCGATGCGGCCGCCGTCGTAGTCAAAGATATTCATCGCGGGCGATCCGATGAAGCCGGCGACGAACTCGTTGACCGGGGCGTCGTAAAGCTCACGCGGGGAGGCCACCTGCTGCAGGACACCATCTTTGAGCACAGCAACGCGATCGCCCATGGTCATCGCTTCGACTTGGTCGTGCGTGACATAAACCGTGGTGGTGCCGAGGCGTTGCTGCAGGCTGGCTAGCTCCGAACGGGTCTGCACACGCAGCTTGGCGTCAAGGTTGGACAAAGGCTCATCCATCAAAAAGACCTTTGGATTACGCACGATGGCACGGCCCATGGCCACGCGCTGGCGCTGACCACCGGAAAGATCCTTCGGTTTGCGGTCCAGGTACTCGCTAAGGCCCAAGATATCGGCAGCTTCTTCTAACTTTTTCTTGAGCTCATCCTTTGGCATCTTCGCCAGCTTTAGCGCGAAACCCATGTTCTCAGCCACGGTGAGGTGCGGATAAAGGGCGTAGTTCTGGAAGACCATTGCGATATCGCGATCGCCAGGTTCCAAACCGGTGACGTCTTTATCGTCGATCAAAATGCGGCCACTCGAGGTCGGCTCCAAACCTGCAAGCGAACGAAGCGTCGTGGATTTTCCGCAGCCTGAGGGGCCGACCAACACCAAGAATTCGCCGTCTGCGATTTCCAGGTCAAGGTCTTTGACCGTGGGGGCTGCGGCGTTGGGGTAGGTGATGTTGACCTTTTCAAAAGTGACCTTTGCCATGCGCCTACACTAGCACCCCCGTTAAATCACATATGCTGGTTGGCGCCATGAAAAAGCTTATTCCTCTCTTTGTCCCTCTTTTTGTTCTCCCCTTAGCCAGCTGCTCCGGCGCTGCTTCTGAGGACGTTGCCGCACCAATGACCACCGTCGCCGCATCCCAGACTTCTTCCGAATCCGCTCAAACTTCTGCCGCGCCGAGTAGCGAGCCGACGAAAGAATCGGAAAAGCCTTCCAGCTCTGCGACACCCGCACCGCGCGATACCACTTTCAAAAAGATCTTCGGTGAGCAGGCTGATGCGAACGCTGCGCGCGGCTATTTGGAAGAAAACGGCCACTTCGATCGCGCCCTTATGAAGGACAGTCTTACTGCCGCGGGGCTTAACATCTCCGATTCTGAGGTCACTGAATATGGCCAGTGGGTTTGTGAATGGGTGGATCCTGAAATTCGCTACACCGTCGTCATGGAAGGCGATGGCCGCTCGCTGACGGGGGATAAGCGTTTTATCTACGACAAGCTCATTGTTGACACCGTGGAATGGCTGCCGGGCAACCGAGGCATAACCATCTCCCCGGAACAGGTGGAAAAGGCGCTGCCGCAGGCAGTCTTGACTAGCTGCTTGGATGAAAGGTCCGCGCAGGAAATCCTGCATAAGCCAAACTGGTTCTAGCCTTTGTTCTGCGTGTAAACATGCATGCGGCATAGTCGAGTACCCTCTTAGAGCATGACAGCTGCACTTGATATTGAACGCATTCGTACCGCGCTGGCGGATGACTTTGCTCTAGTTGAATATGTTGAGCAGACCGGCTCAACCAACACCGATCTTATGAAGGCTGAAAACGTTGCCGATGGCACGGTGTTGCTGACCAACGAGCAGGTTTCCGGTAAGGGCCGGTTAGGTCGCACCTGGGTAAGCCCAGCTGGTTCGCAGCTTATTCTTTCTGTTCTTATCCTTCCAGATTCCCTCGAGCACCTAGGCACCCTGCCACTGGCATCGGGCCTGGCCGTCACCGACACCGTCGAGGGCTCCGTTCTGAAGTGGCCGAACGACGTTCACATCAACGGCAATAAGCTCTGCGGCATCCTTGCCGAGGCTGGCCCCGTGGGTGCCGCCTTCAAGTCCGCGCCCAAGACCGAAGTCAGCAAGGCTGAGGTAAACAAGGCTGAGGTCGCCCCGAAAACGCAGGCCGCGCCGGCGCCTTCCGCGCGCGTGGTTGTGGGCATGGGCCTAAACGTCACGCTTACTCGTGAGCAGCTGCCTATCGAAAAAGCCACTTCGCTCATGCTGGAAGGTCGCGATACGGATCGCACGAAATTGGCGATTGCCCTGCTCAAGAACCTGCGTCGTCGCATCACCCAGTGGGAGAACCAAGACCCACAGCTCATGGCGGATTACCGTGCGGTGTGCTCATCGATCGGCCAGGAAGTTCGCCTCGAAGCGCCGACTGGCGACGTCGTGGGTGTCGTCGAGGGCATTGGCGACGACGGCCGCATCAACGTTGGCGGCGAATATTACTCGGCAGGTGATGTCACCCACCTGCGTCCTGTGCAGTAGCGACTCGTTGCTGCGCTGAGTGGAGTGGCGGGGCGCTTTAAAGCACAATTTGCCAAATAGGGCCCGCCGCAGAGCGTGGTAGGCATTCCTATTTGGCAAATTGCGTCTATTTAGGGGCACTGTCCGCTCATCGGACCGCCGCCCATTCCCTGGGAGACCTCACCGGCAGTCGCCTCAGCGACAGTGCCGCCGACGGTGACGGTGTAGGAATCGCCGTTGGTGATTTCAGCCGCGGAATAGGCCACGTTGCTGAAGTCCTTCGCCGTCTCCGGCGGGTATCATGCACCCCTATGGGACTGATGAAGATGGGGCGCGGCGAAGTAGTCCGCGTGGATATGACAGCGCCGTTTCGCGCGCTGATCTTTCCTTTCCTTGAGCTCATCCTCATTACCGGCGTGGTATGGATGGGCATCGGCTGGGCGGATGTCCACGGCCTAGATAGAAACCTGCGTAACGGTATTGTTTTAATCTGGGCGCTGCTATCGCTGTGGCGTTTCGGTATCCCGCTCTACCGCGCGCGCCGGCGCCGCTTCATCGTTACTAACCTGCGCGTTATCGCCCGCGAGGGAGGGCACATTGATTCCATCCCGCTGCAGGATATTCGCGGTGCTAGGCGGCGCCGCGGTGGGATCTCGCTGGCCATCCACGGTTATGAGCGGCCAATGTATTTCTCTTCCATCCCCAGGGCCAAACGCGTAGAAGAAATTCTCAACGAGGCTCCACTATTTTAAGCGGCCGTTGCTTTAAACGGCGGTTGCAGCCGGCTATTTGCGGATCTCGCCGTGAATCCTACTTCTTGACTTCGGTTGTATGCAGCTGTTGGTCAAGGTCAGCCGGGGCGAGGTTGGCTTGCTTGAATTCCTGGGTAAGCGGCAGCCGCATTTCAAGATCCGTGCCGGGGCAGAGCTCGATGGTGGCTTCGTCGACGACGTAGTCCAGTACGTGCCCGCCGGAGCAACGCGCGGCGTCGATAAAGTGAACGTGGCAGCCTGGCACCGAGATTCCCTTTTCAAACACTGGGGTGCGGAAACCACCGATGATGCCCTCGACGTTTTCAAAGTACAGCTCCTTATCGCCGCCCACCGCCTGCGCCATGGGCGGGTAGGGCTTGGACTGTTTGACCACGGTGCGCGTGCGCACTGACTCGAAGCGCCCCGTTATCCGCACCGCGTACATGTAGTTGGCGGAAGGCTCGACTTCATCGACGAAGGCCGAAAGCTCTTCGCGGCGCATTCCGCGCGGTGCTTGCACTTTGATGCGGGGTACGAAATTGGTGGCCACCGCAAAGGGCGTTCCCTGGTCCAGGTCCGCGATGGTGGCAGTTCCGTCGCCGCGCAGCTGGTAACAGATGCCGTCGAGAATCAACATTTCGCCGTCGAGCGCATCGAAGGTACCGATGCCAAAGTTGCCCTTGCCGAGCAGCTCACCAATGGTCATTTCGCCGTCATAAATGCCGTCCAACAGAGCGGCCAGGAGGGAGTTCTGGAAGATGGTATGCCTGACGATCATAAGGTTAAGGCTAGTATTGGATGGGTGAGTCATACAGCAAAGCCCATCGTTACCGTTTATGGCGACGGCCAGCTCGCACGCATGATGCAGCCGGCTGCCGCCGAGCTCGACATCCACCTGCGCATTCTTGCCTCCTCGCAGGAGCAGTCCGCAGCGCAGGTCATTCCAGACGTGGTCTTGGGTGATTACCATGCCTACGAGACGCTGGTTTCTGCAGCCAAAGATGCCGATGCGCTGACCTTCGAGCACGAGCACGTGCCCACCGAGCACGTGCAAGCGCTTATCGACGCCGGCTATAACGTCCAGCCGCAGCCTTCCGCGCTCCTGTATGCCCAGGACAAACTCTTTATGCGCCAAAAGCTGGCGGAGCTGGGCGCACCGGTTCCGCGTTTTGCACAAATCGCCTCTGTTGAGGATGCGCGTAATTTTGCCGAGCTTGTAGAAGGCCGCGTTTGCTTGAAGGCGCGTCGCGGTGGATACGACGGCCACGGCGTGTGGTTCCCCGCTGCAGAGGAGCTGGATTCCCTGGTCGCTGAGCTTCTGGAAGCCGGCACGCCTTTGATGGTAGAGGAGAAGGTTAACCTCACCCGCGAGCTCTCGGTTCTAGTCGCCCGCCGTCCTTCCGGTGAGGTGAAGGCTTGGCCGATTACCCAATCCGTGCAGCGTGATGGAATCTGCGCCGAGGCCTTCGCACCCGCGCCGGGCCTGAGCCCAGAGCTGGCGCAGCGCGCCGCCGAGGTCGGCGAGCTAGTGGCCACCCAGCTAGGAGTGACAGGCGTGCTGGCAGTTGAACTCTTTGCTTACTCCGTCGCTGAAGTGGACAACTGGGGTAGCGCGGCCTCGGCTGCCGCAGCCTCCGCTGCTGGTTTCCCAAGCGATGGGGCAGTAGAAGATATTGCTGTAAATGAGCTCGCGATGCGTCCGCACAACACGGGGCACTGGACCCAGGACGGTTCCGTTACCTCTCAGTTCGAGCAGCACCTACGCGCAGTCTTGGATCTGCCGCTCGGTGAGACCACAGCGCTTGCTCCCGTAACCGTCATGGCTAACGTCCTTGGTGGCCCGGAAGATCCAGAAATGCCAATGCCGCAACGCGTACGTGCCGTGATGGAGCGTTACCCGCAGGCCAAGATTCACCTTTATGGCAAGGACTACCGCGCCGGCCGTAAGATTGGCCACGTCAACGTCGTGGGTGAGGACGTCGAGCAAACCCGCCACATCGCGGCAGATGCTGCGCACTTCCTCGTGCACGCGGCCTGGCTCTAAAAGCTCTGCCTGCATAAGTTTTCCGCAGATTCCCGCAACCTTCTTGCTGCCCCCAGTAACAACTACCTAGGAGAAGATATGGAACCACTCGTTGGCCTCATCATGGGTTCTGATTCAGATTGGCCTACCGTAAAACCTGCTGCCGAAGTCTTGGCGGAGTTTGGCGTGCCTTTCGAGGTGGGCGTCGTCAGTGCACACCGCACCCCAGAAAAGATGCTCTCTTATGCCAAGGACGCGCATAAGCGTGGCCTGAAAGCCATCATCGCCTGCGCCGGCGGTGCTGCGCACCTGCCGGGCATGGTTGCTGCGGCGACTCCGATTCCGGTCATCGGCATTCCGCGCGCGCTGAAGGACTTGGATGGCCTGGACTCCTTGCTGTCTATCGTGCAGATGCCCGGTGGCGTGCCGGTGGCGACCGTGTCTATCGGCGGCGCTAAGAACGCGGGCCTTCTTGCCGTTCGTATCCTTGGCGCAGGGGAACCCGAACTAACCGAGAAGATGGCGCAGTACCAAGAAAATATGGCCGCCGAGGTGGAGAAGAAGGACGCAAACCTGCGCGCCCAGCTGCTGGGGGAATAGGCGATTTCCTGGAGCTACCGCCCTTAGGAGAACTGCCGGGCGGTGGAAACGCGGGGGATATAAGAGGTGGGAATCTTTACCCCGGTCGGTGTTGCGTTATGCGTAATCGCCTTGGTCAGGTGCTGGACTGCTAGCCGGCCCAGCGCCGCCATGTCCTGGTCCACCACCGAGATCGGCACCGGTTGCAGGCGGAAGAGATTTAAGTCGTCGTAGCCCACCAACGCGATGTCTTCACCGATGGCCTTGCCGGCGTTATAGCAGGCGGCCAGCGCACCAGCCGTCATCATGGAATCGCCCGCCACGATGGCGGTAATGCCCTTTTCAAAAAGCTCTAATGCCCCCACGTAGCCGTCCTTGCGGCGGAAGCCGCCTTGTGCATAATGCGCGGAAAACTCGCTGCTTGCACCGCGGAAGACTTTCAGCCGCTGCCTACCCGTAGAAGTTTGCTGCGGGCCTGGAATATAGCCGACCACGCGGTGACCCTTTTGGCGCAGCTGCGTTAATGCCGCGAACATGCCCGGGCGCGGGTCCGAGGTAACGGCGGGGAAGGGCGGCAGCTCTCGGTCGATGAGCAGCAGCGGCCGGGATTTCGCGGCGTCTTTTAGCGCTGCTTCGGCGCCTTCAACCGGGACGGTGATGATGCCGTCTACCTGCCGCCATGTCAGTGCGTCGAGTGCTTTGGCTAAGTGCTCAGGTGACTCAGAGCAGGTGGTCATGATGGCAGCGATGCCAACGCGCTCGGCCTCGGCTTCAATCGCGGCAGCAATGAGCGCGAAATAAGGATTCGCCAGGTTCGGAATCACCACGCCGATAGCATCGGAGCGTGAACCGCGCAGCGCGCGGGCCTGCGCATTCGGGCGATAGCCCAGCTGCTCGGCCGCAGCCTTCACCTTTTGTGTGGTCGCCGGAGAAATCGCAGGGTGATTGGCCAGCGCGCGGGAGACGGTGGAGATGGAAACCCCCGTGGCCGCGGCGAGGTCCTTCAAAGTCGGTGTGGCCACGGAAGTCCTTTCTCAATTAGGCTTTTGCATTATGTTCGGCCCTAGCTTAGTCCCCATTTTGGTCCTGGGAGCCCGCGTACAAGGCGGCGTGCCTGGCCCCATGCTTGAGCGCAGGCTCGAGCATGCATTTCGTATTTGGAGGGGACAAGACATCATCGTCTCCGGTTATGGCGAGGCCGAAGTCATGGCCGAGTACTTGGTGGGCAGGGGAGTTCCGCGCGAGAAGATAATCGTCGAACCACGTGCCACGAGTACCAACGAGAATCTCGAAAATGCCTATGCGATGAGCAAGCCGCCTTACTTCGATGTAGTCACCAGTGATTTCCATGCACTGCGTACCAAGCTATGGTCGTGGCACCTCGGAATCCCGATTCGCGTGCATTCTGCTTTCACGCCATGGGCGCTAAAACCAGAAAACTATTTGCGTGAGGTCCTTGCCACTCCGCACTCCGCGGCACGGATTATGTGGCGCCGTTTATTACCAGTCATCAGCGCTTTAGGGCGTTAGCAAATTCATTATGCAAGTTTATGCAAACGTTTGACTAGCGTTTGAACAGCGTCTTAACCTAAGCCACGTAGTGAGTTACACACGGAAAAGGAAGGCCTTAGGTTATGACCAGTCAGGCACCTACTTACCGGATAGCGCATGGCGCATATGAGGCAGAAATTGCCAGCTTCGGTGGCGGTATTAAGTCGCTGACCTTCGCCGGCGAGCCGCTGGTGGAGACCTATCAGGATCTCCCGCCCATGTGCGCCGGCGTAGTTCTTGCCCCGTGGCCTAACCGCACTGCAGATGGCCGTTTTAACTGGCGGGGGAGCGTTTACTGTCTGCCCGTCAATGAGCCTGAGCGCAACAACGCCATCCATGGCTTTGTATGCGACAAGGCTTGGGAATTAAAGCGCTACTGCGTGAACCAAGTGCAGCTCACTATCCAGATCGAGGCCCCTTGGCCGTGGCCCATTCAGCTCACCGCCACTTACAGCCTCGATCAAACTGGGCTTCACGCCCGCTTTGAGGCCCACGCGGAGCAGGATTGCCCCTTCGCGTTTGGCCTTCATACCTATCTTTCTGCCCGCGGCGCGGCTGCCAACGCCTCAATTCTTAGCCTCGGCGTCACCGAACACCACCTTCTTGATACCCGGAACTTGCCCACGGGCGTGGTGGAAAGCGTCGTCGTCAAGCAGCAGCGTATCGCTGACGTGACTTGGGATGATTGCTTCCACGGACAGGGACCCCTCACGGCGGATTACGTTTCCGCAGGCAAAGGCGTTCGCCTCGCAATGGGGCCGGGCCTTGACTGGGTACAGATGTATACCCCGGACAACTACCCCGGCCGCGGCCGTGCACTCGCGGTGGAACCCATGAGCGCTCCACCGAACGCACTGCGCAGTGGCATCGACCTTGCCGAAATTAACGCACATCAACCGATTGCCTACGAGCTTCGCTTGAGCGCAATCTAATAAAAGAAAGCTCTCCACATGGAACCTTCAGTATTGAGACTCGACGCAACCTGGGTGGACTACCTGCTCGTTGCCTTGTACTTCCTCTTCGTCTTGGGAATCGGCTGGGCTGCCAAAGCCCGCGTTTCCTCCTCCATCGACTTCTTCCTCTCCGGCCGCGGACTGCCCGCATGGGTGACCGGCCTGGCATTCGTCTCGGCGAACTTGGGCGCGGTGGAGATCATCGGTATGTCCGCCAACGGCGTGGAGTATGGCTTCCAGACCATGCACTATTTCTGGATCGGCGCTATCCCGGCCATGGTGTTCTTGGGCATCGTGATGATGCCGTTCTACTACGGCTCCAAGGTGCGTTCCGTGCCGGAGTTCATGCGCAAGCGCTTCGGTAGTGCGGCGCACCTGGTCAATGCCATTTCCTTTGCCGTAGCCCAGCTGCTCATCGCCGGTGTGAACCTGTACCTGCTGGCCACCATCGTTGAGGCCCTGCTGGGCTGGCCTATGTGGGTCGCGCTCGTTGTTGCCGGCATCATCGTCCTGTCCTACATCACCCTGGGCGGCTTGTCCGCTGCCATCTACAACGAGGTGCTGCAGTTCTTCGTCATCATCGCTGCGCTTGCACCGCTGACGATTATCGGCCTGAACCGCGTCGGCGGCTGGCAGGGGCTGAAGGATTCCGTGGCGAACGATTCCCACTTCCACACCTGGCCGGGCACTGACATATCCGGCTTCGAGAATCCGGTCTGGTCCGTCATCGGCATCGTCCTGGGCTTAGGCTTCGTCCTTTCCTTCGGTTACTGGACCACCAACTTCGTCGAGGTCCAGCGCGCCATGGCATCGGAGTCGATCTCCGCAGCGCGCAAGACGCCAATCATTGGTGCTTTCCCGAAAATGTTCGTGCCCTTCCTCGTGGTTATCCCAGGCATGATTGCCTCCGTCTCCGTCGCTGACTTGATGGAAGAGACCGCCAAGCCAAACGACGCCATCCTGCTGCTCATGCGCGACCTGCTCCCGAACGGCCTTTTGGGCGTTGCAATTGCGGGCCTGCTCGCTTCCTTCATGGCCGGCATGGCCGCCAACATCTCGGCCTTTAACACCGTTATCTCTTATGACATTTGGCAGACCTACGTGGTCAAGGATCGCGAGGATGGCTACTACCTGAAGTTCGGCCGCATCGCGACCGTCGTCGCCACCGGCGTGGCCGTCTTTACCGCCCTTTTGGCCCAGAACTTCGGCAACGTCATGGACTACCTGCAGACCCTGTTCGGCTTCTTCAACGCTCCGCTGTTCGCAACCTTCATCCTGGGCATGTTCTGGAAGCGCATGACCCCGCACGCAGGTTGGTCCGGCCTCGTGGCAGGTACTGCTTCCGCGATTGCGTTCTGGTATGTGGCTACCTTCACCGACGCCACCGCATCTATATTCAACCTGCCGGGCCAGGGCACCGCATTCGTGGCCGCCGGCGTGGCATTTACGGTAGACATCATCGTCTCCGTCATCGTCACCATGTTTACTCAGTCGAAGCCGGACGAGGAGCTCGTGGGCTTTGTTTCTTCCGTTACACCGAAGGACCACTTCGAGGACTACACCGAGAAGAACCTTCCGTGGTACAAGCAGACCGTTCCGCTCGGCGTCATCTGCTTGGTCATTGCAATCGGCCTGAACGTCATCTTTGCCTAAAGGAGCAACCATCATGACTCAAAAGACTTCTCCTCAGCACGCAGGCGCTTTCGATCTTCGCAACGTCATCGGTGCCCTGCTTGGTCTCTACGGCATCGTGCTTATCATCTGCTCCTTTGCCCTCGACCCGGGTGTAAACCCGGAAACCGGTATGGCGAAGGAATCTTCCGACAACCTCTGGGCGGGCGTCGTCATGGCAGTCGTAGCAGCAGGTTTCATGCTGTGGGCTAAGCTGCGCCCCATCATCGTTGACCCTTCCAAGATCGACGAATCGAAGCTGGCGGAGGCCAAGTAATGGTAGAGATCACCAAGGCCGCGCTTGCCGACGGCCGCGAAATCATCTACTTCGACGACACCCCACACACCGATCGCGTCCTAGAAGACAGCCGCGATCTGCCGCAGGTTACGCCGGCCTCAGAGATGCGCCGCGACCCGCTGACCGGGGACTGGGTGGCTTTTGCCGCTCACCGCATGAACCGCACGTTCATGCCGCCAGCTAATGAAAACCCGCTGGCGCCAACACTGCCGGGCCAGCTGCCCACGGAGATTCCCTCGCCTTCTTATGACGTCGTTGTCTTCGAAAACCGCTTCCCGTCTTTTGCCATGGGCATGGAGGATTACGAGGAAGACGTAGACGAGATGGGCCTGGTCCCGCGCAAGCC
Source organism: Corynebacterium sp. HMSC06D04 (assembly GCF_001807315.1). Lineage (NCBI taxonomy): Bacteria > Bacillati > Actinomycetota > Actinomycetes > Mycobacteriales > Corynebacteriaceae > Corynebacterium > Corynebacterium sp. HMSC06D04. Next base: position 38,281 of record NZ_KV788526.1, read on the forward strand.
TGCCAAGGCGCGCTGCGAGGTGGTCTGCTTTACCTCTGATCCGGAATCCAGCTTCAAGGATCTCCCGGTCAGCCGCATCCGTACCGTGATCGAGGCGTGGGCACACCGCACCTCTGCGCTGTCTGCGCTGCCTGAGGTGGCCCAGGTCTTCCCGTTTGAAAACCGCGGCGCCGAAATCGGCGTGACGCTGCAGCACCCGCACGGCCAGATCTATTCCTACCCGTTCCTCTCGCCGCGCATGAAGGCTATCGTGGCCAGCTCCCAGGCTTACGAGGGCGATCTCTTCCAGGACATCCTGGACAAGGAGCGCGCAGCGGGCACCCGCATCATCGCGGAGACCGAGCACTTCACCGTGTTCGTCCCCGCGGCCGCTAAGTGGCCGCTCGAGGCGATGGTCATGCCCAACGAGTACGCGGCGGATTTCACTGAGCTTTCCAGCGCGCAGCGCGACGACCTCGCCGCCTTGCTCAAGAAGTTGTATACCGCTGTGGACCGTTTCTTCGACGGCGTCGAGAAGACCCCGTATATCGCGGGTTGGAACTTGGCGCCGACCGACCCTACACTGCGCGGGGACGTGCGCATGCACCTGCAGCTGTTTTCGCTGATGCGCTCACCGAACCGCATGAAGTACCTTGCCGGCTCGGAGTCCGCGCAGGCAGTGTGGATCAATGACACGACCCCGGAGCGCATCGCCGACCGGTTCAAGGAGGTCTGGGATGCTTAACTGGATTTCCACTCGCTCCGACGCCGCGCTTGCCGACGCCGCCACTCAACTGTTTCGCTCCACCTTTGACGTTGCCCCGGCTGGCGTGTGGGCCGCGCCGGGCCGAGTAAACCTCATCGGCGAGCACGTCGACTACGCAGGTGGCGCCTCGATTCCTTTCGCGCTGGAGCAGAACACGGCCGTGGCCGTGGCTCCGCGTTCGGATGGGCTCGTGCGCATCGCCTCGGAGTTTGGCGGCCAAGTCCGCCGCGTGGACGTTTTTCTGGATGAGGTTGGCCCGGGTTGGGCCAACGGCACCCCGGACGCCTGGGCTGGCTACGTCGCCGGCGCCGTGTGGGCGAGCCTCGAGGACGGCGTCATAGCCTCCTGCGAGGGCCTCGACATCGCGATTGTCTCTGACGTTCCGGTAGGCTCCGGCCTCTCCAGCTCCGCGGCGTTGGAGTGCTCGGTGGCGGTGGCGGCCTACGAGCTTTCGACAGGGCACGCGCCTGACGACGCCGCCCGCACCCGCCTAGTTCTCGCCTGCATGCGCGCGGAGAACGAAGTCGTGGGCGCCTCGACGGGTGGCTTGGACCAAAACGCCAGCCTGTTTGGGCAAAAGGGCAAGGCACTCGTCTTGGACTTCTCCACGGGTGAGGTGCGCCGCGTGCCGTTTAACATCGCGGACCGCGACATGGTGCTGCTGATTGCGGACACCAACGCCCCTCACTCTTTGAACGACGGCCAGTATGCCTCCCGCCGTGGCGTCATCGACGCGGTTCAGTCTGCATTGGCGGGCTCTGGGGCCCGCGGCGGAACTATCCGCGATATTCCCGATGCCGTTGCGGCCGCCACCCGGTGGGCAAGGGAAGCGGGGGAGGATGAGGGCGTCGTTAAGCGCCGCGTCGCCCACGTCGTGGAGGAGACCGCCCGCACCTTGGAAGCTGCCTCCGACTTGGAGGCCGGCAACCTTGACCGTTTCCGGGAGCTCATGCGCGATAGTCATGTCTCGCTGCGTGACCAGTATGAGGTGACGACCCCTGAGCTGGACTGCGCGTTCGCGGCGGCCGGCGAGGTGGGCGCGCGTATGACTGGGGGCGGTTTCGGTGGCGCGGTGATTGCGCTGGTTAAGCGTGCCGATGTGGAGTCGACGGCGGAGGCAATCGCTGCTGCCGCGGCTGAGCGCGGCTTCCCGGCGCCGACCTTCCTTGTGGCCAGCCCTGGCGACGGCGCGCGCCGAATCGCCGGTTAAGCCTCCTACTGGCGGCTGGAAAAACTTTCTGGTCGCCTGTAATAAACGCGGCGGTAGTGCAACTAACTAGGTGAACATCAACTTCCTAGTTAAGGAGTCATCATGAAAAAGACCCTCGTTGCTGCTACCGCCGCTTGCGCTATTTTGGCTGGTGGTGGCGCTGCAGTTGCTACCGGCTTCAACCCGTTCAGCGAGGATGCGAAGACCACCGCTGGCACCCAGCTGACCAGTACTGTTGACGGTCAGCTGGGGCCGGGCCAGGAGCTGCTTATCGCGGCAAACTGCCCGGGCACTCGCGCGAACCTGACCACGTCGTGGGGTGCGACGACGGTGATGTCGCCGGCAGCTGACCTTGGCCAACTGGTGGGCTACGTAACCGCGCCGGACAACATCGGCCCCGGTCCTGCCGACGGCTACCACACCTACACCGTGACCTGCGATTCCGGTGAGACCGATACCTTCACCTTCGCGTCCGGCGGAAACGGCGGTCACTAGCGCCCCGCGCGGCCTGGCCTCCGCTCTGACCTCCGCGGCCCCGCGCGGCCTGGCTTCCGCTCTGGCCTTCACTCTGACCCTCGCCTTCTGAGGTTTCCGCACGTCCCAGACTGGTCCCATTGGTTGGCTCCCATTGGTTGGGTTTCTTTAGGGGGTAATGAAACCCAATGGGCCGTATTCGTCGCCAACGCTTCTCGTAAAGGGACCATTAGAGGGAAACCCGTAGAGGGGGACCAACACGAAAGCGTCGAAAACAGCCCCGCAAACGCAGTCTTTCCAACCAGCGCCAGTAGACGAGCCAAGCGAAGCCGTACCAGCTCAAACCGAAGCTAACGAGCCAGAGTCAACAGAGGCGGATGGCAAGTTTTACCCATTTTCTTGGTGGAAAGCTGGCCTGTCAGCGTTTTCCTTTTAATCGGATTTACTGGCTTTAGCGCGGCCCCAGGAACCAGTCTCTTCTTTATTATCCCGTCGGCGTGGTACCTGTTAATGTCCGTCATCTATCGCGATAAGCTGCACGAACGCCGTTGGCTGTGGGCGGTGGCGTTTGCCTGCCTGATCATCTTTTGGCGGCTAAGCCTGAAGCTTGGCCAGCGCCTTGGTGATGCCCTCCTGCAGCGTGGCCCGCGACTGCTTCATCGGATGCGCAATCGCACGCAGCCCCATGTACGCAATCTGGTCCGCCGCGCGGTTGAGCGGATCGCCCGCATGGCCAAGCACGCGGCGGATTTCCACCTCGCATTCGCCCTCGACGTCGTTCCAGGCCTGCTGGAAACGCGACCGCGCACCTGACGTCACGCCGCGCCACGTCCGCCGCGAGCGCACCGCCTTCGACTGCTTATTGCGCAACTGCTCCACTGCTTCGAGCGCCGCGACCGAGTCGCTTTCAATAATCGCCTTCTTTGCACCCACCTTGAGCAGGTACTTCAGCGCCAGGGTCAGCGATTCCAGCTCGAGCTCGTCAGTACCCGCCTTAGTCTCGCGGGTGCGTAGCCGGTAGTCGCCATTGCCCGCCACGAAGCACATGGAGCCCTTGAACACGGTGTCGGAGGAGGCGTCGGTAGCAATGCGCACCGTGGCGCCCTCCGGCCATGATGACGCCTGCGAGAAGTTTGGCCACCAATGTGCCTTCGGGGTCTCTACCTGCGTGGACTCTTTCTTCCGCGGCGCCTCGCCCAACTTCTTGGCCTTACGCGCGGTCAGGCCCGCTTCTTTGCGGCGCACAGAGCTCGCGCTTTTCGACGCCCTATTTTCCTCCGCAAAGCTACCCGTCACCGTATAACCGCGCCGTTCCAGCGCCGACCGCAGCGCATTTTGCCGGCGCCCCGTGACAATCCAGACTCGGCCCTTCAGGTTCTTCGTGGCCTTCTCGAATTCGCGGATGGCAATCTCCACCACGTCGCCGCTCTTGGTCTGGCCCTTGCGTATGAAGCGCGTCTGCCTGGTGTTTACTGCGATGACCCAGCCATCAACAGTGCCGCCCGGCGCCGAGTCCCAGCGCTCGTCCCACAGTGCGATCGCCACATGGACCGGTGCGTTCACCATAGAGTCGGTGATCTTCCGGGTGCCATACGTACGGGACTGCGTGCCGGTGAGCGCGCTGAGTTCGAGCGGTTCCATCGTCTACTAGTAAACCATCTGCGCCCGACACCAAGCACAACGGACTTTTCAATCAGCCTCAAAGCGGCTCTTTAGTCCCAAAAGAACGGCGCTCCTCCTTGGTTGTTTGCGGCTGAAATGGCCTCATGATCATCATTCCGTTGGCTGCGGTGGGCGTCGACGCCGCGGGCATGGCCGCCTCCCTGGCCAAGACAGTGCTGATTCCGGTTAAAGAAAAAGTCGCGCACTAGTCTGTAATAATTCCGAGCCTGCTGCAACATACTCTATGTGAAGTATGTTCCAGCAGGCTCGTGGAGTTTTATTTGTCCGTCTTAACCTTGCCCGGCGCGCGAAAGCGGGAGTTCTCCCGGCATTTTCGCGCGCATTATCCTGCCGTCTTGGCGTTCTTACGGCGTCGCGTGCCGCAGGAGTACGCTGAGGAGCTGGCTGCCGACGTCTTCGCGCGCGCCTGGGCCAACTTCGACACCCTGACAGGGGAGAACCCGCTGCCATGGCTCTATGGCATCGCCCGCAACGTGATGCGCGAGTTCTATCGCTCGCGCCGAGAGTTCGAAAACCTCGACGACTTCGACGGCGCCCTTTCCGACGAATCCGCCGCCGTTGACTTGTCCCTCGACATCAACCGCGCCCTGCTGCAGCTTCCTTATGCCGAGCGCGAGATCCTCACTCTCTTCGCCTGGGAGGAGCTCACGCAGGCCGAGATCGCCGAGGTCCTCGGCATCACCCCTAACAACGTCCGCGTGCGCCTGCACCGCGCCCGCACCCACCTTTCCGAGCTCACCGGAGGCTACGATGACTGATCCGCTTTCCCAATTGCGCGCCGCAAATCCGGTGCCAGACGCTGCGCTTGACGACGCCGCCCTTACCCGCTCCGAGGCGGTGCTCAGCGGCATCGTCGATTCGGGGTCACGCACGCCGTGGAAGGCCGTGGCCGCGGGCGTCGGTGTCCTAGCTCTGGTGGGCGGGGTCATCCCGTTTGTGAACCACAGCGAGCCGGTCGCCGTGGCGGAGGTGCTCACGCACGCGGGCGAGGCTGCCGCCGCGCAGCCCGACGCCGCGGACAAAGGCGTGACCTCAAAGGAGTACCTCAAGCGCGTGGACACCGATGGCTCGTCTACTGCCACGACCGAGTACTCGGTGGGCGTCGACGGCACCGTGAACATCTCCTCCCAAGGCGAGCTGCCGGGGTTCGACCCGCAGCCGGCCATCCCCGCAGAAGACCTTATGGCGGCCACCGACCGCGCTGGGCTGGAAGCTCTTGCGGATCGTTTCCCCAACCGCGCCCTCGGCGCGCTGCAGCTGCTGCTGCAGCCAGGTTTGAGCAGCGAGCAGCAGAAGATTGTCTACGACATTCTGGCCGCCACCGACGGCAACGACCTGGCTTCGGCCTCGCAGGGCTCCCACAACGGCGTGGGGGAGGACGGCCTCATCAGCGTCATTCGCGACGCTGACCACGTCAGCTTCTCCATCCTTCCGGCAACCGGCCAGCTGGTCCGCGTGGTCGGTCTGGTCGGCCCCAATGTGACCACCACCGTGGAGGCCACGGCCATCTTGGGCTGCGTGTCCGTCACCGGACTGGAAGGCCCCGACAGCATTTCGCTGGCCTGCGGTGATAACAACTACCTGGTCAATGACCTTAGGTGGTCCAACTGGGGTGCCGATGAGGCCACGGCTGAGGGCACGGCCGTGGAAAACGACTGCGACCCCTTCTGCTCGGAGGGCAAGTTTAAGCAGACGCCGGTGCGGGTGGTCGTCGACAAACGTGAAGCGTGTGGCTACAACGCCAAGGTGTACTCGCGCATCCGTGTCATCTACCCGGACCACGAAGAGGCCGAGGAGATTGGCTGCGCGTAGCGGCTAGGTCAGCTGGCGGAGCGCGAACTGCCCGTACATGTCACCGAGCTCCTCGGCGGTGTACGGGCCATCGGGGCTAAACCACGTGGCCACGCCGATGCCCATGTCGATGAGCGCCCAGCAGGCAATCTTGAGGTTCTCGGCTTGGAAGCTGCCCTCGTCGACGACGTTCATCCAACGCGCCACATAGTCGCGGCGCAGCTGCAGGACCACGGATTTGTGGGGTTCTTCGAGGTTGTTGAGCTCGTTGTTGACCACGCGGACGCGCTTGGCGTGGGTGGCGTGGAAGACGACGTGTGCGCGCATCGTGGCGAGGATTTTTTCCTCGGAACCCGTGACTCCGGCGAGCGCCGCGGCGTTGGCACGTAGGAGTTCCTCCATGGCGGAGACGGTGACCTCGGCGAGCAGCTCTTGCTTGGACTTGTAGTGGTTGTAGAGGCTCGATGCCCGCATGCCCACTGCCTTTGCGATGTCTTCCATGCCGGTGCCGTGGTAGCCGCGCTGGTCAAAGAGGTCGAGGGCGGCGGTGGCGATTTGGCCGCGGCGCTTCTGGTTAGCCATGGTGGTGTGCCTTTCGCTGGGTACGTTCTCTTGACAGGCGGTGAGGCGTGTATCACAATAGCAGACTAATAGTGATTCGTTTCGGAGGCCCGCAATGTCCAATAATCTCTTTGATTCTACAACTGACTTTCTCGGCGCGTTCGACGGCATCAGTGCCCAAGACGCCGAGGTCTGGGCACGTGCTCGCTCGTTTCGTGAAGATTGCCTTCCGGTTATCAATGAGCATTGGGAGAAAAGCGAATACCCCCTCGAACTTGTGCGCCGCTTAGGCGAGCTCGACCTCATGACGGACGGCCTTGACGTTCCTGGCCACGAGTCCATGACCTCACTCGGCGCGGGTTTGGCGCTCATGGAGGTCACGCGTGCCGACGCCTCGATGGGCACTGTCGTTGCCGTGCAGGCCGGCCTGGCTATGCGCTCCATCGCGATGCTTGGCTCGGAGGAACAGCGCTCCCGCTACCTGCCAGCGATGGCGTCGTGTTCGCTGCTCGGCGCGTTTGGTCTGACGGAACCGTTGCACGGTTCTGACTCCATTGCACTGGAGACCACCGCGGTCCGCGACGGCGATTCCTGGGTTCTCAACGGCGAAAAGAAATGGATCGGCAACGGTGCTTCCGGTGGCGTGACCGTGATTTACGCCCGTATGGAGGACGGAAACGTGGGTGGCTTCATCGTTCCGCAGGACGCGCCGGGCTACTCGGCCACGGTGATTACCGGCAAGCTGTCACTGCGCGCTATCCACCAGGCGCACATCGTCTTGGAGGATTGCCGCATTCCTGCCTCCAACCGGTTGCCCGGCTGCCAAACGTTTAAGGACGTCTCCCGCGTGCTGACTGCAACGCGCATCGGCGTCTCGTGGATGGCGTTGGGCTCGGCCGTGGCTTGCTATGAAACCGCGCGCAACTACGTCATGGAGCGCGTCCAGTTCGGCCGTGAGCTGGCAAAAGCGCAGATCATCCAGCAGCGCTTGGCCAACATGGTGCTGGACCTCAACCAGATGATGCTGACCTGCCGCGAGGTTGCCGCCCGCGAGGAGGCCGGCACGCTCACCCCGCCGCAGGCTTCCGCGGCGAAGCTGCACAACACCCGCGCTGCGCGACGCATTGCTTCCGACGCCCGCGACATGCTCGGCGGCGTGGGCATCCTGCTAGAAAACGACATCGCGCGCCACTTTGCCGACATCGAGGCCATGCACACCTATGAGGGAACCGACACCGTGCAGAGCCTCATCATGGGCAAGGTCATTACGGGTTTCTCGGCCTACAAGTAGCAGCCTGCCCGCGCCCCGCTTGGCATGCGTGCCGCCTAGCGCTCTCGCACCTCGCTTGGCGCTCTCGCACCTCGCTTGGCGCTCGCTCCACCCCTTACCGGGTTTGGTCCCATTGGTTGGGTTTCTTTAGGGGGTAAAGAAACCCTTAGGAGCCATTGCGCGGGAGTCGGTTCTCGTAAAACTACCCAACCAATGGGACCGCTAGAGGAGGACCAAATCGCGGCAGCTGAAACCGCCCATTCGCCAGTAAGAGGCCAGCCGCTGAGGCACCAGCCGGCAGACGGCCTCGAAAGCGCCAACTCCCCCTAGGGAACACTGCTTCTATCTGCACAAATACAGAGTTATCCACAGGCAAAAAATTGACTCTAGACACGGGCGCACGCGCTTGGCGAACATTGTTGTATGACTCAAACACAACGACTCATTCACTTACGTCCACTGTCCAACGATCACCACGTGTGGGAGCAAATAGCCAATGGCGAGCTTCTGCGAATAGCGCCCTGGGTCGCAACCCCGCGGGATTACTTCGAGCAATTACCCACTTACGAACGCCAGCGCCTCAAAGTGATTGCCGCGGGCAAAAGCGTGCACAAAGCCATCATGATAGGAAAGTCAGCAGCCAGGCTATGGGGCCTTTGGGTCCTCCCGCCTTTCGACGAAAAGATTGAAATGGCCAGGCAGTCCAAATCTCTGCCAGTAAAGACGAAGATTCCAGCCGATTACGAATACCGCAAGACGCACCTGCCAGACAACATGATTTCCAAGCAGCTCGGCACCCGTTGCACAACTGTGGCACGAGCGTGCATCGACATCGCAAGGCACCATTCCTTCGAAGAGGGACTCGTTGCCATGGATTCGGCGCTCGCGAAGGAACTCACCACGAAGGACGAGCTGCGCCGCACGCTGATCGCCATGGGTCGCGTGCACGGTGCCCCGCAGGCGCGGAAGGCGATTGAGCACGCCATCGCGCATTCGGAATCGCCTTTCGAGTCCTACTTTCGAGGCATCGCCATCGCGGAGAAGCTGGGAGAGAAGGTGGTTGCGCAGTACTTCATTCCGCCGAACTTCCGCGCAGACACATGCATTGACGACGCCGTCGTGATCGAGATCGACGGTGCCGTCAAATACGACGGCTCGTCGTTTGGCAAGAGTGCCGAGCAAACAATCGTGGAGGAGCGACGACGCGAGAAGCTGATTCAGAACCGTGGCTTCATCGTGCTGCGATACAGCCCACGGGAGCTACTCACGGAGAGAGCCCGTGTCGTGCGGGAGGTGCGCCAGGCGCTGGAAGCTGCCCAACAGCGAGGATGGTCCCAGTCTACTGGTCCCTTTACGAGTAAGAAGGCCGGCTAAAACCCGCTAGGTGGTCCCTTTACCCCGTAAAGGGACCCAACCTATGGGACCAATCCGAAAGAATGGTTGGGACGGGCCCCGGCTGACCAGCGGCCCGACCGGTGGGGGACAGGTCCGCGGGCTAGTTGTGCAGCGGCTTACGCGTCGCCGCCATGTGCTTGGCGCGCTCGACGTTAGCGGGCAGTAACACCAGCGGCACGTCGAATTCCACCTCACGGTCGGCGAACTGGTTAAAGCTCAGCGAGCCCTCACCGGTGTACATCTGCGCCAACTTTGCTGCGATGACGTGGTCGTTTTCAGTGGCATTCTCCAGGGGCCACTCGCGGTCGAGGGCAGGGCCGGAGTAAAGGTCAATCGCGTCATCGGCAGGCGGGGCGTAGCCCTCAATGAGCGACTCCGTCTCCGCGATGGCACGCGCCAGGACGTGGTCAGGGGACATCAATACGACGTCGTCTGCCGCGAGGAAGCCCTGTTCCTTGGCCACGAAAGCGTTGGGGAAGGGCTTGGTCGAGGTGATGAAGTCGAAGGCTTTCTGGTGGTAGTCCGCCACGCCAGCTGTGCGGAGACGCTCCAGTGCGGAAATCGTGCCCGACCAGCCCGGATAGAGACCCACATTGAGCTCTGGGAAAGCCAGCTGGCTATCAGCGTGGGCTACGATTCGGTCGCAGGAAAGTGCCAGTTCTAAGCCGCCGCCCAGGGCGACACCGCGTACCGCTGCGACCACGGGAACCGGCGTGAACTTCAGCTGGCGCAGCGTGTTTGAGCCGTCCGCAATGAGCTCCTCAACGCGCTCCGCCGAGCCCGACTCGCCCGCTGCAGCAATCGAAGCCAAGTCCGCGCCCGCGCAGAACACCGGCGCATCGTTGCCCACGACCAGCGCCTGCAAGCCGTGTTCGTCTACCGCAGAAACCGCAGCACGAATGACCTCAAGAGCGGTGGTCGGCAAGGAGTTCATTGGGGTATGGAAATCCACAATGCCGATTCGTCCCGCTTCGGTTTCTAAAGCATGCACCGCGCCGGCGGGCAACGACACTATGGTCTCCAGCGCCAGCGAACGCAGACTCTCGACGCCCTCGCGGGCAGGCAGTGGCTGCAGCTTGCCGTCAGCGCTAAGCGCCTGACCGTCAGCAAAGAATCCACCGGCCTTGGCTGCCGCGTCTACCAACGCCGGCACGTCGTCACCGTAGGCGGAGGCAACCCACTCGATGCCGATGGCGTCGGCAAGCGCGAAGATGCCCTTCTTCCAGCCGAAGCCGAGGGTGAGGCCGTCGTCGATAAGCCCGACGTGCGCGGCGATTTCCGGCGCTACCTCGCAGCAATAGCGCAGCGTATCGAGGAAAACCGCGCGGGCAAAGCGGCCGCCCGGGCTGTCGGTCTCCATGACCTTGAGCGGGTCCTTGAGACCGATAACTGGATCGTCGGGCTGAGCGCGCGGGACGTATTCAAACGAGTCGTTGATGACCTCGTCGCGCCCGCGGTAGAAGCCGCCTTCGCCAGTGCGCCCGGTCAAACCGCGCTCGACCAGACCCGCGATGAAAGCATCCTCGCCGAGTGGAACCTTCAACATTGGGTCGTCGGCAGGTAGTGCGGTTTCTAATGAGTTCCAGATGGGCCCCACCAGCTGCAAACCGATGTAGTCCAAAAGCCCGAAGATACCGGTGCGGGGGATGCCGAAGGCGCGGCCGAAGGAGGCGTCGGCAAGCTCGTAGCTCACGCCATTCTCGCGCGCACGGGCGACGCCGGCTGCCATCCAGTAGCAACCCACGCGGTTGGCAATAAAGCCTGGGGTATCGCGGCACTCGAGCGCAATCTTGCCTAGGGTTTGTTCGATGGTCGAGCGCAGCGTGGCCTCGGTCTCGCCGGAAGCGATGAACTCGACCAAGCGCATGACCTTGGGCGGATTGAAAAAGTGGGTGATGGCGAAGCGCTCCTGGCGTGCGACCGGAACGCCGTCCTTGAGGCGAGCGAGCGGGAGGGTGGAGGTATTCGAGCTGAGAATCGCTGAAGGCTTCAGATGCGGCTCGATGGCTTGGTACAAGGAGTGCTTGGCTCCCAGGTCCTCGAAGATAGCCTCGATGATCCAATCGCGGTCTTCTAACAACGCATAGTCGGCGGAAGCGCGCACGCGTTCGGTGTCTTGGGGGAGATAAAAGCCGCGGCGCTTCAACTGTATATCGACGCCTTTCTGCGCGGACTCGGCGTTTTGATCGAGCAGGACGACGTCGAGGCCCGCCGACGCGCACAGCGCCGCGATGCCCGAGCCCATGGAACCCGCGCCGATGACGGCAACCTTGGTGATTGACATTTACTTCGCTCCTTCGTTTTCTATGATCAGCGTGATGCCTTGCCCGCCGCCGATACACATGGTGACCAGTCCATATCGCTTGTTCAGCCGGCGCAGTGCATAAGCCAAGCGGGTGACAAGTATGACGCCGGTGGCGCCAACTGGGTGGCCGTGGGCGACGGCGCCGCCGTAGATGTTCGTTATAGCCGGGGCGAAACCAAGCTCGTCCTGCACCGCGATGGCCTGGGCAGCAAAGGCTTCGTTGGACTCGATGAGGTCGATATCGTCCAGCTTCAGACCGGCCTTTTTCAGGGCTTTTGGCACCGCGGCGATGGGGCCTAAGCCCATGCGGGTGGGGTCGACGCCTGCGATGGACCAGCTGACGATCTTCGCCAGAGGCTTTAGTGAACGCGCCGCCAGCTCCTCTTGGCCTGCGAGCACCACTGCGGCCGCGCCGTCGTTAATGCCGGAGGCATTGCCTGCGGTTACGGTTCCGTCCTTGGCAAAGGCCGGCTTGAGACGCGCCAGCTTGTCGACGCTCGTTTCCCTCACGTGTTCATCAAAATCCAGGTCGCCTACGGGGACCAGTTCCTCGGCTTGGATGTTTTCTGCTTGCGCCGCCGCGGCGCGGCTCTGCGATTCGGCGGCGAACTCGTCCTGGCGCTCGCGGCTAATACTGTAGTCACGGGCAATATTTTCTGCCGTTACGCCCATGTGGCCTGTCCCGAAAGGACAGGACAGCGCGCCGGTGAGCCAGTCGTAGAGTTTGCCGTCACCCATCTTCTTGCCGCTGCGCATTCCGTCGACGGAATAGGGTGCCTGGCTCATGGACTCGACGCCGGCGACTAGGGCGGTGGTGCCGTCACCAGCTTGCAGAAGCTGGGCCGCGGAGATAATTGCCTGGACACCTGAGCCGCACAAACGGTTGACTCCGAGCGCGGTTGAGGAGTCCGGCATTCCGACGCCGAGGGCTATTTTGCGGCCGATGTAGAGATCGCTCGGAACTACCGGCAGGACGTTGGAAGCCACTGTCGTATCGATGTCTGCGGCCGGAATTCCCGAACGGTCAATCGCTTCGCGGGAAGCGAGCGTGCCGAGTTCCGTCAGTGATAGACGAGAGAGACTGCCACCGAACTTACCGATGGGCAAGCGTGCCGCGCTGGCGATGTAGACGTTCTTGGTCATGTGTAGCCCCTAGGAATACGAATCACTATTAGTTAAAAGTGAATCCTAGGTCACAATTTTGGATTGTGCAATGGTGCATCGGAAATAAAGTTGGTGGGCTGGGGTAGAGGGGGTATCTGCCTATAGGGCTGTGAACTGCAGATTTAGAGTGAATGACCGTTTTTCTTTCCAAATTGTTCAACAACGCCTTAAGATGATGCGCATCACATAACGGTGCGACCCGCGTCACGAAAGGACAGCCTAGTGAGTGCTGAAACAGCTGTAGCCGTCAAAAACCCGCCCAAGGGTATTGGTGCCATGGCCGGCGCCATGTTCCTCATGGCCACTTCCTCCATCGGTCCAGGCTTTTTGACCCAGACCTCCGTCTTTACCGTCCAGATGGGCGCGGCCTTCGCCTTCGCCATTTTGTTGAGCATCGTCGTGGATATCGCGATTCAGCTCAACGTGTGGCGTGTCTTGTGCGTCTCCGGCATGCGTGCCAACGAACTGGGCAACACCGTTCTGCCAGGCCTCGGCTGGTTCCTTGCGGTGCTCGTCTTCTTGGGCGGCATCGTCTTCAATATCGGCAACATCGCCGGCACGGGTCTTGGCCTTAACGCGATGCTTGGCATCGATGCCCGAATCGGCGGCGTCATCGCAGCGGCGATTGCCGTCTTCGTCTTCCTGTCCAAGCGCGCCGGCATCGCGCTTGACCGCTTGGTGGCTGCCCTCGGCGCCATCATGATTCTGCTCATGCTCTACGTTGCCATCGTCTCCCAGCCACCAGTAGGCGAGGCGCTCAAAAACACTGTGATGCCAGAAGAGATTGACTTCTTCGTCATCACCACGCTGATCGGCGGTACAGTCGGCGGCTACATCACCTTCGCCGGTGCACACCGCCTCATCGACAGTGGAATGTCTGGTAGCGAGCACATCAAGAACATCACCACTACCTCCGTCATGGGCGTCATCATCACCGGCATCATGCGTGTGCTGCTCTTCCTGGCGGTCCTCGGCGTCGTCAGTACTGGCGTAGCACTGTCTGAGGACAACACCGCGGCAGATGCGTTCCGTCAGGCGGCCGGCGAGTTCGGCCTGCGTGCCTTCGGCGTGGTGCTCTTTGCGGCAGGCCTGTCCTCGGTCATCGGTGCGTCCTATACCTCGATCTCCTTCGTGACCACACAGAAGGTTGCCCCACGTACCCGCAACTTCCTGACCGTTGGTTTCATTGCGGTCTGCACCTTGCTTTTCCTGCTTCTAAACTCCGCTCCGCAGAAGCTGCTGATTTTCGCCGGCGCATTCAACGGCATCATCTTGCCTATCGCGTTTGCGATGGTGATGTGGGTTGCTTACCGACGCCGCGACCTCCTCGGCGATTCCAAGTACCCCACCTGGTTGCTGGTGCTGGGCACCTTGGCCCTGCTCCTAGAGTTCTACATCGGTTTCAACTCTTTCTCCGGAATCATGAAACTTTGGGCTTAAGGGCCATAGCCGATGTCTTACACAGCGCACCCTTCCTCGATGCAGCCCGCTAACGTACGGGCGCATGCACGGCAGAATCAGATGGTGACCACGGCAGGTTTCGCTGACGGCTTCATGCAGGCGAACCTGCTCGCCGTGCCGCAGGAATACGCATTCGACTTCCTGCTGTTTGCCCAGCGTAATCCGAAGGCGTGCCCGATTGTGGGCGTATTGGAGGCAGGCCAATACAGCTCGGAACTGCTCGCCGGTGGCGACATCCGCACTGACATTCCGGGCTACCGCATCTTCCGCGACGGTGAGCTGACCGATTCCGTGGAAGACGCCACCGAGTTCTGGACTGAGGACATGGTTGCGTTCCTCATCGGCTGCTCGTTCACTTTTGAGTCGGCACTGCAGGAAAATGGCATCACGCTGGCCCATATCGAGCAAAGGCGCAACGTCGCGATGTACCGCACGAACATCGCGACTGTGCCGGCAGGCATTTTCAGCGGACCGCTGGTGGTCTCCATGCGGCCGATTCCCGCAGATCAGGTTGCCGACGCCGTGCGCATTACCTCGCGTTACCCGTCGGTGCACGGGGCGCCGGTGCATGTGGGCAACCCTGAGGCTATTGGCATTGAGGATCTTTCGCGGCCTGACTTCGGCGACGCCGTGGACATCCCAGAGGGGCACATCCCGGTGTTCTGGGCATGCGGCGTGACACCACAAGCAGTGGTGATGAACTCGAAGCCGCGCTTGGCGATTACCCACCAGCCCGGCAAGATGCTCGTCACCGACGCGCGTGACGTGGACTACCAGGTGCCTTAAGCCCGGTCTGCGGCTGCGCTTGCGGCTTCCTCCGCAACTGCTACGACCGGCCGCGCGGTTTGGTCCCATTGGTTGGGTTTCATTGGTTGGGTTTCTTTACGAGTGGCCGGTGCCGGAAAACTCGGCTTACTGGTCCCTTTACCCCACAAAGGGACCCAACCTATGGGACCAAACCGCAATGGGGGCAGGGAAGCCGCCCCGCCAAGCCACCCCAAGCTAGATGACCGCGAGCATCTTCTCGCAGGTGCGCAGCAGGCTGTCGTGCAAGAGCGCGGCAGCTTCTTCGCGTTTTCCTTCGGCAACGAGCTGGGACAAGCGAATGTTTCCCTCAATGTGCTCAGCATGCAAGGTGGGGTAACGCGGGATGACGAGCAAGAAGCTCAGCCGCATCCGTGCGAGCAGGTTGTTCATCTGCTCGTTAAGCGTCGGGGATTTAAGCGACGCCACCAGCGTGCGGTGAAAACGCTGGTTGATGTTGGATACTTCTTGGTCCTCACCGCGGTCCTGCGCGGCGCGAGCAGAAGTGACAAGCTCAATCAACGCTGCTGGGTCGGCGAATTCGCCCCACAGCACACCGGATGGCTCGATAGCGGCGCGTGCGATGAACAGGTCGCGCACGTAATCGGCATCCGGCGTCGCAATGAAGACGCCTCGGTTAGGGATGCGCTCCACGAGGCGCTGCGCAGCGAGCTCTGTGAAGGCCTCGCGGAGAGTATTGCGGGAACAAGAGAAGCGCTCAGCGGCTTTCACCTCGCTGAGCTGTTGGCCAGGCATGAACTCGCCGGCCGAGATGCCATCGCGAATTTTCGACGCCACGGACTGAGAAAGCATGCCAGACAGCTTAACTCATTGGGCGCGGAGGTCGCTCGAAAAAGAAGGTCACGGCCATTAGTCGATAGTCGCGATGACCTTCGACGGATCCAAGCGGTCGCCTTCCTTGGCCAACAGCTTGATGGTGCCGCCGCGTGGAGCCTTTACAACAGATTCCATCTTCATAGCCTCGATGGTGGCGATGTCATCGCCTTCTTCGACGGTGTCGCCGTCGGCGACGTTCCAGGCCACGAGGTTGGCGTCGTAAGGCGCGGTGACAGCACCCTCCGTGCTGCCGCCCTCACCGGCAGATGCTGCGTTGCCTGCCGTGCCAGATGGTGCAGCGCCGGCAGCCACACCGGAAAGCAGACGCTCTGGCAGACCAACGCTAACCAGCTTGCCGTCGATTTCGATGGCCACCTGGGTGCGCTTGGCATAGATGGCTTCCACCGGCGCGATGTGGCTCGTAGCCTCTGCAGAAGGGCGGTAGTTGTGGTCCAACCAGTCGGTGTAGATGCCGGCTTGTGCCTCAGCATCGCCGTGATCGGCCAAGACCTGGGAGGAGACCATGTCGCGGTGGAAAGGCAGGACGGTGCGCACGCCTTCGATATCGAACTCCTCGAGCGCGTGCTTTGCACGAGCCAGGGCGATCTCACGAGTTGGGCCCCACACCAGCAGCTTGGCAATCAGTGAGTCGTAATAAGGCGGCACGATGGAGCCGGAGCGCACGCCGGCGTCAACGCGGATGCCAGGGCCCGTCGGCGGCTCAAAGCGCACGATGGTGCCAGGGCATGGCGCAAAGCCGTTCAGGATGTCCTCGGCGTTGATGCGGAATTCGAAAGCGTGGCCGGTGGATTCCGGATCAGTCGAGATGGAAAGTGGCTCACCCGCTGCGATGCGGAACTGCTCCGCGATGATGTCCACGCCGGTCACGACCTCAGTGACTGGGTGCTCAACCTGCACACGGGTGTTGACCTCGAGGAAGGAGATGGTGCCGTCCTCAGAAACGATGTACTCCACGGTGCCGGCACCGGTATACCCCACCTTGGCGCAGATGGCGCGTGCGCCTTCGTGGATGCCCTTGCGCTGTTCGTCGCTAAGCGCTGGGGCAGGGGCTTCCTCGATGAGCTTCTGGAAGCGGCGCTGCGTGGAGCAATCGCGGGTGCCGAGCACGGCGACGTTGCCGTGGGTATCGGCGAGGATTTGCGCCTCGACGTGGCGTGGGTGAGTCAGGAACTTCTCCACGTAGCACTCTGCGCGGCCGAAGGCTTCCTTAGCCTCGCGGCCTGCAGAGTTGAAAGCTGCCTCAATGTCTTCCAAGTTTTCCACGACCTTTAGGCCGCGTCCACCGCCACCATATGCAGCTTTGATGGCAATCGGTAGACCGTGCTTTTCGGCGAAGGCCCGGGCCTCCTGCCAGTCATCAATCGGATCCGAGGTGCCTGGTGCCAGAGGAGCGCCGACCTCCTCGGCCACGCGGCGGGCCGCAATTTTGTCACCGAGCAGCTCGATGGATTCTGGGGTTGGGCCGATCCAGGTCAGGCCCGCACTGGCGACGGCGCGGGCAAAGTCAGCGTTTTCAGAAAGGAAGCCATAGCCCGGGTGGATGGCATCGGCGCCGGCGCGAACCGCAATGTCCAGCAATGCCGGGACATTCATATAGGTATCGGCCGCGGTGTTGCCAGGCAGGGCGTAGGCCTCGTCGGCCACGCGGGTATGCAGGGCGCCTGCGTCTGCCTCGGAGTAGATGGCGATGGAGCGAATGCCCAGATCTCGGGCGGCGCGAGCGATGCGGACGGCGATTTCGCCGCGGTTTGCAATAAGGACTGCAGAAATCATGATTAACCTTTAAATAGTTGTAGCGAGTTCGAAGCGGACCGTGGCTCCCGGTGGAAGCTGTGCGGCGATATCAATGTCCTCTTCGAGGACGGTGGCAATAACGGGGTAGCCGCCGGTGACGGCGTGGTCACGCAGGAAGACTACCGGCTCACCCGATGGCGGAACCTGGACGGAGCCGGCGACCATTCCTTCGCTCGGGAGCTCGCCGGAGCGCGCCCGTGACAAGGTCGCATCGTCGCTGGCCCTAAGGCGCAGGCCGACGCGGTTGGACTGTGGAGTAACTTCCCATTCGGTATTTAAGAATTTCTCGAGGGATTCCTTGGTGAACCAGTCATCACGCGGACCCAGCACGCAGCGCAGCACGCCCTCGGTCTGTCCCCGGGACCCTTCGGTTACGCGCAGCGGGTTCGTTAGCTGCGCGTCGGTCATGGCGGTAGAACGCGGCAACACGCCGATGATGTCGCCTAGGCGCACCGGCGCCGGGCCCAGCCCGGAGAGCACGTCGGTGGACGCGGAGCTCAACTCGCTATCGGCCACGATGCCGCCGCGGATGGCGATGTACGAGCGCATGCCGAAGGTGGCGGGCTCGACGCGCACGGTGGAACCCGCGGTAACTAGTACGGGGCGCGCGAGGTGCACCGGCATCTCCTCGAGGACCACGCGGGCCTGGGCGCCGGTGACGCAAATGACGGTATCAGTTAGGGCACGCAGGCGAATGCCGCCGATGTTTTCCAGCACCGTCGCACCGCGCGGGTTGCCCACCGCGACGTTGGCGGTGGCCGCTGCTGCCTGGTCAGCCGCGCCCGAAGGGGTAACGCCTAAGTTGCCACGACCCGGGCGGCCTTGGTCCTGGAAGAGGGTGACAAGGCCTGGGTCGATGACTTCCATGCGTGGCAGGCGCGCCGGGGTACGGCGGCCAAACGGGGTGGTGGACACGATGTCTGGCAGGGAGCTGACGGCACGGTAGCGCACGCGGTCGCCGGGCTGCACCAGCGCCGGCGGCTGCGCATCCGATTCCCACATCGGGGTCGAGGTGGTGCCTAGCAGCTGCCAGCCGCCGGGGGAGACGCGCGGGTAGACCGCGGAGAAGTTACCGGCGATGCCTACCGCACCATTCGGCACCGCGGTACGCGGGGTAGAGCGACGCGGGATGTCGACGCCGCGGGAGGCATCTGCCGGGGTGCAATACGTAAAGCCTGGGGCAAAGCCGCCGAAGGCAGCAAGCCACTCGGTTGAGGTATGCCAGTCGATAAGCCCCTCGCGAGACATACCGAGTAGGTCGGTAGCTTCGTCCAGATCCGCGCCGTCGTAAAGCACGTCGATCTCCACCAAGCGTGGCTCCTCCACGGAGCGTGCGGAAGGGCGGAAATCCTCCAAGAGCTCGGCGGCGGCATGCGCCGAGTTTGGGGTATTAAAGGTGAGCAATAGGGTAGTCGCTGCGGCAATCGCATCGACTTGGTCTTTCAGTGGCTGCGCAGTAAGTGCCTCGTGCCAGGTCATGACCTGGGAAAGATCATCCAACTCCACGAGCAACGCGCGGGTTCCTACGGGGTGAATGTGCATTAGATAAAGCTCCGGATCTCAATGCCACGGGCATCCAGCTCGGCTACCACGCCGCGTAGCATCTCCACGGCGCCCGGGGAGTCGCCGTGGGTGCAAACGGACTGCGCATCTACGCTAAGGACGCTGCCGTCGATGGCGGTGATGGCGCCGGTTTCTGCCACCTCGAGCACGCGCTTTACGACGTCGTCTGCCGAGTGCAGCACAGCATTGTCCTGCGTGCGCGAGACCAGGGTGCCGTCGGGGTTGTAGTTGCGGTCGGCGAAGGCCTCGCGGATTACAGTCAGGCCGCGTTCCTCGGCGACGTCGACTGCCACGCCGCCCGGCAGCAGCATGACCGGGATATCTCCAAAGGCCTTGATGCCGTCGATGACTGCCTTGGCCTGGGCCTCGTGGTGAACGATGGCGTTGTACATCGCGCCGTGCGGCTTGACGTAGCTCACGCGAGTGCCGTGTGCGCGGGCCAGCGCCTCAAGCGCGCCGATTTGATAGGTGACTTCGTCTGCCAACTCAGCCGGGTTGTAGTCGATGAAGCGACGGCCGAACGCGGCCGGGTCGTTGTAACCCACGTGTGCACCAACGACGACGCCTGCCTCTTTAGCTGCGTGGACGGTGCCGGCGATGGAGTGTGGGTCACCCGCGTGGAAGCCGGTGGCGACGTTGGCAGAGGAGACCAGCTTGAGCATCGCTGCGTCGTCTGCGACTGGATTGCCTGCGGTGGTCTCGCCGAGGTCGGCATTGAGATCAATAAAGAGCTGGCTCATACACTCAAATCCCCTTTTAAAATTGTTCAACAATCTATAGGCGGACAGCGTATCGTGCGTCACGCCACTTTGTGAAGTAGGACGCCATTTTTGAGGAAGAGCGGGGGTAGTCACGCTGTATCGATGTGCGTGACTACCCCCCGATGATGACGGTGGTGGGGTTGGCGGGGGATGCGGCGTCAAGAGTGCGTTCTCTGCAACCGGTGACCGGGCAGGCATAAGGTGAGATCTATGACGCAGCTGTTTGAATCTTTGGAAACGTATCTGGAAAAGACGAAGACGCAGCGTGAGGAGCTTTATAAGTGGTTCCACCAGCACCCGGAGCTCTCGCTGCAGGAAGCCGAAACCAAGGCACGGATTATCAAAGAGCTGGAGGCGCTTGGCGACGTCGAGGTAGTCGACGTCGGAGCCGGCGTCGTCGGAATCCTGCGCAACGGCGCTGGCCAAACCGTGGCGATGCGTGCCGATTTCGACGGCTTGCCAGTGAAGGAAGCCTCCGGCGTGGACTATGCCTCCACTGCAACGCAGATCTCCGCTAAGACGGGCGCGGAAGTTCCGGTCGGGCACATGTGCGGCCACGACATGCACACCACGTGGCTTTTGACCACCATCTCTTATCTGGCGGAAAACCGCGAGCAGTGGTCCGGCACTTTCGAAGCAGTCTTCCAGCCCGCCGAGGAGATCGCTGAAGGCGGCAAGGACATGGTTGCGGCGGGAATCACGGGCAAGATTCCAGTCCCCGATGTCATGCTGGGCCAGCACGTCATGGGTGCATTGCCACTGGGCCATGTTGCGACCAACGAGGGCATTAGCTTCTCCCAGGCTTCCACTGTGAAAGTAACTGTGCGCGGCGTCGGCTCGCATGGTTCCATGCCGGAGAAGGGCGTCGACCCAATCGTGCTTTCGTCCTCAATCATCATGCAGCTGCAGACAATTATCTCCCGTGAGCTACCGGCCAGCGAGCGCGCGGTGGTCTCCGTGGGCACAATCCACGGCGGCACGAAGTCCAACGTGATTCCGGATAAAGTCGTGTTCGAGCTCAATACCCGCTGCTACTCGCAGGAAGTCGAAGACCACATCCATGCCTCGATCGAGCGCATTGTGAACAATCAGGCCGCCGCGGCGGGCGCGCCGGAGCCTTCCTTTGAATACTCCGAACGCTTCCCGGTGCTGGACAATGACCGCGATGTAACTGCCAAGGTCACCGAGTCTATGCAGACCTTGTTGGGGGAGGAGCGCACGGAGACCTTCGCGCCTTTATCGGCCTCTGAGGATTTCCCGGATATCCCGAATGCCTTTGGCACACCGTATTGTTTCTGGGTCGTCGGCGGCTTCTCAGATCCGGAGAATGCACCGGGCAATCACTCTCCGCAGTTCGTCCCTGAGCTGCACCCCACCCTGGAAGCAGGTGCGGAGGCCACGGTTGCTGCGCTTTGCCCTTGGCTGGCGGTTTAAGGAAGCTGCGCTTTTAGATCCGGGTAGGAAGGCTGGGCGCCGCGGCTCAGCGCGGCGAAGGCGCCGACGCGGGCGGCGTGATGGGCGGTGTCGGTAAGCGTGGCCCCTTGTAGGAGCTTCGCCACGAGCGCGCCTGTGAACGCGTCGCCAGCGCCCGTTGTGTCCACCGCTTTGATCTGTGGGGTGGGAATCGGCGTGGTGCCCTCGGCATCCGCCACGATGGCCCCGTGCGGTCCAAGCGTTAACACCACCGCGGCAAAGCCTTCGGCGCGCAGGCATTCTACGAGTTCCTCTGGTTCATCGCCCGGCGTCTGTGCCCCCAGTTGCTTGAGCACCAACCCCGCCTCGTGTTCGTTAACCACGAGTGGGTCTGCCTGTAGGAGCGCCTGCTTATCGACGTCCACCACCGGCGCCAGGTTCACCACCACGCGGGCGCCTACCGCGCGTGCGAGTTCGACCGCCTTCTGGAATCCTGCGGCGGGAATCTCGCCCTGTAGCAGCACCAAGTCCGCCTTGTGCATTGCCCGCGCGTGCTGTTGAACGAACTCAGCGTCTACCCGCGCATTCGCGCCGGGGACCACGACGATGGTGTTCTCGCCATCGGCTGCGACCTCGATTACCGCAAGGCCCGTGGTGGTGGAATCGAGGTGTTCGACGTGGCTGAGATCGACGCCCGATGCTTCTAGCAGTTCCATGACTGGGCCTGCGTACGCATCATCGCCGACTGCGCCCACGAATGAGACACTGGCGCCTTGGCGTGCCGCAGCTACCGCTTGGTTTGCGCCCTTGCCGCCGGCGAGGATGTCGCCGCCACCGCCTATCAATGTCTCGCCCGGGGTGGGGTGGCGTTCCACGCTAATCATCAAGTCGGCGTTGATCGAGCCGACGACTACGCATCGCGGCTGTTTTGTAGTCATGGAGTTTCCTTTGCGTTTGTGCCTTTGTGTGCTCCCTTGTGTGGTCCACTCTAAGAGTCCGCGTCCAGGCTTGGGGTGGCGCAAGGGCGCAATTTGCCAAATATTGGGGTGATTTCGGGAAGTTTTGGCGCCTTGTTTGGCAAATTGTGCTGGATTGACCCCGATGGGCGTGCGCAAAACTGGGAAAGCCGCTCCCTATCTTCCAGCCCCTGAGAAGGGAGCTGAAGGAAGATGTGGAGCGGCTTATCTAAGCAGCGGATGCTTGCAGGGCTTAGAAGGTGCCCTTAACCTGCTTGCCGAAGTCGTTGACGGTTGCCTTGCGGGAGTCAACGTTCTGGTCGTTAGCCTGGGAGTTGTCGCCTTCCAGACGGCCAATCTGGGTGACCTCGATGTAGTTGTGGATGCGGCCTTCCTTGGTGTCGCCATCGCCGAAGTCGAGGTTTGCAACGCGAACCTTCTCGCCAGCGTTGATTGGGTTAGCCAGGGTGACCTCGAAGGTGCGGGTGGAGGTCTTCTCGTTGAAGCCCAGGTCACGGATGTGAGCGCCGTTGGAAGAACGTGGGGTGATGAGGCGGTCAACGCCCTTCGGGCCCTTGTCGGTCTTCACGTCAACGCGGTACTGAACTGCAGGGAAGGTGCCGTAGTAACGGTCAGAGCCAACGTTTTCCAGCTGCAGAGCAACGGTGCCTGCGAAACCGGAGTGCTTAGCGCCGGAGGTGGTGAAGAAAGGCTTCAGGTCGAGCTTCTGCTTCTCGTCAGACTTCTCGTCCTTCTTTACCTCTTCGAGCTTTGCCTTGTCAGCTTCCTCTTCCTTCTTAGCTTCAGCCTCGGAAACAGGTGCCTCGGTTACCGGAGCCTCGTTGTCCTTGACAACCTCAGCGTCAGCCTTCGGATCCTTGTCCTCCTGCTTAACCTCTTCGGTGTTCTGTGCGTCCTTGTTAGGAGCGAAGGAGTCAGCGATGTCGTCGTACAGCTTGACGCGAACCTCGTTCTTGACTGGCTGCATTGCGGACCAAGCAGTCGGGGTGGACCAGGTGCCGTTAGTCTTGCAGTACTGCTGGGTGCCGGTCATGTTCAGAACGCGGAAGCCGTAAGTTGCTTCACCGGTGTGGTTTGGCGGAACGTCGTAAGGTCCGATGGACTGGCCAGCCTCCCAGGACAGGGAGTAGGAAGCGGAAGCGCCGATCTTGGTAGCGATCTCGTGGGAGATGCCTGCGGAGCCCTTGGAGTTCTTGCCGGAGACGTCGCCGCCCAAGTTCATGGAGGTGGTGCTGGTGCGGTCGCCGTTGACCTCCAGCTGGATGGACTGAGACTTGGACAGATTCTGCTGCAGCGGAATGTCCTTCTTAGTCTGGTTGGTGGTGGAGATGGTGCCAGCTGGCATGAAGGTGTCAGTTGCCTTGTAGACAACGGTGCGGTGGTCTTCCCATGGGTTGCAGACCGGGCGTGGGTTAAGGACGTTAGCCTTCATGTGGTCGGAACCGTGGGTGGTGTGGATGATTGGCAGCTTGGCGTTGATGGCCGGAGTCTCTGGGTAGGACTCGGTGATGGTTTCAGCGTTAGCTGCTGGCATCATGAGCGCGCTGCCGGCGATGGCAAGGCCGGCGAACAGGCCGGCGGAGCGACGACGGATAGACATGTTTAGTTCTCCTCGAACGACTGGAGGTGGACGTATTTTTGGCGAGTTACGCACGGCGAATACGTTGGCGGTGCGTGACGAAGACCTACGCTAGCGACTGTTTTTCAGTGACGCACGATAGAGATGTATTGACAATTAAAGATAGAAATTCACATAAGTGTCATGAACGCTGTAAACAGCTTCGGTGGAAAATTAACGCTGACTGGGAATTTTCCAAATTAGGACTACATCGTGCGAAAAGTGTTCTTGTCCGAACGATCACAAACTAAAGTATGATTACTTTCAGGGGTGATCCTTATGTGGAAAATGGCTAAATGGCGGTCCTCGAAAGGCGGAAAATCCGTTTTGCTGGCTCAGCCCCGCGCTTCACCTTGGGATAGCCTGTGCAAATTAATGACTGGGATGTATTGTCACGTGGTCTATAGTGCCCAGTGGTGAGGATAACACCATGCGGGCTAATGTGCTCGGCTAACAGCATTTGGAAACCAGATTACCTTAATAGTTCAAATGCCATAACCTGAAATCATGAGCGCCAAATCCCCAGAAAATCTCTTGCTTTATCTTTCTGAAGAGCAAGAACGGGCCATCGCCGAGCTATTCGACGACCTCGTTCGGCGTGGCCTGCCACGCCAGAATCAGCGCCCGCACATCACTATTACTTTCGCCCAATCCATGGCCCCCGAGGCAGTGGAACTGGCCGCTGAACTGCTTCCGCCGCTATTGCCAGCAACTTTTCAACGGGTGGGAACCGTAGTATTCGGAACGCGCTCGAAGCAATCAATCGCTTGGCTTCTGGAAACAACCGATGAGTTCGAAGCGGCCGCTCGGGAGATTAGCGCGGCCAATCCTGAATCACGAGGGGCCCGCTGGACCCCGCATATAACGATGGGACTTCGCATCCCGCGCGACGAGGTCGGCCGCTATATCGACGTCCTCGATGCCGCTACGAACGAGGCCACCCGCACCGCTGCACGCAGCGGCGGGCACTTGCTGAAGGAATTTACTGCGGCCCAAGCTGCGTACTGGCGGCCGGCGACTGAGGAATTGCGGGTGCTATGGGGAGATCGAGTAGCGTGACGAGCACCCGCTAAGCGGGGGATTTAGCGTTTAGTTCAAGAACTATTGCGCCGGGGTGGGAACAGCGACTGCATCGCCCACCAGGTCGATGACCTCTTCGCGAGTGCCCGCAGCACGCAGTTGTGCGCGGAAATCTTCCTTCATCAGGCGGCGGGCCAGCTTCGACAGAATCTTGAGGTGCTGATTGCCGGAGCCTTCCGGAACAGCGATCAGGAATACTAGGTCGGTTGCCTCCTCGCCCTCGGCCCACTGAATGCCGGGCTTGGGAAGACGGGCGAAAGCCAAGGTTGGGCGCGTGACCCCTGCAGTGTGGGCGTGCGGGATGGCAACGCCATTGCCGACGCCGGTGGAGTGTTGCTCTTCGCGGGCTAGTGCGGCGTCGACAAGCGCTTCGGCGTCGGAAGCGCGACCGGTGGCTGCGATGGAAGCGACGAGCTCGCGAATGATGTCCTCGCGGTTGGTACCACGCGTGGTCTCAAGCGCGACCGTATCGGGAAGAAGCAGGGCATCGCTATCGCTGGCGCCTTCAGTAGGAGTTGCTTCCGACGCCGCGGCACCCTTCTTGGCGGTGATACCGACGAGCAGGAGGATAAGCGCGGCGTCGACAAGAATGCCGGCCGCCAGGCCGATGATGAATCCGCCAACGTTGTCGACGGCGCCCAGCAGCGCCACGATCGGGCCGCCGTGCATGACGTGATCCTCGACGCCGAGCTGTCCCGCGATGGCGCCCGCGACGGCACCGCCGATGACGTTAGCCGGAATGACCTGCAGCGGACGAGCAGCGGCGAGCGGAATCGCGCCCTCGGTAATTCCGAACATACCCATGAAAAGGGCGGCGATACCGGAATCGCGCTCGGCCTTGTTGAACCAGCTGCGGCGAACCAAGGTGGCGACGCCGACGGCTAGCGGTGGCACGGCAATCGCCGTTGCCGCCATGCCCATCGGTGCCGCGTTGCCAGCCGCGATGAGGCCGCCGCCGAAGAGGAAGGCGGTCTTGTTGAAAGGCCCGCCCATGTCGAAGGCAATCATCGCGCCGATGACAGCGCCGAGTATGAGCACGGAGGAACCCTGCATGCCGGCGAGGTAATCCGTCATGGCCTCGAAGGCAGCGGCGACTGGATGACCGATGATGTAGATGAACGCCAGGCCCACGATAAGCGTGGTGAGAATCGGAATGACAATAATCGGCCAAATCGGCGCGACGTATTTGCCTACCGGAATCTTCTTGATGGCCAGGGCAACATAGCCGGACAAGATACCTGTGATGATGCCGCCAATGAATCCGGCACCCGCATCCGATCCGTAGAGCGAACCCGTCGTGGCGATAAGGCCGGTGATAAGTCCCGGTGCAAGGCCCGGCCTATCCGCAATGCCCACGGCGATGTAGCCGGACAAAATCGGCACCATCAAAGAAAACGCCAGGGCACCTAGCTGATTAATGGTGAACCAGAAGCTGCCTTCCGGAATGGCGATGCCCTCCGGGGTTGGCGTGCCGCCGATGGACAGCGCGACCGCGATGAGCAAACCGCCCGTGACTACGAAGGGGATCATGTGGCTCACGCCATTCATCAGGGATTTATACAGCGTCTGGCCAAAGCCGCGCAGACCCGAATCGGCAGTACCTTCTGTGCGGCCTCCCGCCGGGGTGGCGCTCTCGGCGGAGTCACGCCGGGCCTCAGCTGTAGTTAGCGCCGTTGCCTCCAGTGCACGGCCCAGTAGCTCCTCCGGGCGGCTAATGGCTTCGTCGACGCCGGTAGCTACGAGCCGCTTTCCGACGAAGCGGTCCTTAGCCACCACCGTATCCGCCGCGATGACAACGGCGTCTGCCGCATCGATGTCTGCCTGCGAAAACTTCCCCTCGACTCCGATGGAGCCGTGGGTTTCCACCTTAAGCTCGTAGCCCAGCTTCTGCGCCGCGGCCTCAAGGTTTTCCGCCGCCATGTAGGTATGTGCGATTCCCGTTGGGCAGGCCGTGATGGCAAGCAGCCTCGGCCTTGATTGCGATGTACTCATAACTGTGATCTAACAGGACGGGGAATCGGGAATCTAGCGGCGGTGGTGTTTGGCCTGAGAACCGAAGTGAGGGAAGAGGGAGCTGAATTGCGATAGTGTTTCGGATGTACGTGCTAATTGGAAAAGGGGAGAATGAAGATGATCAAAAAGGGTGACAGATTGGACTTGTCAGGCGTATTCGACGATGTAGGCATTACGCTAAAACGCACTGATGATAAAGATGTCGGCGAATATCAGTACTCAATTCCACTATCTTTCAGTGACGATCCAGCATCTATTGCTGGTGCTGTGGATGTGTCATCTTCCGGCGAAATCTTAGGAGTCGAGCTCGTGATGATTCAACAGGCTATAGCTAATCCGAAGCCTTCAAATCATGAGTAGCTAGTAACTTTTGGCCACACTGGAAGTCGGACAATTCCGAGTCACTCGCGAAATTGCTGTTGATGCAGGCATGACGTTGTCGGGCTTGAACGAGGTTTTGCAGGTGGCTTTTGCTTGGGAGGACTGCCATCGGGATCAGTTCACGCATCGAAATTGTGCTTTAAGGGATAGTTGGGTCCACCGCGTTGAAGCGCTGTTAATAACGTGTGGAAAAGCCACTTCGTGAGACTGATTAGCGTGGTAGGTTGCGTTTATGAATAAGTTCTCTCGTGTTTGTGCTCGTGCTTTGACAGTTGGGCTTTTGTCCCTTGGCGTGGTTAGTGGTGGTGGCGTGGGTGCGACTGCGCCAGAGGCTGCCGCGTTGACGCCGGAGGAGCAGCATCAGTTCCTAGTTGATCCGGTTGGGGCAGTCTTGTGGCAGGGAATCAAGGGTTCCTCTGATGCGCTGAACAGCAATCGCGGTGCGGCGATGGCAGCGTCGTTCTATTCGATGAATTCGCCGGCACCCGGTATCGGCTTGCCTGCCTTTGATCGTTGCGTGCAAGGCGTGGGTTCCTCCACCACGGTTCCCGGAGTCCGTTACGTGGTCGGCGGATTGTGCGCGATGTTGGACCCGGCCGCGCGAGCGGAGATTGAACGTATCAACTTCACCCCGCAGTACTAGGCTTGAAGGCTGTGAACTCTACTAAGGTGAACACGGAACTTGCCCATAAACACGTCATCGTGATGGGAGTGTCCAGCTGCGGGAAATCCACGGTGGGGCAGCTGCTGGGAGGCCAGGTTGGTCTCGCCTTTAGAGACGGCGACGACATGCATCCGGCCACCAACATCGAAAAGATGTCCGCGGGGCACGCGCTTAACGACGCCGACCGCTGGCCCTGGCTCGAAGCAATCGGGCAGTGGATGCAGGGGCAAACCGAAGGCGCCATCGTGGGATGCTCAGCGCTTAAGCGTTCGTACCGGGATCTGATTCGCACCCATGCGCCGGATACATTCTTCGTTCATCTGCACGGCAGCTACGAGCTTTTGCTGGAGCGCATGCAAAACCGTGCAGGCCACTTCATGCCGGTATCGCTTTTGCAATCGCAGTTCGAAACGCTTGAGCCGCTCGATGAGGATGAGCCGGGGATCGTGCTCGACGTAGCACAAAGCCCCGCAGAACTAGCTGCCGAAGCAGCGAGGTATCTGCGGGGCTAGATGCCCTAAACCGTTGTGGCTTGGCTTTCTTGGACTGAGGCTAACTGGGGCTAAAGCGCTGCAGTAATCCCAAAGATAATAAGCACGAAGACGAAGCCGACGAAGGAAACGAGTGCCTGGTTGAGGGTCCACGTGCGCAGCGTGGTTGCCACGTCCATGCCCATGAGGCGGCCGACCAACCAGAAGCCCGAGTCATTGACGTGGCTGCCAAAGACCGAACCCGCGGCGGTGGCAAGCACGATAAGAGCAAGCTGCACCGCAGAGTAGTCTGCTGCTTCCACAGCCGGGACCATGAGCGCTGCTGCAGTAGTAAGAGCCACGGTGGCAGAACCCTGCGCAAGACGTAGCGCGACCGCAATGAGGTAGCAGGCAAGAATGACAGGAATGCCGAGGCCTGCCATCGAATCAGCCAGAGCATCGCCGATTCCAGAAGTGCGTAGCACGCCGCCGAACATGCCGCCGGCACCGGTAATCAGCACCACTGAGCAAATCGGCCCCAGGGAAGACTCCATGGTCTTTTCGATCGCCGTCTTATCCATTCCGCGCTTGAATCCGAGCGCAATCATCGCGGCAATCGCCGTGATGAGCAGTGCGATGGGGGTCTGGCCTAGGAAGATGAAGAATTTCACCCAGGTGGCATCGCCCGAAATGTGACCGGCGGAGGAAAGCGCCGACAAGCCGGTGTTGCCAAAGATAAGGAGCATTGGGATAAGAAGAATTCCGATGACCGTCGCCGGTGAAGCTGGCTTTTCCGGAAGCTTTTCATCCGCCACGCGTTCGCCGGTCAAAATATCGCCGACAACGAAGGGGTACTTCTTGCCCAAGTGCAGGCCCAGGCGGTAGCCGGAGAGATACCACGTAGGAAGCGCGACCAGCAGGCCGAAGACCAAAATGAGACCGATGTCAGCGCCATAGAATTCGCTGGCAGCGACAGGACCCGGGTGGGGCGGAAGGTAGATGTGCATTACTGAGAACGCGCCGGCCGCGGGAATACCGTAGGCGAGAACCGGGCCGTTAAGACGCCGCGCCACTGCGAAGATCACCGGCAGCATCACGATTAAGCCAGCGTCGAAGAAGATGGGGAAACCCATAATGAGCGAGGCAACGCCTAGCGCAAACGGTGCTTTATCTTCGCCGAAGAGTTTAACCAGGGCGTCGGCAAGCGATTTAGCGCCACCGGAGGTTTCAACCAAGCGCCCGATCATGGCGCCCAAACCAACCAACAGCGCAACGGAACCAAGCGTTGAACCAAAGCCCTTGGTTAGCGTCGGTACTACGCCTTCAAGAGGGATACCGGCAATAAGCGCAGTCAGGGTAGAAACTATGGTCAACACGATGAATGCGTGAACCTTGAAGTAGATCACCATGACCAGAATCAAGGCAACCGCGGCAGCTGCTATCCCCAGCAGAGGGCCGGTTGTAAGCACCGGCTCCCAGGTTTCCATGACGTCCATGGAACTAATCCTTTCTTAAGTTACGGCCTTGCTGTCAAGCCGTAGTTGTGAGTCAGATTATCATCGGAAATAAGCGTGGATATAACCACTCAAATGTGACTTTCGTACCGTGCAGCTCAAATTGGAACCTAAGCGTCAGCGCTACCTCGAAGGAGGACGATGACGACGATTCCATTTATTTAGGACACCGATCTGGGCCAGGCCGACAGACTCGAGACATGTCGACACATATGATGTGGTGTGCAGCGCAATTGAGTAGCTCAACGCATTGATCCAACAAGCTAGAAGGAAGGCCCCATGGTTGCCCCTAAGCGATACGCCGTCGTTGACTTCGAGACCACAGGCTTTGGCTCGACTGATCGAGTCATCGAGATAGGTGTTGTTCTGTTGGACCACAACCGGGAGGTGGAGTCAACGTGGGAGACCTTGGTGCAGCCGCAGCGGGATATTCCGAACTCATTCGTTCACCGCATCACACCGACTGACGTTGTGGATGCGCCCCTTTTCGGCGAAGTCGCAGGGGAATTCTTCGAACTTCTCAACGGGCGCACGGTGGTCGCACACAATGCGCCTTTCGAGGCGCGGTTCTTGCAGAGGGAGTTTTCTAGTTTAGGGGTGGCGTGGCCCAACTACGGGGCGTGGGTGGTTGATACCAAGCGGTTGTTCCAACAGACGTATCCAGGCGAGGGTGCAACCCTTGAGCACGCCTTGGAAGTTGTTGGGATTACAAATGCCCGTCCGCACTCGGCACTGGCAGATGCACTGGCGACTGCAGAGCTGTTTGCCCGGCTGGTTAGCCAAGGGACTGATGTGGTGATAAGCAGCAGAGCAATTACCCTCCCACCGCAGGAGTTTCCTGCCCGCGGCGCGCTTCTACCTCGCACCGCGTTGGCAGAAGATTTGACGCACAAGCGTGGTGAATGGCTGGTCCGCCTGGCAGATACTGCAGCACCTGAAGGCTCCGGAGATGCGGAGAAGTACAAGAAACTGCTCGCGGCAGCGTTGGTAGATAAGGAACTTTCCAAGTCTGAAATTGTCCAGCTGCAGAACCAAGCGCAGCAGGAGGGTCTCACGAGCAATGACGTGATGAGTATTCATGAAGAATTCATCCGGCAGCTCGCCGTGGAGGTTTGGCTTGATGGTGAGGTGACAGAGGAAGAACGTGCCACGCTGCTGTTGCTCAACGAGCAGCTGGGGCTGCCTGCCGATACCGCCGAGGCACTCCTTGCGGCACCGCAGCGAGGGGAAAGTGAACTGGGTATCAGCCTGTCTGCTGGGGACAGAGTGACGTTTACGGGGCAGTTCGATCTTCCCCGAGAAGAATGGGAACGTCGCGCAATGGCAGTAGGGCTAAGTGTCGGCGGCGTGACGAAGAAGTCCGTGCTACTCGTTGCTGCGAACCCTGACTCCATGAGTGGAAAGGCGCGCAAGGCCAGGGAGTACGGCGTCCCAATTATTGGTGAGACGGCCTTTGCTCGTCTGTTGGGCAGTATGTCTGGGGGCGGACAATTCGTGGAGCAGGACCTGTCGGCACAGCCTGCTGAACTTGATCTGACAGAAACCTACGGGATCTTCCCGTGGAGCACTGGCGTTTCTGGCACAAGTGCGCACACTGGCACGAAGGCATTGGCGGTGGAGTGGTGCGCCAAGCACCCAAGACGGAAGCTTCTGGAGCTCTCACCCCAGTTGACGCCGTTTAGTGAGATCGAGGTGCAAAGTTCTTACAAGAGCGGGTACACACAGTGGTTTGCGCGGTTCCCGCAACCGCTGGAGGCAACCGTGGAGGACTTGCGTGATCTTCCAGGAGTAGGCGAACACAAGCTTGTAGCCATGGTGGAAG
Source organism: Corynebacterium sp. HMSC06D04 (assembly GCF_001807315.1). Classification (NCBI taxonomy): domain Bacteria; kingdom Bacillati; phylum Actinomycetota; class Actinomycetes; order Mycobacteriales; family Corynebacteriaceae; genus Corynebacterium; species Corynebacterium sp. HMSC06D04. The sequence goes on from NZ_KV788526.1 coordinate 70,072, forward strand.
CTGTGGTTCTTGCAGCCAGTGACAGTGGAAATGCCGCGGTGATCGATAGTATTGGTGCAGCGGAGAACCCTTATGGTGACATCCCCATTGGTGACAATCCTTTTAGCGACGATGACTCCGCTGGGCGCGCTGCTGAATTTTTGGGTCGAACGTCCGAAGAAATCCGCGCGTTGGACCAAGCCGCGTTGTACATCGGGTGGGCACAGCTAAATGGCGCGGTTGTAGAGGTTGCGTCGTTACCAAGTGCCGTCGCAGCCGAGGTCCCCATAATTTCTGCACACCTTGAGCACCAATCCCCAGTGCGGGCTTTGTTCCAACGCGCCGTGGATGAGCTCGATCGAGCCATTGACGGTGATGAACGCAAACGCGGAATCGTTTGCAGCCGGTGGCTTGGTGGGGCGACGTTGGATTCCATCGGCACCGCGTTTGGTCTCACGCGCGAGAGGATCCGTCAGTTGGAGCGACAATTGGCGGAAGATTTTGAGAAGAATAGTGCTCTCTTTAAAGAAGTCGTGGCGGCTGTGGGTAAGCGTGCCCGTCCAATCTTGCCTGTGGATGAGCTCCGAAGGGGGCTACCTGATCTCGTACGAAAGCCGGCAGAGTTTGACGCAACGTTCGGTGAAATCTTCACGGGCATTGGCAAGCAATGGGAAGTTGTCAACGGCTGGTTGGTGTTCAATGGCTTCACTCAGGCATTGTCAGAGAAGCTAACAACGCTGGCGGACGACCACGGTATTGTTCGGATTGATGAACTCGCCGTGGGCTTGGAAGTTACGCCGGAACGGCTGGAGCAGTACATCGTGACCAACGAGGAACTTAAGGTCGCAGTCTTAGACAATTACGTGCTGACAAAGGTCGGCAGCTACCAAGACCGTGCTGTGAGCGTGCTTGCTATAAACGGTGAGCCGATGACTGCAGAGGCGATCATGGATACCCTCGGGGGCGGCAGCCCACGGTCTGCTTCTAATCAATTCTCCATTGATCCTCGTCTGACAAAAGTCTCTGCCGATCAATGGGCGCTGACGGAGTGGGGACACGAGGAATTCAAGAGTATTGCTAGCTGGATCTCTACGCGCCTGGCCGCTAGCACCCGAACTCATACGGTTGTCGATGCCGCAGGCTCCTCGCAGGAAGTCCCTGCGATTGCTTTGAATGAGCTGCTAGCGCAGGCAGAGAGATTGCGAATTTCAGAACTCTCGATCCGCCAATATGCGGCCAATGGAGATTTTGAGACTCGCGACGGCATGGTTATTGCACGAGTGGATGAGTCTGGAAACGTCATGGAGGGCGATATCGCAGATGCCCGCGATGCCTATCTCCGTGACGGCGAGTGGAACCTCTTGCTGACAGTTAACAAGGACCACCTGCGTGGCAGCGGCTTCGCTGTGCCCGCGCCCATTGCTGCGTACTACGGAGTAAAAGTGGGCGAGAGCTGTGCGCTGAGTAGCCGGTTAGGTGAGGAGTTTGTTCGTGTCAATCGTCTTAAGCAAGTCTCGTTGTCAACGATAAAGCGGTTCCTCGACGAGCTCGGTGTCCGCGAGGGCCAGCGGGTGTGGCTCAAGCTGGGCAAAGAAAGGACCTTTGATGTCTCGATCGCACCTGCTGTCCAGCATCATGAGGCTGGGTTGGCTCGCCTCTATGACTTCGTGGGACTTGACGGCACGCTGATGCAGCCTGGTGAATCGACGGAAGATTCGCTAGCTCGAGTTAACGAGATACTGGGACTGAGCCCGCAGGCGCCGCGCCGGCGAACGGTGGCGGTCTTCCGTCATCGCCACCAGGACGAGATCGCTGACCTTATTCAGGAGCTCTAGGGGATTTCATGGAGCAAGGGGGCTGAAATAACGCAGTCCCGTGCATTGCTTAAGATTAAAAAGGGCGAATTTTTCATTTTAGGCGAGTTTTTGGGGTAGCTTAATTACAAAAATCGCGATTTTTAACGTTTAGGCGGTGTAATGCCTGTGGAAAAATACGAACCACTGAAAAAGGTGTTTTATCGTGCTACGAGCGGTGGCAGGGAGCTTGTTGCTGAGCAGCTCCGTGTGCGGCGTTCAAGTCCTGCTGCTTTTACCTGGCCCTATGAGGTGGGCAAGCACGGGCTTTTCTACGTTCACACCCGTGGTCTCGCAGAAAGGGTGGAGCGCGTCTGGCGCCAAGAGGTTCAGATTGCTGCGTTGTGGCAGAAGCTTCCAGTGACGGCTAGGGAACACTATTTTCACGAGCTGGTGGTCGATGAAATAAAGGCGACCAACGATATTGAGAACATTTCCTCCACCCGCAAAGAAGTCGCCGCTGCGGTTGAGGCTGAACGCAGCATGGGAAAGGCGTCGGAAGGCGCGCCAGTGCGACGATTCCGGGAAATGGTGCGGCAATACTTGGCCCTCCCCGGCGAATTTTTGGGGCGAGATGACCTTCCACCATTGGGTTTTCCCTCAAACCTGTCTGAGATTCGCTCGCTGTACGACTCCCTCGTCGGCGAAGAAGTAGACAAAGCCGATGTGCCCGATGGCGAGCTCTTCCGAACTGGTGATGTTTCGCTAAACGATGGAGTGCGTGAGCTTCATGCGGGCGCACGGGGCGAGTCCGCCATTCGGGCGCGCCTCGAGGTGATGCTCGATTCTGTTCATGAGTCTCGCGGGGTTCAGCTCTTCGCGGCCTTTGTGGAGCACTTCATGTTTGAACATACCCATCCGTTCTACGACGGCAACGGACGCATGGGGCGATTCCTCCTGAGCATTCGGCTATCACGGCTACTTTCTACCCCGACAGCGTTGTCGCTCTCGGCGGAAATCTTTAGGCAGAAGAGGCGCTACTACGATGCCTTCACTACGGCAGAAGACCCCATGAACTATGGTGAGCTGACTTTCTTTGTCGAGGATATGGCTGCGATGGTCAATGCTGCCCAGGCCCGTTTGTTGTCCTCCCTCGAGGAAAGAAGCGACCGACTGAATAGGCTGGAACAGAGCCTGCGTGCGCTAGAGAGCGAAGGAGCTGCAAGCGAGCTGGCATTGTCAATCGCATTCTTGCTTGGACAGGTCGCGCTTTTTGGTCCACGTGCTGGCCTGAGCTTGGACGAGGTAGCCGGCGTTGTCCGAGTGTCTAAGCAGACCGCGCGTAAAGGGATTGCCGAGCTCGAGAGCATGGGCTACGTCGAGTTCTTGTCGCGGCGCCCGCTCGTTACGGCACTTACCGCGCCGGGATTGACGTGGCTTGGGCTCGTAGAGTGACGAGCCCAGAAATCTTCGCTGCTGAGGTTGGTTACGTCCAAGGACTCGGTGGCTTCATCGAGGGTCTCGAAGATGTTGATGCCGTCGATGACAAGCTGGCCGTCGTCGTTGACCACAGCATCGACAACCCACTCTGGATCCACGGGATCGAGGAGGTCGCCGGGCTTGAGGAGGCCGGCTTCGACGAATGCGATGAGTTGGCTGCGCTCTGCCAAGAAAACGTCGTAGTCGAGGTTTTCCCAATTCTCCGGCATCGCATGCCAATACATTTGATGTGCCAGCCACTCATCGCCTTGCGAGCGATCTGCAACCAATTCAGGCCAGTAATCGTGTGATGCACGGTCTGCGATGTGAATGTTGGTTGATCAGTCGGTGGGCGCGAAATTCGCGGCTTGGTTAATACGGCTAAAGCGCCAGAAGGCATCAGTGAGTTGTGTGCCGATGATGTGATTGGGAGCGTTTTTGAAAGCCGCGGCGTAAAAACTTTCGGACTGCTCTGCTTGAAGGTGTGCAAGTGCGAATGCGGCTTCCATTCTTGGTTGCGTGATAAAGGCAGAAACGAGTGTTGAGTGGCATGTGCCTAAATCTTCGTCAACGACTAGGTAAACGTTTGCATACCTGGTAATTACTTTAGCTAGGGCTGGTCATATCTTTCGTGGCCGGCAAAGAATAAAGGTAGGAGGACACGTATGTCCATGCTGAATGCGTTGCTCGCGGAGGATGCGGTTGATCTGCATGGCCGTGCTGGTGACTGGCGTGAGGCTATTGAGTTGGCGGGCGGTTTGCTCGTTGCGGCGGGCAAGACGAGCCCGGCATACACCGAGGCCATGGTGCGCTCGGTGGAGGAAAACGGACCGTACATTGTGGTCGCACCGGGCTTCGCTTTTGCCCACGCGCGGCCGTCGGAGGCAGTGCGGGAAACGGCGTTGTCGTGGGTCCGCCTGGATCGACCAGTGGAGTTCGGTTCCAAGACCAATGACCCCGTGACTCTTGTCGTAGCACTTGCGGCGAAGGATTCATCCGAGCACCTGAAGGCTATGAAAGAGCTGGCCGGGCTGCTGGGGAAGAAGGACGTGCGTGCGCGTCTGGATTCTGTAGAAAGCGAAGCTGAGCTGCGCCAGGTGCTTGCGGATGTTGCGAACGGTGGGGCAGGGGCGGCGTCGGCAAGCGCGGCTCTTGCAACTGATCACAGTGACGCGCGAGAGGGCGCCGAGCACCAGACCGCGGCTGATTCGGTGGCCTCAAAGGGCAAAATCTACACCGTGTGCGGCAATGGCCTGGGCACGTCGTTGTTCCTGAAGAACACGCTGGAGCAGGTCCTTGATGAATGGGGCTGGGGCAAGTACCTCACCGTCGAGGCAACAGACACGATTTCGGCCAAGGGGCGTGCGAAGGAAGCTGACTTCCTGCTTACCTCCGGGGAGATCGCTGCAACGCTTGGCGACGTCGGGGTGCCCGTCCACGTCATCGAAGACTTTACGAACATGTCCGAAATCGATTCTGCTCTGCGCGAGCTTTACGACGTCTAAGGAGCGCTCATGGATGTCTTGTTGAACATTGCCAACTTCTTGGTCAATGAAATTCTCTCAGTGCCGGCGTTCCTAATCGGCATCATTACCGCGGTGGGTCTCGCCGCGATGGGCCGTGGCGTGGGCCAGGTCCTCGGCGGCGCCATCAAGGCCACACTCGGCTTCCTTCTGGTGGGCGCGGGTGCCGGCTTGGTCACCGCCTCCCTTGAGCCGCTCGGCGCCATGATCACCGGCGCCACCGGCGCGCAGGGCGTGGTGCCCACCAACGAGGCCATCGTGGGCATTGCCCAAAATCAGTTCGGCTCCCAAGTGGCCTGGATTATGATCCTGGGCTTCGTGGTCTCGCTGATTCTGGCCCGGTTTACCCCGATGAGCTACGTGTTCCTGACCGGCCACCACGTGCTGTTCATGGCCACCTTGCTGACCATGGTCCTTGCACCTGCTGGATACTCTTCGTGGATCGTGGTTGCCTTCGGCGCCGCGTTGCTGGGTATCTTGATGGTCTCCCTGCCTGCCATCGCACACCCGTGGACGCGCCGCATCACCGGCGACGACTCCATCGCAATTGGTCACTTCGGTACCGCCGGCTACCTCGCTGCCGGTGCCGTGGGCAAGGCAGTTGGCGGCAAGGGCGAGAAGATGTCTAAGTCTACGGAGGAGCTCAAGCTTCCCGAAGGCCTGCGCTTCCTGCGTGACTCCATGGTGGCTACCGCACTGTCCATGGCTCTCATGTACATCGTGCTCGCCGTCATGTTCATGGTGCGCGCTGGTACCGAGGAGGCCTTCACTGCATTCGAAGGCGGTGCCACCAACGTGGGTAACTACCTCATGCAGTCCTTTACCCAAGGCCTCCAATTCGGCGTGGCCGTGGCCGTGATCCTCTTCGGCGTGCGCACCATCCTGGGCGAGCTCGTCCCTGCATTCCAGGGCATCGCCGCCAAGGTCGTCCCCGGTGCCATCCCGGCTCTGGACGCGCCTATCGTCTTCCCGTACGCACAAAACGCCGTGCTGGTGGGCTTCATCTTCTCCTTCATCGGCGGCCTCATCGGCCTCGCTGTTCTGGCCGCATGGCTCGGCCCAACATTCGGCGTGGCGCTGATCCTGCCAGGCCTCGTGCCGCACTTCTTCACAGGTGGTGCAGCGGGCGTTTACGCCAACGCAACCGGCGGACGCCGCGGCGCCATTTTCGGTGCGTTTGTTAACGGCCTCATCATCACTTTCCTGCCGGCCTTCCTCCTCGGCGTCCTCGGCTCCTTCGGCGATGCAAACACCACCTTTGGCGACGCCGACTTTGGCTGGTTCGGCCTGCTCCTGGGCTGGTCCTCCAAGGCCGGTGGAGCGTTGGGCCTCGTGCTCATCGCTGTACTTGGCTTAGTCGTCTTGGCCCTGGGCTGGTTCTCTCAGCGCAAGCTTGTGGCCACCAACTGGGACCCCACCCCGTGGCGTGAGCAGCCGGGCGCTGCCACCCCAAAGGCTGAGGCATCTGGCGTTAAGCCGCTTGCCGCTGGCCAGACCGCAGCTTCGAAGAAGTACCCCAAGGTGCTTCCTCCGAAGGGTGCTCCGGTTCCTCCTTCTCGGGTCTAACCTACAAAGCGCGCAAGGATGTCCTTGCGCGCTTTTTTGCGCGCCCGTGCACAGGATAAATTGGAGGCCTAACTAGCCGATGTCCACACTGCTTAAGGAAGATAATGTCTACCGTTCCTTTCATTCTCGATACCGATACCGCCCAAGACGATTGCGTAGCAATCTTGGTTGGATTGTTGGACAAGCGCGCGGATTTCCGTGCCATCACGATGGTGGCTGGCAACGTGGGCTTTGAGCAGCAGATTAAGAATGCGCACATGACCTTGAATGCGGCGGGCAAGCTGGGCGAGGTGCCTATCTATGCCGGTTGCTCGCAGCCGATGCTGCAGGAGTGGGCCTCGGCAGAAGACGTGCACGGTGACGGTTCGGGAGGCCTCAGCATGGACTACTCGGGCTGCGAGGTAGAAAAAGAGCATGCTGTCGACGCCCTGTTGCGTATCACCGCGGAGAACCCAGGCGAGGTATCCGTGGTGGCAATCGGGCCGCTGACGAATATCGCAACGGCAGTGGTCAAAGACCGCAACTTTGTAAAGAATGTGAAGTCGCTTTACATCATGGGCGGTTCCAACAATGGCCGTGGAAACATTACGCCGGCCGCGGAGTTTAACTTCTACGTCGATCCGGAAGCGGCGCAGATTGTCTTCAGCGCCGGCTTCGCGGACATCGTCGTGATGCCGTGGGATCCAGTGACCTTCAATGACGCCACCATGCCGCGCGCGGAGTATGACCAAAAGGTCGCGGTGGGCACCCCGATTGCCAAGTTTTTCAAGGCCATGTGCGATACCACCTTGGACTTCGATGAAGCCGCCGGTATTGGTGGTTCCACCCACCCGGATTCGATGACGCTAGCAACGCTGTTGCACCCAGAACTCATCCAAGAATCCGGGCGCTACAAGGTAGACGTGGTCACGGGCAACGGTATTACGCGAGGCTATGCGGCAATGGCCTGGGAGACCTTTGGCTTGGAAGCTAACGCGACGGTCATCGAAAAGGCGGACCGCGAAAGCTTCTTTGGCTTGCTTGACGACGTCCTGGAAACCCAGACCAACCCAAACCGTCCGATTCAGAAAGCGGACTAGAACAGGTCCCAGATGGTGACTGCCAGAATCACCGAACCAAAGAAGAACACAAAGTAGTTCCACGGGTCATGGCGGTAGGCCTTGTACTCCTTGACCCGGTGGAACATGTAGACCGGAAGCAGGAAGATAAGCACCGCATCGAAGACGCCACCCACCAAGTAGATGAGGTTGAGAATTGGCGGATTGAACACCGAGACCAGCGTGCCGGTGACAAAGATGAACGTGTAGACGATGGTGAGCAATCCGCGGCGGTTCAGACGGTTCGCAGTGCGTGGCGCGATGAGGCGCACCATGTAAGAGGTGCCCTCCTCAGCGCCGAGCATGGTGCCGAAGTAAGAGGTAATAATCGCGAAGATAACGACCATCGGGGCCAGCCAGGCAAGCAGCGGTACGCCGGTGACGTTGGCGAAGTAGGACAGCACGGGCAGGTTCTGCTCCGTTGCTTCCTTCATGCCATCGGCGCCCAAGGCCAACACGCAGGACCAGACAAAGAACATCGTGAAGATGACCAGCAGAGCGGCGGTGTAGAGCTCGATGCGGGTAACGCGCTTTTCCGTCTTCTCGCCGTAGGTTGGCTGCATATCCACGGAGAATTGGGAAAGGCCGGCCATGTGCGAGAAAGAAAAGGCAAGAACCGGCAGAATCAGCACCGAGCCCAGCAGAATATAAGGCCAGCTGCCATCTTGATATTCCACTTCCATGAAGGAACGCAGGTCCCACTGCGGGATCAGATAAATCGAGGTAGCAGCCAAAGAGATGATGAGCGGATAGACCAGTGCCTGCGCCAGCCACAGCATGGGCTTGCGGCCGATGGCGAAGATGCCGGTCAGGATGCCCACGCACAGGACCGAAAGAACCCAGCGGTTAATGGATGGTCCGTGGAGCTGATTGACAATGAAGCTGTCGATGGCGTTGGTCAACGAGATGGCGTAGATGAACACCGTGGGGATGTTCGCCAGCGAGTACATCAATGCCACGAAGAGGCCGGTATGCCGGCCCAAGTACTTGCGTACCAGCTCGAGGACGTCAAGCCCGTGGTCTTTGACCGGAGCGCCCGAGACGATGCGCGCGTAGGTGCGGTGGGAGAAATAGACCACTGGGAAGATGATGGCCGTAGCAAAGGCCAGCGGCCAGAAGCCAAAGGTGCCCGCCTGTAGCGGAAGGAAGAGGATACCTGCGCCCATCGCGGTGCCGAAGAGCGCGAGCACCCAGCCCAGCGCAGTACCTTCGGTCTTCTTTCCCTCGCGACCTACTGGGGAGGCAGTAGATGCGGTCTCGTCCGCGGCGGGCGCGGCAGTGTCAAAAGTTGTCATCGGCTAGTTCTCCCCTTAGTAGTCCACTGCATCGCGCACGATAGGGCAGGTCATGCAGTGTCCGCCACCGCGACCACGGCCCAGTTCGGCGGAGCCGATCTCGATGACTTCGACGCCGGCGTCGCGAAGCTTGGCATTGGTGTGTTTGTTGCGATCGTAAGCCACGACCACTCCGGGCTCCAAGGCAACCACGTTGTTGGCGTCATCCCACTGCTCACGCGCCGCGGCATAGGAATTGCCGCCAGTTTCTACGACGTGGAGCTTATCCAGGCCGAGCGCTTCCTCGACCACCGTGACGAAGTGCTTGTCTGGGCTTTCGAGTTCCAGCTTCTTCTGATCATCTGCAGGGCGCAGGATAAGCGGACGGATGGTATCCACCACGCGCGGATAGGCGGTGGCCTTGTCGGCGTCGAGGAAGGTGAACACGGTATCCAGGTGCATCGAGGCGCGATCTGGGGCCATGGCTGCGATGATGACCTTTTCTGCTGCACCCGCCTTGAACAGGTTGCTGGCCAAGCGGCTCACACCCTGCCAAGTAGTGCGCTCGCCCATGCCCACTAGGACTGCACCATTGCCCACCGGCATGATGTCGCCGCCTTCGAGGGCGGCAAGGCCTGGGTCCTCGTCCGTGTCGCCGTACCAGAACTCAAAGGATGCGTTGGCAAAGCGCGGATGGTAGCGGTAGATAGCACGCGTGAGCATCGTCTCCTGGTGGCGGGCAGGAAGGCGCATCGGATTCAGCGAGACACCGCCGTAAATCCAGGCGGAGTTATCGCGGGAGAACTGGCTATTGGGCAGAGGACGCAGCGCGAACTCATCGGGAGCGTACACGTTGCGCATGGTGTCAATGACGCCGTGGCCGAGGCCTTTGGGGATTTCGTTGAAAGGCACTCCGCCGATGAGAAGTTCGGCCAGCGTCTTGTTGTCCAGCCCGCTAAACCACTCGCGCAATTCGCTGCCCACGCCCACGCCGACGTTCTTATCCAGTAGCTTGTTGCCGAGGATGAACTCGCGGCCTTCCTTGGTCGCCAGCGTTTCTTCTAGCAGGATGCGCATGTGCAACACCTCGACGCCGCGCTCTTCCATGCGGGCGACGAACTCATCGTGGTGGCGTTGCGCTTCCTCGACCCACAGGACGTCGTCGAAAAGCAGCTCCTTGCAGTTGTTTGGAGTGAGCCTCTCGTGTGCCAAGCCGGGGCGGCAGACCATTACCTGGCGGAGTTTGCCTACCTCTGACCAAGCGCCGAGTTGCTGTCCGTCTTTGTTACCGGAGGTTTCAACAGAATCCATCATGTAAATCTGTGCCTTCCTTTTTCAAGTATTTGGTGCTGGAGGCAACAGTAACTAAACCCTTATGAGTTATGGGTCACATGACGAAATGAATAGTAATTTGAATCATACATATCATTCATGCTGCTGGTAGTGAATAAGATTTGCATAATTCGCAAAAGATTCAGGAATTTCGCGTTGCACCCGTCTGGGGGTAGGACTCGTCGTAGGAGGCGGGGAGAAGCGCGACGACGATAACCGTCGCGATGACGACGGCGCAGAAAGCCAAAACCCACGGCCAAACCTTGATGAAGATGCTGATACCTACCAAGGCGCACAGCACGGCCAACAGATAGGTGGTGCCGCGTCCGGCCTCTTGTTCCTCCCGCTTGGCGTTTTCCAAAGCCTTTGCCATGCGTGCCGATTCGCGGGCTTTTTCCGCGAAGGCTTTGCTGCGGTATCGGTTGGGAATTTCCATCGTGGTCACCACGGCATTCTCACCTAAACCAAAGCGGCAGCCATCAGCGCCATGTAGACCAGCAGGACCCCAGACAGGATGCCTAGGAACACGGTATCTAAGTCGCGTTCCTGCTTGCGTGCCTCAGGCAAGGCTTCACGCTCGAGCTTGGCGACGCGCGCCATTGCCTTCTTGTTGGACTGAATCTGGGAGCGTTCCTGTGCGATGCGTTCAGGCGTCAGGGCTGGCATCTGCGTGGTCTGGGACTGCATGAGAGATCTAGGTTCCTTCCTTATCGAGGTCAGCGGTTCTGATAAGGAGTATGGGGCAAAAGTCCCAAGTGCCCTCGGAAAATGGGGACTATTCCTCTAGCTCTAGTTCTGGGTCCTCTGCCTGGGCGGCTTCTAGAACTTCCTTCGCAGCGCTCAAGTTGATAGCGCCTACTACAATGCCGACAGCGATGTCCGGCCACGGGCTAAACCACCAGATGGTGATAACGCCAGCCAGCAGGATAAGAAGATTGGCCGCTACGTCGTTACGGGCCGCCAGCCAGGCGCCCTTGGTCAGCGCGCTTCCATGCTTGCGCAGGCTAAGTAGCAATACCGCGCAAAGTAGGTTGATGAGCATAGCAAATACCGCGGTACCGGAAAGCAGGAAGGCTTCTGGCGGAGTGCCGCTAATCATCTTCCAGATTGCAGTGGCAAAGGCCGCGATTGCCGGAATGAGGATAAGTCCCGCAAGCCCGTAACTTGCTTTCCGACGCCCCGCTACCGACCATCCAAGCGCCGCCAAGACGAGTGCGTTGATGAGGAAGTCTTCAAGGAAATCCGCGGCGTCGGCAAGCAGTGAAGCCGAGCCGATGTGCCAGGCCATGGCCACTTCAACGATGAAGCCAAACAGGTTCAATGTGGCAACCCCCGCCACCACGCGCCGGGCGCGGGTGCCGAGGGTAGAAGAAGTTAGTTCAGAGCTCACGGAGCTCGATATTAGTCTTTAACGACCACGTCATCGGTACGACGGTGACGCTCAGCCCAGAATGAGCCCAACGCTGTAATCAGGGAGATTGCCACGAGGATGATAACTCCAGGAATCGAGCTTGGCGTCTCGTTTGAAGCGTTCATTGCAGTCGCGATAAACGGCAGGAGTCCGGAAATTGCTCCAGCGATGTTTGCAGCGATAGCGACGCCGGAATAGCGGACGTTCGCTGGGAAGATTTCGGACAAAAGAACGCCGGAGACAGAGTAGGTGCTCGTTACTAACGAGAGGCCGAGACAGACAGCCACAGTTAACAAGGCTGCGTTTCCAGAGTCGATCATTGCCCAGATGGGATAGGCCATGACAGCAGTTGCAATACCTCCCCAGCCCATTACTTTGCCTGGCCCGATCTTCTCGCCGAGCCGGCCAAAGTAAAGGTTGATGAAGATCTGGCAAACAGCGGCAGCGAGCGTCGCATTGACTACCGTTTGGCGCTCGAAGTTCAAGGTGATTGTGGCGTAACTGATGGTGTAGGTGGTCAATACGAAGAACCCGCCGATTCCGAGCAGGGCTGCTGCAGCGGCAAGAACTATTTGCCCGAAGTGCTCGGTAAATAGTTCTTTGAGGGATCCTTTGTGTTTCGCTTCATCTTCTTCTGCTTCCTTCTCCAAGGCTTGATAGACCGGAGATTCCTCTACTTTTGTGCGGATATAAAGCGCAATTGCGAGGAATGGGAACGCGATCAAGAAAGGAATGCGCCAACCCCAGCTTGAAACTGCGTCATCAGGCAGCATGAGGATGAGGGAGAAGACGCCAGAAGAAAGGAGCGTGCCAGCGGGCGAGCCAATTTGGACGAATGCGGCGTAGCGCCCTCGCTTTTCTGCAGGTGCGTGTTCAATTGCCATCGTGGTGGCGCCGCCCCACTCGCCACCAACTGCAATTCCCTGTACAAGACGTAGAACGGTTAGCGCAATCGGAGCCCAAATGCCGATTGAATTGTAATTAGGTAATAGGCCGATTAAGCCCGTTGCTACGCCGATAGCGACAATCGAGATGAGAAGTGCTGGGCGACGTCCCATCCTGTCGCCGATCTGGCCGAATAAAATTGCGCCAAAAGGTCGAGCAAGGAAGCCAACGCCTAGCGTCGCGAAAGACGCGAGAGTTGCTGTGGTTTCGCTGGCGTCGGAGAAGAAGAGGTCATTGAAGACCAATGCTGAGGCGGTGCCGAACAGGAAGAAGTCATACCACTCAAGCGCGGTACCAATGAATGCTGAGCTAGCAATTTTGAATACGTCTTTGGAGTTGACTTCGACTTGCTCGGGGGTTGAAGACTGAGTGTCTAGGGGAGCGGTCGGGCCAGTCAAGATATTCCCTCCTGTCGTTAAGGTGTGGTGTGGATAACACAATAACGGTGGAGAAATTGTAGCGGGATGAAAAATATAAAAGTTGGGATTTTTCCTGCGGATTGAACATGGGCTGTGCAATTGCACAGCCCATGGCTTGAAGGGCGTGTTTGCCGTGTGGATCGAGAGGCGGGGGAAGAGGATTAGAAAGTGGTTACCGGTTTATAGTTGAGCGCGAGAATGACTGCGGCAGCGTCGTAAGGACGCGTGACGTCGTAGCCTGTTGCATCTGCGAATTGGCTGAGCCGATTGATGACAGTGTTGCGGTGGCAGTAGCTGATGGCTGCTGTTTGTTTGATTGAGCCGGTGCGAAGATAAGCTTCTACAGTTTCTAGGGCCGGGGAGTTGGAATTGCGTAACTTCGTAATATCGGCGCTTAGCTCGTTTTGCTTCGAACCGGGAAAAGATGCGAGTGCGCTTCCTGCAATTGCCCAAGATAGTTCATGGGCTGGGGTCGGCTGTGTGGGCGTGCGTGAAGCCTCAAAGAGTTTGGGGCTAGCTAGTACTGCATCGCGGACATTTGCAAGCCCTTCGACCTTACTGAAAACAGCGCTGGGTAATGCTGGAATGTTCGGCTGATTCTCGGCGCTTATGGGCCAGAAAGCGGTGAATAAACCATTGTGCGGATAGCCGAAGATCTTTCCTTCCGCTGTTGCAAGTTCGAGTGCGTCTCGAGCTTTCAAGGCGCTGTTTGCGTGGAAAACGACGACTTTGAAATTGCTATGTGCGTCGCAGCCTATTGTTTGGGCTATTTCCTTGATTGTGATGGTGTCAATGGAGGCGGAGGAGAATAATTTGTCGAGATGGCGGGCGTTGGCTAGGCGTAAATCTTGCGCAATACGGGCATTTTCTCTCCGGAAGCCATCGCGAACGAAGAAATTGTATTTTGCGACCGCATTGTGCAGTTGGTCCACGTGAGAGATAAGTACTTCTTGGTTTCCTCCGGCGGCTTGACGGATGCGGTTCCAAATCACCAGAAAATCCAGTTGAACTGCATCTATGAGCGTGCTGATGGGGACGCCTTGCTGCGCGCGTCTGCGTCCTAAGGCGTCTGCATGCTGGCGAAAAGTCGTGTCGTCCAGTGTGCCTGCGATGGCCTCCATCAGCATGGTGAGCACCTCAAAAGCAGTGCGGCGAAGTTCTTTCTCACTGACAGGGGAGTTGCCATAGCTGCCAAGACTGCTGAAATCAGCAATGAAGTCATCGACCAATCCTGGGATGTCTGACTGAACTTCTTTGAGGATTCTTTCCCAATCGCCATCGTGCATATGCACAACACTACTGGCTAAAGGGTGGGAAAATGACTCAATTTGTGGGAAATGACTGTGCAGCTGCCCTTCTTCGCTTAGTGTGACTTGCAGCATAAGTAAGGAGGAGTGAATGAATCAGAATCAAATCACTATCATCTACGATGCTCATGTACTGACTCAGGATCCGTCTTACCCTGAAGCGCATGCGATTGCCTTCGCGAATGGGAAGATACTTGCCCTTGATGATGCTGCGTTAGCTCTTCCGGGTGAACGTTGGGATGCACAAGGAAAAGTCCTTACCCCAGGGTTTAACGATGTGCATTCGCACTCCGTGTGGTTCGGGCAAACGCTCATGGAAGTTGATTTGTCCAAGGTTGTTAGCGCGCAAGATGTATATGATGCAGTTGCCTCCGCTGAGCCTTCTGGCGAATGGATTATTGCTTCGGGCTTCGTCGCATCTAGCTTGGGTGGACAGACCCTTGAACTTAGCGAGTTGGATCGCGCGGCCGCTGGACGTCCGCTTCTTATCAAACACAACTCTGGCCATGCTTATACCGTTAATACTCGTGCACTCGAATTAGCGGGAATTGATCCTGCGGCGCCGCCGACAGTAGAAGGCGGAGAATTCGTTCGCGATTCAGCTGGTCGATGTACTGGTTTGCTGGACGAAAATGCGATGCGCCCGATTCAGCAGGTGCTTTTGCCTGAATCTCAAACTGAGATTTCAAGTGCATTGGAACGAGCGCACCAAGTTTACCTCGAACGAGGAATTACGTCAGTTACTGATGCTGGTGTAGCGGGCGGATGGATTGGACATAGCCCTCGCGAGATTGCGGCTTACCAAGCTGCTGATTTACAAGTCCGTACGCAGGTAATGGTGACCATGGATGTTCTCCACGAACTCGATGGGCATCAAACTGATGGCATAGGTTGGGGTATCGACGCCGGCATCCGAAGCGGGCTCGGTAACGAATGGTTGCAAATTGGCCCCACCAAGATTTTTACGGACGGCTCCCTGCTTGGGACTACGGCTGCGATGACGGAGAATTATGAGTGCTGCCAGCATTCAGGCTATTTTCAAGGCGACCCGGAGCTAATCAAGCGTAATGCCTTAATGGCAGCGGGCGCCGGATGGTCACTCGCTTTACACGCAATCGGTGATGCTGCGGTTGACTTCGCGATTGAAACGCTCGAAGAAGCCATTCGTGTGCACGGCGCACCCAAGATTCCGCACCGAATCGAACATGGAGGCGTTGTTAGAGCAGAACAGATTGATCGCTTGGCGAAGCTGCCTGTAGTTCTGGTCCCACAGCCGTATTTCATTAAAGAATTCGGTGATGCAATGGCGCAGAAACTCGGTGCCAAGCGTGTAGAGCTGTCTTATCCAGCTAAGCGTCTCCTTGATGCCGGAATGACTCTGCCTGGTAGTTCAGATCAACCGGTGACGCGTGGTATCCCACTCGAAGTCATGCAAGCTTTCGCGCAAAGAACTACTGCTGCGGGCAATGAATATGGGCCTGCAGACAAGATCACCGTATCTGAAGCTCTTTACGCGTATACCGCGGGTTCAGCGGTAGCTACAGGCTGGGCAGGCCGAAAGGGACAAATAAAGCCCGGGCAGCTCGCGGATTTCGTTCTGTTGGGCTCGAACCCACTGGAAACACAAGTGGAAGCGCTATCTGAGATAGAAATTCTGGCGACTGTGGTCGGTGGCGAACTTCGCTACGGAAGCTTCTAAAACCCAAAAAATCTAATACACATTGCGAATTAACTCGGAAAGGAATACATAATGCGAGCAACAACTGATGAACAGTACCTGGCGGACTTTCGTGAGATGTCGGCGAACGGCGCGACTGCGGGAGGTGGCGTCGAAAGGCAGGCTGCGAGCGAAGGCGACCGCGTTAATCGTGCGTGGTTTGCGCAGGTGCTGGAGTCGATGGGTGCGCGCGTGCACTACGACGAGATTGGCAATCAGTACGGTCTCTTCGAGTTCGTTCCGGACGCGCCTTTTGTAGGCCTGGGTTCGCACCTCGATTCACAGCCTTTGGCCGGGCGCTATGACGGTGCATACGGCGTGCTGGCGGCAGCGCATGCGGCAAACCGGGTGGCCCGCCATGCGGAAGAGGGGAAGATTTCGCCGCGTTATAACCTGGCCGTAATCAACTGGTTCAACGAGGAAGGCTCGCGTTTTTCTCCGTCCATGATGGGCAGCTCCGTGTTCACCGGAGTTATGCCGTTGGAAAAGGCGCTGGAATCGACGGACCTTGCAGGAACCACCGTGGCAGAGGCTTTTGAGGAAGCGAAATGGACCCCGGTCGAGCAGGCCCCGAAGGTGGTTTCCTATGGCGAAATCCATGTTGAACAGGGCAAGGGTTTGGAGGCTGCTGGCAACACCATCGGCCTGGTGACCGCGACCTGGGGCGCGAAGAAGTTCCAGGCGGTAGTGCACGGTGAGCAGGGACATACCGGTTCCACCATGATGGTGGATCGTCGTGATGCGCTGTTTGGCGCTTCTCTCATCATTGCCGAAGTACAGCGTTTAACGCGAGAGTTTCCAGAGTTTGAGCTTCAGGCATCTGTGTCCCAGCTGACCTTGGAGCCAAACTCGCCGGTGACCATTGCCCGTGAGGTGCGCTTCAATATCGACCTACGCTCGCCGAATAGCGAGACGCTGGAGACCGCGCAGAAGCGCGTTCGGGAGATTATTGCGGCAGCGGAAGAAGAGTCCCGTACCCGTGTTGAGCTGAACACTACCCATGAGTGGGCGCTCAACCCGTATCCAGAGGCCGGTGTGGAACTTGCGCGTGAAGTGGTTGAAGAGCTGGGCTATTCTCACCAGGAGATCTTCACCGTGGCTGGGCACGACTCGACGAATATGAAGGAGCACGTACCGACCGTCATGCTCTTTATCCCAAGCGTTGACGGCGTCTCCCACAATGAGGCGGAATACACCAAGGATGAAGACTGCGTTGCAGGTCTTGATGTATTTACCCACGTGGCAGCGCGCCTGGTTGAGGGCGCGCTGACCTAAAACACCTGGCTCGAGTTACTTGTCCAGCGGCGTTACCTGCGCGCTTGCCAGCCGCCACGGCCCGCGATTACAACGGTTGCCGGTTTTATAGCATTCCAATCGGCAGTAATTTCGCGGGATACGCGAACCTCAATTGAGGCGGTCTGCGCGTTGAACATACTCTAAGACCCCAGCAGCCCCGGATAAAGCGCAGCGAAATCTTGCCAGCGAGAACCTTCTGATCCAGAATCGGGAAGTAGCTTTCGCCCCAGCTGCCGATGTCGCTTGGCAGCAGCGTGAGGTTGTCAGCGTGCCCGTATTTTACGAGTTGTTCGACGTCATCGCCCTCGTTGAGCGGACGGTCCATCACGATTTCGCCGTTTTCTACGCGGGCGATCATTCCCACTGGGCTGACCCACTCGCTCTTTCCAAAGCCACCGAGGTAGGAACCCCCAAACGATGACCCGGAGCTAAACCCTTGGGCAGTAGGCACGACCGTGCTGTTTAAGGACAGAGCGACGATTGCAGTTACGGCAAGAGGACGGAGCAATTCCTTAGTCATCTCGAAAGCCTTGCCTCGAGGAAGCTGGTACCGCACTGTTCTCTATCTCTCTTTGCGCGTTCTCTCAAACACACGCGCAAATTATGAGCCCTCAAAACCCAGAAACCGGCGCAAGAACGCTGTGCAAAAGATAGTAGGTTTGTATATCGCTAGATTTTGCACAACGAAAGCGCCCAGGTCTTCGAAAAGGCTCTGGGCGCTATCGCTGTCTCTCTCTAAACGCCTCCGATTATCAGCCAAGGCTGCCCTCCGGAAGCTGAGGGGTTCTCTCTATCTCTCTCATGCGCTCTCTCAAACGCACAACAAAAGTATGAGGCATGCAGCTGGCACAGCAATGATGTGTGGCTGTTAGGTCGCTGGGACTGCCTGTGCAATCACTGGCGGTTTATGGAAGCTTGCCGTTTGCCTCTAGTCCTTGCCCATTAGTTGATGCGGTTGCCGCTTTCGCGGTCGAAGATATGCACGTTCGAGGTATTTGGCTTCAGCCAGATGGTTTCGCCGATGCTTTGATGGCTGCGCGGTTCCACGAGCACACCGGTATTGCCACCCAGACGAGTAGTGGAGCTAAACACCGTGCCGTCCTCGCCAGTGAGATCGCCGTAGAGGTAAGACTCGTGGCCAAGTTCCTCAACATGGTGAATGACAAACTTTACGCCGCCTTCGCCTTCAGAACTCTGCTTCCAATCTTCAGGGCGAATGCCCACCGTAAGTGGACCTTCTGGCGCTTGCTCGAAACCCCAGCGGCGCAGAACGGAAGCGTTGATGTCATAGAGGTTCATTGCAGGCGATCCGATGAATCCCGCGACGAAGGTATTAGCGGGACGGTCATAAATTTCCCGAGTTGGTGCTACTTGTTGCAGAACACCCGCATTTAGTACCGCCACGCGGTCGCCCATGGTCATAGCCTCTGTCTGGTCATGGGTGACATAAACCGTCGTGGTACCGAGGCGTCGCTGTAATTCGGAAATCTGCGCACGGGTAGATACGCGCAGCTTGGCATCGAGGTTAGACAGTGGTTCGTCCATGCAGAACACCGCCGGTTCGCGCACAATAGCGCGCCCCATCGCTACGCGTTGGCGTTGGCCGCCCGACAAGTTTGCAGGTTTGCGGTCGAGTAGGTCTTCCATCTGCAGGATCTTCGCCGCTTCCTGAACGCGCTCCTTGATGAGGGCTTTGTTCGTCTTCCGGTTTTCCAAGGCGAAGCTCATGTTCTGGGCAACGGTCATGTTGGGGTAGAGGGCGTAGTTCTGGAAGACCATGGCAACATCACGATCGGATGGGCTAACGCCCGTGACGTCCTTGCCGTCGATGCGGATGGAGCCGGAATCGGTTGGCTCCAGTCCAGCGAGCATGCGAAGACTCGTTGATTTTCCGCAACCAGACGGTCCGACGAGCACAAGGAACTCGCCGTCGGCGATGTCGAGGTTGAGCGAATCGACAGCGGGGCGTTCGGCGTCCTTGGAATAAATCCGCGAGACACCATCAAAAGTGACAGTTGCCATGGTTTCCTCTCAGTTCAGGTACGAAGACGGGGCGGCGAGATGAATTACTTCTTGATGACCGGCTTGACCTGGTTGTCGTAGATAGACTGCAGTGTCTTTTCCAGATCGGTTAGGGTCTTCTTGACGTCATCGCGGTTGGTCACGATCTTCTCGAAGGCACCGCCGATTTCCTGATCGGCGCCGGGGAGGAATACACGTGCGTAATCCTGCGGACGGGTATCCGGTAGCTGTTCAATAGCAGTCTTGAAGTTCGGGTTTTCTTCCATGAACTTCTTTTGCTCATCCAGTTCCATTGCAGTCTTGCGCACGGGCATGTAACCGACGTTCTGCGACCAGTAGGAAGTGTTTTGGTCGTTGGTTACAAAGTCGATGAACTTGATCGCTGCGATTTGGCGATTCTTGTCGATGCCGGCTGGGATAGCCAGACCAGCTCCGCCGGTTGGGCAAGCA
The DNA here is from genome assembly GCF_001807315.1 of Corynebacterium sp. HMSC06D04. Taxonomy (NCBI): domain Bacteria; kingdom Bacillati; phylum Actinomycetota; class Actinomycetes; order Mycobacteriales; family Corynebacteriaceae; genus Corynebacterium; species Corynebacterium sp. HMSC06D04. Next base: position 89,682 of record NZ_KV788526.1, read on the forward strand.
CCATCGCCGTTTGGGTTAGGCAGGAACGCGGTGCCCAAGTCGAACTTGGCGTTTTCGGTGATGCCGCTGAGATCACCGGTGGACAGCACCGTGGCAGCGGCGCGGCCGGTGGAAAATTCCATCGCCATATCGTTGCCCACGTAGGAGTAGCCTTCTTTTTCATCGGTGACCTTCTTCAGCCACTCGACGGCTTCGATGGTCTTGGGATCAGTGAACTTGAGCTCCCATTCATCGGAGTATGCGCCGCCCTTGGACCACAGCGGCCCCTGGAAGATCCAACCCAGGTAGTCAACAGCATCGCCCCAGCCAAAGGCTTGCATATCGGGGTTTGCATCCGCGAGCTTTGTAGCCCACTTATCCATCTCGTCCCAAGACTTTGGTCCGCGGTCAGGTAGACCAGCCTTCTTCCATGCGTCCTTGTTGTAGTAGAAGAGCGGAGTAGAGCGGGCAAATGGAAGTGCAAAGTGGCCGCCGTCGTAGGCGTAGTCCTCATACAGTGGCTGCACGTAGGAGGAAAGGTCGACGTTTGCTTCCTTGGCGAGCTCGTCGACGTTCGCGATCTGACCGTTGATAGCGAAGTTGTACCACCAGACATCGGAGAGAACCACGATGTCGGGAAGGTCGCTGCCGGTCAGTGCCGCGTTAAACTTTTGGGCTGCTTCTTCGTAGTTCTTGCCGGCATCAATCAGGTTGATTTTGATGTCCGGGTTTTCTTTTTCGAAGCGGGAGATGATCTCGGTCTCGATGTCCTTCGAGGAACCCGGGTGGTTGGACCACCAGGTCAGCTCGGTGACTTCCCCGGAACCAGAGGAATTCTTCTTAGCTTGTGGGTCAGTGGAGGAAGTGCCTGCGCAGGCAGTCAGAGAAACCGAGGCGGTGCTCAGTGCAAGAACAGAGAGGAATGAACGGCGGTCCATGAATTAACTCCTTGTAGAAATAGAAAGACTAAACGGCGAGCGTGGTTGAGGTAACCATCTGCGGCTATCCCTTGACGGCACCAGTGGTAAGGCCCTTGATCATGTATTTCTGAAGGGTCAGGAAGATTATGAGAATCGGAATGATGGTGAGGATGGTGGCGGCCATAACTGGACCCCAGTTGGTGACGCCGTCGTTGTTTTGCAGCATGGTTAGTCCCACCTGAAGCGGCGCGACGTCGGCAGTATCGGACATCAAGAATGGCCACAGGTATTGGTTCCATTCGTTGACGATGGTGATCACTGCGAAGGCTGTCAACGTTGGCCAAGAGATCGGAAGCAAGACCTTTGTCAGCAGGCGAATAGGTCCAGCGCCGTCCATTCTTGCGGCCTCAACCAGTTCAAAGGGCAGCGATAAGAAGTGATTGCGCATCAGGAAGGTGCCGAATGCGACGCCAGCCAAAGGCACGATGATGCCTGTGAAAGTATTTCGCCAGCCCAGCGCGTTGACCAGTGCGTAATTGGAAATGACGGTGATTTCGGAAGGTACCATCAGCGCTGAAATGACTACTAGGAAGACGATGTTGCGACCCGGAAAACGCAGGATTGCCAGCGCATACGCAGAAATCACGCCAAGCACGATCTTCAGCACAGACAGCACAGCTGTGATGAGCACCGAGTTGCGCAGGTACGTCCAGAAAGGAACGCGGGTGGTTGCGTCTTTGTAGTTCGCGGTTTCCCAGCTGGGGGGAAGCCAATTTACTGGATCCGTGTAGATGTCGCCTTTGGCTTTGAAGGAGGTCATCAAAATCCAAAACAGCGGTAGGCCAACCAGCAGGAGGACGGCGACGATGCCGATGTATCCAAAAACTTTTTTAAGGGTGTTGTCCATTAAGGCTTCGCTCCCATTAGTGGTTTTGCTTGTCCATGATGCGTACCTGGATCAAGGTGATGATCAGCAAGATCAAGAACATGATTGTGGCGGCGGTAGCGCCGTAGCCAGCGCGGAAGTTCACGAAGGTCTCTTGATAAATCTGGAACACAAGAGTGGTAGTGCCGTTACCCTGTGGGCCGCCACGGGTCATTACGTTGATGATGTCGAAGACCTGTACAGAGTTCAGCGTCACCGTGATCGAAAGAAAGAAAGTAGTGGGGCGAAGCTGTGGCAGCGTCACGCGGCGGAAACGCGTCCAGGTGGACGCGCCGTCGATAGCCGCGGCCTCGTCCAGGTCCTTGGAAAGGCCTTGTAGAGCAGCCAAATAAATGACAAAGGTATAGCCCAGGTTCTTCCACACGAAAGTGAAAGTCACCATGAATAGCGCCCAACCGGGTATGGCATAGAAGTTAGGACTTTCAACGCCTACCCAACTGAGCATCTCTTGAATAAGCCCGAAGTTGGGATCGAAGATGAACTGGAAAGCAATGCCGATGGCAGCTCCGGAAATCGCGAAAGGTGCGAAGACCACCGATCGGGTGAAATTGCGGCCCTTCAAGTTTTGATTGAGCAAGAGAGCTAGCGCGAGCCCCAATACCAGGGAGCCGATTACGGCAAAGAAAGTAAAGATGAGGGTATTCGCGATGATGGTCTTGGTATCATCGCGCGTGAACCACTCAACGTAGTTCTGAAAACCTACGAATGTCGACGTTGGGCTCGAGATATTCCAGTTAAAAAAGGAAAGCCGGATATTGTCGATGAGTGGGCGATAGGTAAAGATTCCCAACAAAATGAGGTTGGGGGCTAAGAGTACTAGCGCGAGCCACCACTCTTGGCGCTTTTTACCCTCTGCTTTCTTGCGTAAAGCAGCTGTATCGGGACTATGCTCCGATTGTTTAATAACCACTTTGGAGAAGCTAAGCCGCGCAGGTTAAAACCCGCTACCGGTGGGGTGAAAACTTGGCTAACTAAAGATGAACGAAAAAATACTCAAGAACCAAGGCAAAGTAGCAGTGTCTCCGCCCGAATCACGGGGTTGGCAAGATCGATGCCGCACAGGGCTTGGACTTTTTCGATACGGGCGCGCACGGTGTGGCGGTGCACATTAAGCTCGCTGGCAGCGGCGGCTAGCTGGGCGTCGGCAAGCAAGTAGGTGCGCAAGGTGCGTAGCAGCTCCGTATTGTGTGCGGCGTCATGGTGCTTAAGCTTTCCGACGATCGCGGCGCGGCGCTTTCCCAAGGCCTCGTGGACTGCGGATTCACCGAGCCAGGCGGGGGCGTCGGAGCTAAACTCCGCCATGGTTCCAGGAGGCAGGCTGCGCGCGTGGGTCTTCAGGGCCGTTACGCGGTCGGCGCTGATTTCCTCCCACGGAGTGTCCTTGAGTACGGATACCTGCAGGTTTTTGGCGTAGCGCCCGAATAGTTCCTGTGCATCGATGGTTTCGGGAGGCAAGGCAATGAGTGCGCTTTCCGACGCCGTGCCTTCCAAAGGCAGCACGAAGCACGCGTAGCCGCCCTTGTTCGCCGCACGATGCACCAACCCCAACGCGCGGCTAAGACGCGTGGGGGAGTCGGCCTGCACCAGGCAGAGGTGGAGGTGGCCGTGGGAGGCCACAGAGTTGAAAGCGGCGTCTAAAGCCGTGGCGCCAAGCGCAGGCGTGGTGCCGGAGACCTGCGTTGCAAGGGCGAGCGCACCTAAGACGATGCGGGCCGAAGAGTCGCGGTTTTGCAGCAGCATCTCCGCCAAGCCTGCGAGATGGCGGGTCAATGCGCGGTCATAAGAGTCGAATTTTTGCTCGCGGGATACCGCAAGTGCGATTCGCCGCCGGCCGTGGGTATTAAACACGTTGGTGATGGTGGCGATCGTCGTGCCGTCTTTGGTGATGCTCGAGCGCGCGCCCGAGGTGCGCCCAGAACTTTGGCTTGCCGCGGCAATAGCGAACTCGGCGGCGGAAAGCTCGCCTAAGTCGTGACGATTGATGACGTTTCCTGAATCATTAGCCACGGCCACGGCAGCGCCGAGTTCTTTCGACGCACGCTCCAACAATGCGTTAATGCCATTCGACGCCGCCTGATTTAAGCGCTCCTGTTGACGGTGCAAGGTGAACTGGAGGTTGTTCTCAATGCGCGATTGCTCCGTAGTCACCGTATTGATGATCGAGATGAAAGGCGTGGCGCGGGGGACTTCAAAAAGCGTTAGGTGGTGGCGCGCCGCGGCGTCGATAAGCTCCTGCGGAACCGTGGCGAAGGTCAGGCCAGTGCCGAAGCCAATGGCACCCACGCCCGCCGCCGCCAGGGTGCGCGCATAGGCGGAAAAGTCGCTGGGTGAGTTTTCGAAAGCTAGCCCCAAGGTCAGGATGATGGCGCCCTGGGTGGTGAACTCGCTGGGATCGCGCAACTCGCTGGCTTGGATGGTGGTGAACTCACGCGGGCCTTCGAGAATCGGGCGCAGGTTTAGTTTGCGCTGGTTAAACAGCCATTGAAAGCGAAGTTCGCTCATTGCCGGGTCCTTCTTGCAGCAACTCGTCGATAGACATAGTGAATAGTCTTTTCCCCAAAATATATACGCGATGTCCATGGCCTGTGGCTAGTTGTGACATCCACAATGATTCACATCACAAAGCAAGACGATTGAAGGAGAATCATGCAGGAACTTGAATACCGCATCGAGCAGACCCGCCACCTCGCGCAGGAGGTCCCAGGGCCAGCCAGCGCTGCTCTTGATGAGCGCCGCAAGAACGCCATCCCAGCTGGCATGGCGCCTGCGCTGCCGGGCTATGTCGTGGACGCTGATGGTGGCATCCTCGCCGATGCAGACGGCAACCGTTTCATTGACTTGGCCTCCGGCATCGCTGTTACCTCCGCGGGCGCTTCCAACCCGGCCGTCGTCAAAGCCGTGCAGGAGGCCGTCGCGCACTTCACTCACACCTCTTTCACCATCTCCCCGTACGAGTCCTACGTTGAGGTCGCTGAAAAGCTCAATGAGGTTACTCCGGGCGATCACCCGAAGAAGACCGCGCTATTCAACTCCGGTGCGGAAGCAGTGGAAAACGCCGTGAAGATCGCCCGCAACTACACCGGCAAGCGCGGCGTCGTGGTCATGGACCGCGCATTCCACGGCCGCACCAACCTGACCATGGCCATGACCGCAAAGCAGTCTCCGTACAAGAATGGCTTTGGCCCGTTCGCGCCGGAAATCTACCGCGCGCCGATGTCCTACCCGCTGCGCGACCAACTCAGTGGCGAAGAAGCCGCAAAGCGCACCATCACGATGATCGAGCAGGAAGTCGGCGCTGCCAACCTCGCTTGCGTTGTGGTCGAGCCAATTCAGGGCGAGGGCGGCTTCGTGGTCCCAGCTGAGGGCTACCTGCCAGCTATCCAGAAGTGGTGCAACGACAACGACGTTGTCTTCATCGTTGATGAGATTCAGGCTGGCATGATGCGCACCGGCACCTGGTTCGCTTCCGACCACGAGGGCATCGTCCCTGACCTAGTCACCATCGCCAAGGGTATTGCTTCCGGCATGCCGCTTTCCGCTGTCACCGGCCGCGCGGAGATTATGGATGCACCGCAGCCAGGCGGCCTGGGCGGCACCTACACCGGCAACCCTGTTTCCTGCGCCGCAGCGCTGGCCACCCTCAAGGAATTTGAGGAGAAGGACTTTGGCGCCCGCGCGCTGAACCTGGAAAAGATTGCCCACGAGGAGCTGGAGCCAATCCTGGGCGACGAGCGCGTCGCCGAGTTCCGCGGCCGTGGCGCCATGCTTGCACTCGAGTTCGTCACCGCTGATGGCGAGCCAGACTCCGAGCTCGTCCACAAGATTGCAGATGCCGCAAAGGCAGAGGGCGTCCTCATTCTCACCTGCGGCCTTGACCACAACGTTATCCGCTTCCTGCCTTCCCTGGCCATCCCGGAGGATCTGTGGCGCGAGGCCCTGCAGGTAGTGGTCAAGCAGTTCAACGAGTACAAGTAAGTCCGGGCTGCAGCCAAAAGGGTAGAAGCAAATGACAAACTTTGATTATTCGCAGGTTTCTGAGCTGTTGGGTTCTCTGCCAATTGGCCTTTGGCTGGAGGGCACGAACGTCGCAGCCACCGGCGGCGCCACTTTCGAGGTCCTCGACCCAGCAACGGAAGAAGTCATTGCCAACGTTGCAGATGCAACCTCCGCTGACTGGATGCGCGCGCTGGAGCTTGCCGACGCCGCGCAAAAGGAGTGGGCCGGTTTTGCGCCGCGCACGCGCTCTATCATCCTCACCGACATCTTCAACGCCATTATTGAGCGCAAGGAAGACTTCGCTCGCGTGATGACCCTGGAGATGGGAAAGCCTTACGCGGAAGCGCTGGGCGAGGTGGCCTATGGTGCTGAGTACATGCGCTGGTTCGCGGAAGAAGCCGTACGCATTCCGGGCCGCTACTCGCAGTCGCCGGCAGGCAATGGTTCCATTACCGTCTCCCACACCCCGGTGGGCCCAGTGCTGGCAATCACCCCGTGGAACTTCCCGCTGGCCATGGCCACCCGCAAGATTGCCCCGGCCTTCGCCGCTGGCTGCCCGGTCGTGGTTAAGCCCGCTGCGGAAACCCCGTTGACCATGCTGCTGTTGGGTGAGGTCATCGCAGAGGTATTCGCTCGCCACGAGGTGCCGGCTGGTGTGTTCTCCATCGTGACCACCACGCAGTCGAGCGCGCTGTCCTCCGAGCTCATGGCGGATCCGCGCCTGCGCAAGGTGACGTTTACCGGCTCGACCGGCGTGGGCAAGATTCTGGTGCGCCAGTCTGCCGATAGTCTGCAACGCACCTCCATGGAGCTGGGTGGCAATGCCCCGTTCCTGGTCCACGAGGACGCCAACCTCGACCTAGTGCTTGACTGTGCAATGCAGGCGAAGATGCGCAACGGCGGTGAGGCTTGCATCGCGGCCAACCGCTTCATCGTGCACGAGGCAGTGGCTGAGGAGTTCACAGATCGTCTGACCGAGAAGATGGCTGCTATCCAGGCAGGCCATGGTTTGGAAGAAAGCACCACGCTTGGTCCGCTGATCAGCGCGAAGCAGCGCGACGGAGTGGCTCAGTTGGTCGAGCGCGCGCTCGAGCAGGGTGCTACCGCCACCACCGGCGGCGAGCGCCCGGATGGCGCCGGCTTCTTTTATCCAGCGACCGTTCTGGCGAACGTGCCTGACGACGCCGAGATTCTGCGCCAGGAGATCTTCGGGCCGGTAGCCACCGTGACCACCTTCTCCACTTTGGAAGAGGGCGTGGCGAAGGCCAACGACACCGAGTTCGGTTTGGCAGCCTATGCCTTCACCGAGAACTTCCACACCGCGGAATACCTGGCACACGCGCTGGAGGCAGGCATGGTGGGCATCAACCGCTCCGCTATCTCTGACGCGGCCGCTCCATTCGGGGGCATCAAGGAATCCGGCTTCGGCCGCGAAGGTGGTGCCGAAGGCATCGAGGAGTACATCTCCGTGCGCTACATCGCTAAGCCTTAGCTCTAACCGGCAAGCCTCAGCGAGCTGATTTTTACAGGCATTGCCCCTCGGCGCCCTCACTTTTTGCAGAAAAAGGAGAGGGTGCCGAGGGGCGCAGTTGTTCCATGCGCAGTTACTTATATTTCTATTTTAGATTCGGGAGAAAATATGACGGTTGTTGAAAAGTCTGGAGGGGCTGCTTCGCAGGCTGCGAAGCCGGCCTTGAGTTTCGTCCAAGGCATTGCCCTTATTTTTGGCACCAACATTGGTGCAGGCATTCTTTCCATTCCCTATGCCGCGCGAAACGGCGGATTCATGGCGCTCGTTATGGCGCTTCTCGTTGCGGGTACCCTGACCACGATTTCTATGCTTTATGTTGCGGAAAGTGCGATGCGCACAAAAGCGCCTCTGCAGGTTTCCGGTTTGGCGGAGCACTATCTGGGGCAGTGGGGCCGTTGGCTGGTCTTCGTGGCGATTATCGTCAACGGCGTCGGCGCGCTCATCGCCTACGCCTCGGGCTCCGGCGACCTCATCAATAATATTTTCGGCCTGCCGCCGCTGGCAGGTACGTTGATCTTCTTCGGCTTTGGGTCTTGGGTTATGTACCGCGGCCTGCACACCACCGGTGCCACAGAAGGCGCTATTACCGCAGGTATGGCCATCATCATTGCCGCGCTGTGCGGCTGGACCATTCTGGGACCTGGAATCGAGGCCGAGAACCTGTTGGTGCTTCACCCGTTCTTCATCGTTCCTATTTTGAACCTGGCCGTCTTCTCGTTCTTGGCTCAGTACGTGGTGCCGGAGCTGGTACAGGGCATGGACCCGGCGAAGCCGCAGGAGACAGCTCGCGCCATCGTGCTCGGCATGGTGATTACCGGCTTTACGCTGGCACTTGTGCCGTTTGCGGCTTTGGGTCTGCTGGGAATGGACGTTACTGAGGTTGTTACCATCGCCTGGGGCGAGGCGCTTGGACCGGTCGCGTACTACTTGGCCAATGTCTTCGCGTTGGCGGCGATGCTGACCTCCTTCCTCGCGATTGGTTTTACCACCATGCGCAACGTGCTCGACATTTTGCACTGGGAGGGCAACAACGCGCAGCGTGGCATTGCCGTGGCGCTGACCGCTGTACCGCCGCTGGCTATCTCCATCGCGGGTCTTGGCGGTTTCGTCGCAGCGCTGTCCTACGCGGGCGGCTTTGCGGGTGCAATCATGTCGATCATTCCGGTGATGTTGCTGAATGCCTCCCGCAAGAAGGGTGATCGTGACCCCGGCTGGAGCGTCGGCGCGTTGGCAAACCCGCTGATTCAGGGCGTTATCATCGTGGTTTATTTCTTGGCTTTCGTTTATTCGGTTGTCTCGATTGTGGGCCTGGTTCCGGCGGGCTGGGCTTAAGAAAATGGCGTCGGCAAGCGCTCCTGCATAGGGGGGTAGGCAGGGGTGTTTTTCCAAAGTATTTCTGAAATTTATTTTTCCAGCCGCGTCCGGCTATCAGTGCAGGTTATAGCGAAATAAAACGAACATTACGGGATGAGAACTCTGAACGCCTAATCAATTTAGTGTGATTTTAGTGTGATTAGGGTCATATATTTTCCAGTGGCTGCTCGGCTAGGAATTGTTACTGCTATTGGGTAAGGGTTTCACAGAGATTTCTAAAGCTTTTTCTAAGGAGCTCAATACGTCTACATAACATCTCGAGTAATTCGATCCCTCTACGAATAGCCAACCTCCTCACGTACTTTGCTATCGCTCTGTCTGCTCTACAGCTGCGACAACACCTGAATTAGAGAAAGCATTGGTCATGTCCAAAATAACTTTTCGGCCACCTCGTTCTGTAACTGCACTCAGCGGGCTTAATTTAAGCGGCCGCTGGCGTATGCTCACTGCCTCTGGCATGGCTGCCGCGCTAGTTATGGGCGGGGTCGTTGTTGTACCCAACCTCCTCGATAATGAGCCTGCAGCCCAGGCGGTGACCGCAGCGCCAGGTTCCTCCGAAGAAACCGCCATAAACACCACGGTTCCCGCGGGAAGCACCCGCTCTGTGAACGGCTTCGTGGGCCTGCAGACCGGCGGCACCATGCAATCGAACCTAAGCGATCCAAACGTTGCGCCCATGTCTGGCGTGAAAGTCTTTGCCCAGTGGTTCGAAAAGGACGGCACGGCGTCGCCGATTTATACCACCACCACCGGCGCCGATGGTCAGTTCCACATCGGCATGACCTCCTTTACTGACGCCAAGGGCGTCCGGCGCAACTTCGACGCAGACCCCAACTTGCCGGAGGGGGAGAAGTTCCGCGTCTGGTCCATTAATCCGGATACCTCACAGTACAACCTGCTCTACTCCTATGGCCAAGAGCAGATCATGCCGGAAGGCAACATCGCCAACACCGAGGCCGGCACTACCCAGTCCGTGGGGTCTGATACCTATAACCACATCAAGATCGCTTACTCGCCCATCGCTAACAACAACGTGATGCACAACCTGGCCGAAGCTGCTACCAACAAACCCAATGGCTCCTATGGCCAATACTCCGGTACCGTCTTCTGGAACCAAACCAACGCCGCCGACGGCGCCCTCTTGTGGCAGAACTACCAGTCCGTCAACGGTATCGACTCCGTGGCTCCAGACGTCACTGTGTATGGCTCCTACCTTTCTGATTACGCGCTTTCGCGCATCTACGATCCCGCAACCATGGCCGCCATCGGTTACAAGGGCCGCGTGCGCGATTCCAACTGGAGTACCCAGCAAGAACTCGCGCTGCAGCAGTGGATTAAGCAGCGGATGGCAGCGGAAGGCCAGCAGAAGTGGATTGCAGAGACCGTCAAGGCGGTAACAGACGCCAACGGTAGGTACACGCTGCAGTTCCGCGGTACCTGGGGAAATAGCTGGGACGATCGCGGTATTTTGTCCAAGGACTATACCTGGCACAACCTGGCTGATTCCGCCGAGGCAGGTTCTTGGGTCAACGGCAACATGAAGTCGAAGCACGTCAACGACGAGTGGATGTTCTTCTCAATGCAGGACATGCCGGGCATTTCCGTGAACACGCCGTTTAACTACAACGGTTACACCGGCAACACCACCAGCAACTTAACCTCCGCCGGCACCTTGGCCGGATGGCCGTCTAACTGGGGCGGTACGCTGGATTACGCCACCAACATCAACTTTGCGCTGTACCCGGGCAACCTGAAGTTTGACGTCACCCCGTATGACTCTTTCTCCAACTTCGCTACAGCGGGTCAAGCCATCGAGACCACCACGACGGGCCTGCAGTACGACAAAATCGGTAACACGCGTTATCAGATCGCGTGGTTCGACGAGGCTGGCAATGAACTGACCCAGTACACCTGCCCGCCGGTAGCGCCGGACGCGAGTGGCAGGCTTCCTTCCTGCGGTTTTGTCACCGACCCTAACTTGAAGAAGACCACCACTTACACCGCACGCTTGTTTGCGGTCTCGCCCTCTGGCGTGCGCGATGGCCTGGCGATAACGCAGGATTCCTTCACCGTTAAGCCACTGCCGACGTCCGGGCGCTACGAGCCCACCTATGGTTCTACAACCGTGGCTCAAAGCAGCATTGGTTCCGTTGCGGCGCCGCTTTTCGACGACTCGACTACCGCAACAACCGTTGAAACCCTGCCGGCACCAGCCGGTACCACCTTCAAGCTGGCGGATGGCGCCCCAACGTGGGTAAAGATTGATGACCAAGGCACCATCACCGCCACACCGGGCACCGATGTTGCGCTGGAAGATTACACCGTCCCGGTCATTGTCACCTACGCCGATGGCTCGACCGACCTCGTCAATGCCAAGGTCACGGTCACTGACGGCATCCCGCCGGAGATTGCGCAGATCGATTCGCAGAACCTAGAGCTGGGCAAAGCCATCTCCCCGATTCAGGTTAAGCCGACGGATAACGTCGGTGTGACCAGCGTTGAGGTCAGTGGCCTGCCAGATGGCGTCACCTACGATCCTGCGACCGGAACCATTAGCGGTACTCCGTCGGCCACCGGGGCGTCGACAGTTAACGTCCGCGTCACCGATGCCGCCGGAAATGTCACCGAAACTGCATTCAGTATCAACGTCGTGGATACTTCCGCGCCGGTTCTCACCAGCCCGGATGCCACCGTCCCAGAGGATAAGCCTGCTTCGATTCCGATCAAGGTGGACGATCCTAAAGCCACCGTCACCGTGGAAGGTGATATCCCGCCGGGCATGACCTGGAACGAGCAAAACGGTGCCCTCGAAGGTACCCCAACCGAACCGGGCATCTACACGGTCGCCGTATCGGCCACCGATCCCCAGGGCAATAACTCTGTATCCAACCTGGTCGTTACTGTTACCGACACCAAGGCGCCGACCATTGCCAAGATCAACGACGCCACCGCAGAGGCCGGTCAACCGATCACCGCAATTCCAGTAGACGTCACCGATAACTTCGACAAGTCCGTCAGCAACGTTGTAGTCGCGGGCCTGCCACCATTACTGACCTATAACCCGGAGACCCATCAGATCGAAGGAACCCCGCAGGCACCGGGGAAGTACCCAATTACGGTGACTGCGACCGATGCCGCCGGCAATACCTCGACCCAGGAATTCCTTCTCACGGTAGTCGACACCACCGCGCCGAAGGTGGACGATATCGCTGATGTGAGCGTGGAAAACGGCACCGCCTTGGAGCCGATCCACGTGACCAGCAATGAGCCGAATTCTAAGTTCAGCGCGTCCGGGCTACCAGAAGGCGTCAGTATCGATCCCACCACGGGCATCATCTCTGGTACACCAAAGACTGAAGTCACGAGCCCAGATGGCAAGAACTTCCCGGTCACCGTCAAGGTAACTGATCCTTATGGAAACGTCACCGAGAAGACTTTTAACATCAAGGTCACCGATACCGTTGCCCCGGCTCTGCGCCCGCTTCGCGACGTCTCGGTTCCTGAAGATCAGCCGCTCAACCTGGAGCCTGTCACCAGTCCTGACCCAACCGCGAAGATCGAAGTCACCGGCCTGCCCGAGGGCGTGACCTTTGATAGCGAAACGGGGCTCGTCACGGGCACCCCGACCACTCCGGGGCGCTACGAAGTTACCGTTACCGCCACCGACCCAGCCGGTAACTCCACGAAGCAGACCGTTGTCTTGTTCGTGGGCGATGCCACCGCGCCTACCTTCGATGATCCGGAGGATCAGACGATTAACCAGGGGGAGGCCATCAAACCCATCGATCTGATGAGCCTAAACCCGGCCGACAACTCCACCGCAGCGCAGGATCTCGCCTGGACCGTCACCGGCCTGCCCGAGGGCGTGACCTACGATCCCGAGACCAAGAAAATCTCCGGCACCCCGAAGGAAACCGGCTCTTCTGTGGTCACCGTGACCGCAACGGACGCCGCCGGCAACGCCACGACTAAGACCTTCGTCATCGCGGTAAACGATGCAACGGCGCCTCGCATCACTCCGGTGGACAGCGTCAGCGTCCCGGAAGGTGACGAAATCACTGAGATTCCGGTCAAAACCGATGATCCGAACGCGAAGATTGAAGTCACGGGCCTGCCCGAGGGCGTGACCTACGATCCCGAGACCAAGAAAATCTCCGGCACCCCGACTAAGCCGGGTACCTATGATGTCGTTATTGCGGCAACTGATGCAGCGGGCAACGTGTCCTACGAACCGTTTACCATCACCGTCGAAGACAAGACCGCCCCGGTCATCGATCCGATTGAGAAGCAGGATATCGCTCTGAACGAGACGATTAAGCCGGTCGTGGTCTCGGTAAATGATCCGGATGCTACCGTCCAGGTTGATCCGGAGACCCTGCCGAAGGGGGTTAGCTTCGACCCCGTGACCAACACCTTTACCGGCCGCCCAGAGAAGCCGGGAACCTACACCATTAAGGTCACGGCTACCGATGCCGCCGGCAATACCTCGCAGCCCGTTGATTTTGTCATCACCGTCTCCGATAAGACCGCGCCGCAGATCGCGCCGATTTCGGATCCTACCGTTCCCGCGGATTCCCCGATCACGCCAATTGAGATCACCGCTGAGGACAACGTTGCGGTGACCTCCTTGACAGTCACTGGCTTGCCTGAGGGTTTGAGCTATAACCCCGATACCAAGCAGATTGAGGGCACCCCGACTAAGCCGGGAAGCTACCCAGTGACGATCACCGCTAAGGACGACGCTGGCAATACCACCGAAGAAGTCTTCAACATCAACGTCAATGACGCCGGTGCACCAGTCATCCAGCCGCTGCCCGATAGCACGGTCGCTGCGGGATCTGAGGCCAACCCGATTCCAGTGCGCGTAGATGATCCTTCTGCGAAGGTAACGGTTGAAGGCCTACCTGATGGCATGACTTTTGACCCAGAGACGGGACTAATCACCGGTACCCCAACCAAGCCGGGCACCTACACCGTGACCGTGACCGCGGTCGACGAAGCGGGCAACAAGGCTATCGATACCTCGACCATCACCGTCACCGATGCCCAGGGGCCAAAGCTGGACGAGATCAGTGACCAAGACGTTGCTGCCGGCAGCGCCATTAAAGATATCGTTGTCAAGGCGGATGACCCTGATGCCAAGATTTCCGTAGTCGGCCTGCCAGAGGGCGTTCAGTATGACGCCGCTACCAACACGATTTCCGGCACGCCAACCACCGCGGGCACTTACCCAGTGCGCGTCCTGGCAACCGATGCGGCCGGAAACACCTCCTACGTTGACTTCACCATCACGGTCAGCGATTCCACTGCTCCGAAGGTCAACCCCATCGACGATCAAGCGGTAAAGAAGGGCGTTGCCATCGCTCCTGTCAAGGTAGACAGCGACGATCCGAGCGACACCGTGACGGTCATCGGCCTGCCTGCTGGTCTCAGCTTCGACCCAGAAACCCGGACCATCTCTGGCACGCCAACCACCGCTGGTGAGCACCCCGTGACCGTGGTTGTCACCGATGCCGCGGGCAACACGACCAAGGAGACCTTCACCATCACCGTCGTCGACCCTGGAGCGCCGGTTCTGGAACCAATTTCGGATCAGAAGGTGCCGCTAGGGGAAGCGATTACGGAGATTAAGCCAACCGTGACGGATCCGTCGATTTCTACGACGATCACCGTGACCGGGCTGCCGGACGGCGTTACTTACGACACCAATACCAATACGATTTCGGGTACTCCAACCCGCGCGGGTGACTTCCCCATCGTGGTCACCGTAACGGCCACTGACGCCGACGGTAAGTCTTCCGTCGAGAAGTTCACGATCACCGTGGTCGATTCTGAGGGGCCTTCCTTAGACGGCGTCGCCGATCGGACCGTCACGGAAGACACCGAGCTTGACCCGATTCACATCACCTCGGATGACCCGCAGGCTACCCTGACCGTGACTGGCTTGCCTTATGGCGTTCGGTTCTTCGCGTCCACCGGCGAGATTTCCGGTGTGCCAACTACTCCGGGCACCTATGAAGTGACGGTGACCGCCACCGATGCGGCAGGCAATACTACCGAAAAGAAGCTGACCATCACCGTAAAGGATGCAACCGGTCCGCAGGTGGATCCGATTGCAGATCAGGCTGTCGATGCCAATACGCCGATTGAAACGATTCGGGTCTCTTCTGATTCGGACACGGATAAGGTAACGGCCTCCGGTCTGCCGGATGGCGTGAAGCTTGAGACCGTTGACGGCGTTGCCACCATCACCGGCACCCCGACCAAGCCGGGCACCTACGAGGTCACCGTGACGGTCACCGATGCCAGCGGCAATGCCACCGACGAAACCTTCACCATCGTGGTCCGTGAGCCGGCCGATACCAGCGCGCCGAAGCTTGACCCGATTTCGGATCAGACCGTGAAGCTGGGCGAAGACGTCACTGAAGTCACCGTTCACAGCGATGACCCAGCAGCAACGCTGCGCGCAACCGGCCTGCCTACTGGCGTCGAATTTGACCCAGCTACCGGCACCATCAGCGGCAAGCCGAGCGCCTTTGGCCGCAGCACGGTTACTATCACGGCAACCAACGCCGCTGGAAACAAGTCCACCACGACGTTCACCATCGACGTCGTCGCAGCCGATCCGACGGATCCGACCGACCCAACCGACCCGACGGATCCGACCGACCCGACCGACCCGACCGACCCAACGGATCCGACCGATCCGACCGACCCAACCGACCCGACGGATCCGACCGACCCGACGGATCCGACCGACCCAACGGATCCGACCGACCCGACGGACCCGACGGACCCGACGGACCCGACCGACCCGACGGATCCGACCGACCCGACGGACCCGACCGACCCGACGGATCCAACCGACCCGACGGATCCAACCGACCCGACGGATCCAACCGACCCAACCCCGGATGAACCGTCTTGGAACGATGCGAAGGCCCCGGCTGGTGGCGTCGTGAAGGTTCCAAATGTCGGCGGCAAGGTACCGGCAGGTGCCAACGTCGATAAGACCACCGGCCCAGGTTCCGCGACCTTGGAAGAGAACGGCGATGTCATCGTCACCATCAAGCCAGACGCCAAGCCAGGCGATACCGTAACCGTCATCGTCCGCGATGACTCCGACAAGGAAATCGACAGCATCACCGTGACCGTCACCGAGCCGAACACTGATCCGGGTACTGACCCCGGCAAGAACCCAGGCAGCTCGGATGGGTCTTCTGATGGCTCTTCGGATGGTTCCTCGAGCTACCAGCCTTCTGAGCGTTGTGTGGCTACCGGCTTGGCAGTGGGGCTGCCACTGTTGCTGCTCATCCCGGCAGGTCTGGCAGCACAGGTTCGCATTCCAGGTCTGTCTGAGATGCAGGCACAGCTGGCACGCCAGTGGCAGCAGTTCAACACTCAGACGCAGAAGCAGCTGGGTATCTTCAACCCGCAGCTGGCCGGCCAGGTCGAGCAGGCTAATCGCCAGCTCGCGGCCTTCAACGCGAAGATTTCCCCGGAGGTGCGCAAGCTAGGCGCCGGTCTTGCCCTCGTGGCTGCCGGACTTCTGGTAGGCGGTCTGGTCTACGATGCCTGTGCTTCCGACGACGGGTCTTCCACCGGATCTTCTGACTAGTCAGTTGGCAAGCTCAACTGATTGAGCCCTAGGGCTTAATCAAAAGAAGGGAGGCTGTCACTAACGCTTTGGTTAGTGACAGCCTCCCTTTTGCGTATGAGCGTGGGCGGCAAGCCAGCAGGACTAGTTTTCGATGTAGTACATCTGCTTGTTGACGAACTCATCCATGCCCAGCGGGCCGAGCTCACGGCCGAAGCCAGAGCGCTTCACGCCGCCGAAAGGCAGCTCTTCACCCTCACCGGCCGGGGTGTTGACGTTGGCCATGCCCACCTCGAGGCGGCGAGAGATGGCGGCTGCGCGCTCGGTGTCCTTGGAAAAGACGGTGCCGCCCAGGCCGAACTGGGTGTTGTTAGCCAGCTCGAGCGCTTCCTCGTCGGAGGAAACCTTGTAGACCACAGCAACTGGGCCGAAGAACTCCTCGTAGTAGATGTCAGAGCCGACTGGAATGTCGGTGATAACGGCGGGGGAGATGAAAGCACCCTTGTCCGCCAGCTCGCCGCCAGCGCGCAAGGAAGCGCCTTCCTTCACCGCGCGCTGAATCTGATCGTGCAGGGTCTCCGCAGCCGCACGCGAGGACAGGCAGGAGTAGGTGCCTTCGCCCTGGGCGTCGGCAGGCGCTGCCTTTGCTGCCTGTGCGAGCTTGGTCAGCTCAGCCACGAACTCCTCGTAGATGTCCTCCATGACAATCATGCGCTTGTTGGAGTTGCAGGCCTGGCCCGTATTGTACATGCGGGTCGTCCACGCCAGCTTGGCTGCTTCCTTGACGTCGTCGGTATCGAGAAGAATGTAAGGATCGGATCCACCGAGCTCGAGCACTGCCTTCTTCAGGTTTTGGCCTGCCTGGGCACCCACGATGGCGCCGGCGCGCTCGGAGCCAGTCAGGGAAACTCCCTGGATGCGTGGATCCGCGATGATGGTGGAAATCTGATCGTGGGTGGCGAAGATGTTGTTGTACACGCCTTCCGGAATGCCGGCGTCATCCATGATCTTCTGCACGGCGAGTGCGGAGCGAGGGCAGATTTCTGCATCCTTTAGGACGATGGTGTTGCCGAGGACCAGGTTCGGGCCCACGAAGCGGGCAATCTGGTAGTAGGGGAAGTTCCACGGCATGATGCCAAGCAGCGGGCCGATGGGCAGGCGGCGGATTACCGCAGTGCCATTGGCAGAAGCCGGAATCGGCTGATCCTTGGTGAATTCCTCGCCGTTATCGGCGTAGTACTTGATGATGGCCGCTGAGAACTCTGCTTCCTCGATGCCCTCGGAAATTGGCTTGCCCATCTCTTCCGCGGCAATCTTGGCCAGCTCCTCCTTGCGCTCCGCAAAGAGGTGTGCTGCGCGAGCAACGATTTCCGCGCGCTCGGACATCGGGCGCGCGCTCCACTCGCGGTAGGCTGCGGCGGCCTTCGCCAGTGCGCCTTCTACCTCGGCGTCGGTGGCGGAGTCGAAGGTCTCGACGATCTCGTCAGTAGCAGGGTTCTGAACTCGGTAAGTGTTAGACATTAATACTCCTTGTTGTGTGATCCAGCTCTTTTTAGAGCCTAATAGTGAACTAGGTTGAAATAGGGCTAGCCTCTAAACTAGCGGCAATTGAGAGTCTTCGCCGGACGTTATCCGCTTCAATGTGCGGCCCTTGAAGAAATCCGGATGGGCAAAGCGCGTGAACAGCATTAATACGGCGCCGAGCAACAGAATTCCCATGCCCAGCACGAAGACGGTGCCCACTCCGAAAATTGAGGAGCCAGAACCGTATTCCGGGCTAAGCGAATCGAATGCGGTGGTAAAGAACATCAGCAGCAAGAAGCCGCCACCCAGCAGGGGGAAGACGAACTTGAAGATGATGTTGTGTACGCTGCTGAAAAGCTCGTGGCGGAAGTACCAAATGCAGGCCACGGCGGTGATGCCGTAGTAGAAGCAGATCATCAATCCGAGGGCAGAGATGGTGTCCCACAGAGCGTTCTCAGAAAGGATGCGCGTGACCGTGTAGAAACCGCCCGCTGCAATAGCGGAGGCAATCGTGGCCGTAGACGGCGTGCGGAACTTGGGGCTGATCTTGGAAAAGACCGGCGGCAACGCCTTGTAATAGCCCATCGCCAGCAGCGTACGGGCGGGGCCCACCATCGTGGACTGCAGCGAGGCGAAGGAACTTGAGAGCACAGCGACATAGATAAGCAGGGCGGCCGAGCCCAGCACAGGGGAGGAGAGCGCGGCGAAGATCGATTCCTGGTTCTCCGGGTTGCCGGCACCCAGGCCTTCATCACCCGTTCCTGCCCACGTGATGACAGCCAAGGCCGTCAGAATGTAGAGGCTGATGATGACCAAGACCGTGATGGTTGCAGCGCGCCCCGGAGTCTTTTCTGGGTTCTTTGTTTCCTCGTTCATCGTCAGCGTGACGTCCCAGCCCCAGAACATGAAGATGGACAAGGAAATGCCGGCCGCGATGAGGGAAAAGTTGCCGATTTCCAGCGGATTAAACCATGAAACTGAAATCGGGGTGAAGTCGAATCCACCGCCCTTATAAGCGCGCACGATGGCCACAATGTCAAAGACCACAATGGCCATGATCTGGATGGCAACCAGCACGTATTGCAGCTTCTGCGTGGAATCTAGGCCACGGTAGGAAACCCAGGCTGCGATGGCGATGAAGACCATCGTGGTGGGGATATTGATCCAGAGATTGCGCGTTAGGTCTGCAATTTCGGGGCGGCCTGCTATCTGGGCAAGGAGGAGATAGAAGAAGTCCACGGCGACTGCGGCAAGGTTCGAGAGCACCAGGATGGTGGCAGTAATAAGGCCCCATCCGCCCATCCAGCCCACCCAGGGACCAAAGGCTTTGGTGGCCCAAGTAAATGAGGTACCGGAATCCGGAACCGCATTGTTGAGCTCACGGTAGGCAAAGGCCACCAGGAGCATCGGGATGAATCCCAAAAGGAGGACCGCCGGAACAAACTCGCCCACCGCGGAAATGGTGGGGCCAAGTCCCGAAGTCAGCGTATAGGTCGGCGCGATGCAGCTGATGCCGATGACGACTGCGCCGAGTAAGCCGACGCGCCCGGTAGCCAGGCCCTTGGTGGAAGCGATGTTATCGCCGCTTCCTGGCGTGGGCTGAATCGGTGGTGCAGGAGTGGCACTAGTCATGACTACTCACCGCCTTTCAAAAAGAACTAGGAAATACGGTCTGGTGGTAGGAAGCGATCTGGGCGAAAGCGTCTGCTAGATCGCTTCGTGGTCGGCGCCGGCGTGCATGTAGCCGGCTGGTACGACGACCATGGGAACGGGAATGGAGCGCAGCATTCGCGACGCCGTGCCACCCAAGAAGAGCCGGCCGGGAACCGCGAGGCGAGAAGAGCCAACCACGGCGAGCTCTCCGTCTTGCCAGGTGACGTTTTCCATTGCGGCTTCGACGTCGCGCCCAGTGGCGACGTCGGTTGTGGCGTAACCAGCCGAGAGCATTTCTTCGGCGATATCGCCCAGCTTGCGGTTGGCATAAGCGCGTACCGCATTGGGAACGTCGGTGCCGAGGCCATGCAGATCGGACTCGCCAGGCAGCACGAGCGAAAGCAGTCGCAGCGGAAGGCGACGGCGCCGCGCGCGGTCCAAACCAATTGCGATGACGTCCGTGGTGCCTGGGCGCGGACCAAACATGACGGTGATGCGGCTAATTGGACCGGGGTAGGAGTAGCCGCGTGGCGCGAGAGCGATAGGGACAGTACCGGAGTGCAACAACGTGTTGACCGCAGTACCCATTTGGAAGCGGCCAAAAAGGCCGCCCTTGCGCGCACCAACCACGATCATGTCGCAGTCCAGTTCTTCCGCCGCGCGATTGAGCGCTTCGGCTTCAGACTCGCCGGGGACGATTCGGGCGGTGGCGCGGATGTCACTGGGGACTTCGCCCAGCGCCTCCTGTAACCAACCTGCAATCTGTTCTTCCAGGATGGAACTGTATCCGCGGTCGTGCGGGTAGACACCGGAGAAGGAATTATTGGCCGGCGCGGCCATGACGATCTCAAGGTTGACGTTGCGGGTCTTAGCAAGGGCGATGCCCAAGCGGAGCGCGTCCTTGCCATAGTCCGTAGCAACGTAGCCCACCAAGATATGTCCGGTGGCTGCGCGGCGATCAAAATCAGAAGCAGACAATATTTAACCCTTATCGGCAATCTCCTGGGCGACGAGCTCGCCCTGGCGGATAGCACCGTCGACGTGCTGGTAGCCCTCGGCAGCGATGTCGGAGCAGGCGTAGTAGATGGAGCCGGTCGGCTCGTTCTGCAGGTGGCCCCAGCGGGATAGGCCGCCCAGGTCATAAGAGGTGGCGTAGGCGCCGCGGGTCCACTCCTCAGCGGCCATGTCGGAGAGGTAAAACGCGATTGGCTCCTTGGTCTTCGGGCCCAGGTAGTCCGCCATGGCAGAAAGTATGCGCTCCTTGCGCTCTTCTTCAGGCAGGTGCCACATTTCCTCGGCATAAACGTCGGAGACGAAGCCAACCAAAGTGCCGTACTGGTCTTCTTCGCCCTCGGCAGAGGCAGCAAAGTTCTTGCCGTAGTTGGTGTTGTCGTAGACCTCCTGAACTAAACGGCCGCCGCCGAAGCCGGTGCCGGAAAGGCCCTCTTCGCGCCAGAAAGGCTTGTCGTAGATGGCGTGGACCTTGATGACCAAGCCCATGGAGATGTGCTGGTGCACGATCTGCTGGTCTCGTGGCAGCGGCGGAACGAAAGAGATGCGGTTGTACAGGTTTGGTGGAACCGCGAGCACGGCGTAGCGCGCCTTCACGGTGACCTTCTCGGAGTAGGCGATGACCTCGCGGGCCTCGCCGTTGTTCGGCACGCCGTTGCGAACGTCGGCTGCGACCTTGTTGAGGTCATCAGCGGTGGTTGGGTCAACCTCGGCCCAGTGCAGCTCGCGCACAGGGGTGCCGAGGTAAACATCCTCACCTAGCTCTTCGGCCATGGTCAGAGACACGGACTGCATGCCGCCGACCACGCGGCGGTCCAGGATGAAGTCCTCGTCGACCAAGTTGGAGAAGGAGCCCGCGGAAGCAGCCATCAGGACTGCCTGCAGGGTGGAGAAAGCATAGGAAGGCTTGGTGAGCATGCCCGAGGCGACGTAGATGGAGACGTTGTCGATTGCCTCCGGGTCATCAGACAAGCCTTCGAGCCACTTGCGGAAGGAGATGGAGTCCAGCTCCTTCGCACGCGGGTGTGCCCAGGGGCGCGCCGGGTCCATTTCGGCTGCGAGGTCATCCATGATCTTGATGAGGCGGTCCATCTCCGCGATGGTCTTCTCGGAAGCAGGGAAGACGGTGCCCTCGTACTCATGGCGGGTGCCGTCTGGGGCAACGTAGATGGACTTGCCCTCGCGGTAGCGCTGGAAGGTTTCGAGTCCTAGCTCATCAACGAGCTCGATGAGCCGCGTCTGATCCGGGGAAATCCACTGTCCGCCCAGCTCCACGAAGTGCTCGACACCCTCGGCATCCTTGACCTTGCCATTCCAAGTACGGCCGCCGACGCGGTCGCGGGCTTCCAAGACTGCGACGGAAAGGCCCTTATTCTTCAGCGTGCGTGCTGCCATGAGGCCGGCAGGGCCCGCGCCGATGACGACAACGTCGCGCTCGAGGACCGGGTTGGTGTTGGATTCGTTGCTAAATAATGACAACATGGTGGGTTCTCCTGTGCGAAGTGGTGAACATCTTCCTCTACGCGGTGCAGAGGAAACGTCTATGGGAAAATTGTTTGAAAGCTCAGCGCAAAATGAACAACATTCATTTTGTGTTGCGTGTCACTGTACAGGAATCAATGTGACTCTGGATAGAGGTTTGAGCCATGAATTTTTCGCGCGCTAAAGGTCGGCCACCAAAGGCGCTGGTAAACCGTGAGAAAATTGCCGAGGCCGCTTTAAAAATTGTGGAGGAAAGTGGCTATGCCAAACTCACAATGGCCCGAATTGCCCGCGAAGTGGGGGTGGGGCCGAGTGCGTTGTACAACCATGTACTTAACAAACATGAGCTGCTCATCCTTGTAGAGGATGCGGTTATGGCGCAGGTAGACGCATCGCTTCTCGACGCCGCCTTAGCGGGCGAGGTGAGCGTGCGTTACGCATTAGAGGTCTGGGCGCGTTCCTACCGCGATGTATTCGCGCGGCACTATCCGCTGGTGGAGGTCATTGCTTCTACCCCCGTGTCCGGTGCTCCACGGGCAGTGAAAATGTACGAAAAATTAGCTGAGGTACTGGCATTTGCCGGCGTCGAATCCGCGCAGATTCTGCCGCGGATCATCATGCTGGAGTCCTTCATCTACGGCTCCGCCTTCGACGCCAATGCTCCCCAAGAAATCTTCGAGGTTCCCGAAGACGGTGATATAGAAGCACCGCATCTGCGCAGCGCTCGTGCTGCATGGCAAGAAAAACTTTCGGCTGCGGCAACTAAAGAGCAAAAAGCCGCCAACCCGTTTGCGGAAGATCCGTTTCAAACGGGTTTGGCGGCGTTATTGGCAGATTTCCTGCCGGCGGTTCCAGGTGAGCAACCGCCGTCTAAGTAGGGAAAGGGCGATGGGATAGAAGGCGATTATTCGCCGTATGGGCGAATGCCCGCACGCTCCCAGGCGGCCAAGAAGATGTTTGTTTCTTCCTCAGTTGTAATGGAAACGCGAACGCCTTCATCCAGGTAGCGGCGAATGATGACGCCTTCGTCGGAAAGCTTGCGTTCAACCTCTTCGGCGTCGCCGCGTGGAATCCAAACGAAGTTGCCCTTGGAAGGGCGCGCGCCAATTGCCTCTGCTACGCGCTCGCGCTGCACCTTGGTCTCTTCGACGCGGGCAAGCAGCTCCTCTGCCGAGTTAAGCGCTGCGATGGCAGCCTTTTCTGCCATGTAGGTAACCGTTAGCGGCATGGTCATTAGCTTGAGGCCGTGGATGAGCTCCGGGGAGGCGATGCCGTAACCCACGCGTGCACCGGCAAGGCCGAAGGCCTTGGAGAAGGTGCGGGCGCCCACCAGGTTCGGGTAGTTGAAAATCTCCTCGGCAGAGTCCGGGGTATCCTCCGCGTCGTTGTACTCCCAGTAAGCCTCATCGAGGATAACCACGATGTCCTTCGGAACCCGCTCCATGAAGTCACGGAACTCGCCCTTGGTGATGGTGGTGCCGGTTGGGTTATTCGGGTTGCAGAGGATGATGGCGCGGGTCTTGTCCGTGATGGCCTCGATTACGGCATCCAAGCCCAAGCGGTCGTCCTCGGTAAGCGGAGTCATCACTGGTTCCGCGCCGGCCATGCGCACGTAGAGCGGGTAAGCCTCGAAGCTGCGCCACGGGAAGATTACTTCGTCACCAGTGTGGCAGGACATTCCGATGGCCTGCTGAACGATGGCCGAGGCGCCCGCTGCGATGGTGAGGTGATCTTCAGGAACGCCCAGGTACTTAGAAAGCTCGGTGGTCAGTTCTGGGCAGCCATCGATCTGGTAGCGGTTGGTCTCCGCTGCCGCCCGCGTCATTGCCTCGAGCACGGAAGGAAGCGGCGGGTTAGGGATTTCGTTGGAGGAGAGCTTCAGTTTGTCGCCGTCGGACTTGCCGGGCTTGTAATCAGGGAACTTGTTGAGATCAGAGCGAAGCATATGACTATAAAACTCCTAACTTTAAAGCGACTTTTAAGAAGTGATAGATAAGAATTAGAACATGTTCCACACGGTAACCGCCATAATGACGATTCCCATGCCGAATACGAAGTAGTTCCACGGGTCATTTTTGAACTTGGAATAAGCGTCGAACTTCTTGAACATGTAGACCGGGACCAGGTAAACGAGGAAAGCCACGAAGATGCCACCGACGACCGAAATCATCGACACGATGGATGGGTTATAGACCGCCACCAGGGTAGTGCCAACGAAGGTGATGAGATAGATGATGTTAAGCAGGCTGCGGTGCGAGATGCGCTCAGCCAGCTTTGGCGCTGCTAGGCGCAGCAGGTACTCTGTGCCTTCCTCGGTGCCCAGCATGTGGCCGAAGTAGGAGGAGATGATGGCGCACATGACCACAACGGGTGCCATGTAGGCCATGAACGGGGTGCCGGTGACGTTAGCGAAGTAGGACAGTACCGGAATGTTTTGTTCCAGCGCCTCATTCATTCCGTCGGCGCCCAAAGCCAGGACGCATGACCAAACAAAGAACATGGTAAAGACCACCAGCAAGATGGCGGTAAGCATCTCCGTGCGGTCAACGCGCTTGGCGGTCTTCTCGCCATAGGCCGGCTGCATGTCTAGTGCGAACTGAGACAGTGCCGCCATGTGGGAAAAGGAAAATACAAGCACCGGCAGAATCAGCAGGATTCCCTTGAGGATTCCAAAGTCGCCTTCACCGTTGTCGTAGTGCAGGAAGCTCTGAAAATCCCAGCGTGGGATGAGATAGATGGACGTTGCTGCCAAAGCGAAGATGAGCGGATAGACCAGCACCTGGGCCAGCCACAGCATGGGCTTGCGGCCCACGGCGAACGCGCCGGTCATAATGCCCACGCAAAGGATGGCGAGTACCCACCGGTTGATGGAAGGTCCACCCAGTTGGTTGACGATGAAGCTATCGACCGAGTTGGTGATGCTGATGCCGTAAATCAGCACCGTGGGGAAGATAGCGAGCCAGTACAAAATGGCGATAACGATGCCGGAGGTGCGGCCAAAATACTGCGTGGCCAGTTCCAGGACGTCCTTGCCGTGGTCGCGGATCGGCGCGCCACTGACTATTCGGACATAGGTGCGGTGCGAGAAATAGACTAGCGGCAGGATGAAGACCGTGGCAAAGACCAGTGGCCAGAAACCAAATCCACCAGCGTTAAGTGGAAGGAACAAAATTCCTGCGCCGACGGCAGTGCCGAACAGGGTGATGACCCAAGTCATCGTGGAGCCAGCAGGTTTGACCTCTGCACGCTCAACAGCGGTAGCAACGGTATCGCTCATTGAAAAATCCTTTGTTTGGGGACAGTTTTAGTCGTTGTCAGGCAGCGACAGAGCTTGATCCACAATCACGTTGATGACTGCTGGAATCTGCTTCTCGCGCATAGCCTGCAGGGCGCGCTCGACGGCAGGGCCTGCCTCGGCGTCGGAAGTGACAAGCTCGCCGTGTGCGCCAAAGCCACGGGCGACGGCGGCGAAATCCGGGTTGGAAAGCTGGGTACCGGAAACGCGATCAGGGAAGTGGTTCTTTTGATGATCGCGGATGGTGCCGAACTCGCCGTTGGACATCACGACAGTCAGATAAGGAGCGCCGTACTGCAGGGCGGTAGCCAGCTCTTGGCCGTTCATCAGGTACTCGCCGTCGCCAGCAATGGCGATGACGGTGCGCTCAGGAAACTCCAGCTTGGTGGAGACCGCACCTGGAACGGAGTAGCCCATCGAGCCATTGCGCACGCTGAACTGGGAGGGGTAGACGTTGGTGCGCATAAACTGCTGCGCCCAGATGCAGTGGTTTCCGGCGCCGAAGGTGTAGATGGAATCCTCTGGGGCCTGCTCCTGAATGGCGCGCATGAGTGATTCGATGTGTGCGGTTCCCTCAGGAGCCGGGCGCCAGTCGGCTTCGTCCTGAACCGTAGAGAAAGCCACCTGCGCCGCGTGCGCATCCGCGAACCACTGCTGCTGGGCAGCGCAGACCTCGCCCGTATTGATCTCAGACAGCGCTTCGGCGAAGGCTACCGGGCTGGCCAGGATGTGGCGGGTGACGGCTGCGGAGTTGCCACGCAGGCTGGAATCGATGTTGATGAAGAAGTTGCGGTCATTTGCGCCTTGACGCAGCTTGTAGCCGTCAGTCGGGACGTCGCCAAGCACTGCTCCAACGGCGAGTACGAGGTCGGAATCCTTGAGCAGCGCAGCTGCCTTCTCGTCACGGCCGTAGCCCAGCCAGCCGGCGTTGGCCGGGGAAGAGAAAGGGATGCGGTCGCTGGCGCGGAAATCGTGGACCACCGGAATCTGGTTGGTTTCTGCAAACTCGGTGATTTGGCGTGCGGACTCTGGGGTCCAGCGTGGGCCGCCGGCGAAGATGAGTGGGCGCTCGGCGCAGCGTAGGGCCTCGGAAAGCGCGGCGATATCGCTTGGGGATACCGCGCCGTCTGTCACGTTGATTGGCTGGATAATCTCCCCGTCGAAGTCCAAGTGGAGAATGTCCTCCGGCAGGCCCACCACTACTGGGCCTGGGCGGCCCTGCTTGGCCTGGAAGAATGCCTCCGCCACCACGTGGGAAGCACGGGATGGGTCATCGAGGATGAAGACCTGCTTGGTCTGGGTTCCAAACCACGCCTTTGGGTCGAATTCCTGGAACGACTCACGGTCACGGTCGGGGAAGGGGATAAGGCCCACGAAGAGGACCATCGGGGTGGAATCCTGCCAGGCGGTGTGGATACCAACGAAAGCATTGGAAGCGCCTGGGCCGCGGGTGACCATTGCGACGCCCGGCTCACCGGTGGCCTTGCCGTGTGCCTCTGCCATGTAGGAAGCGCCGCCTTCCTGGCGGGTAACGATGGTTTCGATGGGGCTGTCATAGAGCCCATCAAGTACTGGCAGGAAGCTCTCGCCTGGGACGAGGTATGCGCGCTTGACGTTGTGTGCTGCGAGAGATTCAGCGATGGCGGTGCCAACATGGCGACGAGTCATAGTTTTCAGACAATCCTTCTTCTGTGATTGGTACAACAATTTCACCTTATTGTGAAGGAATTTCGTCCATGTTGTCTAATGTCTAAGATTTTTCAAATCCATGCCCATTGGTAATAGCTCGTGTTAAATGAAGTTTTATGGATTACACGAGGGCGAAATATTTCTTGGCGCTCGCGCGCACCGGTTCCGTGACCACCGCGGCAGAGCAATTGAGCATCACCCAGCCGGCGCTAAGCCGCCAGCTGCGGCGCTTTGAGGAGGAGCTGGGGCTCGAGCTTTTCGAACGCGCAGCTGGGGTGCTGCGTCTCAACGAGGCGGGCAAGGCATTGATTCCCGTGTGCCAGCAATTGGTGGCAGATAATAACAGGGCTACGCAGGCGGTTTCGGCGCTGCAACGCGGCGAGATGCGCGCCTTGCAGGTGGCGGCAACGCCGACGACCATCTCGACGATCTTGGCGCCTTTCATCGTTGACGCGCGCGAGGAGATTCCGCTTCTGACCACGCTGGCGGTCGAGCACTACGAGGTGTACCAAGCGCTAGATACCACCGCCGATGTGGTGGTGACGCCAATTCCAGTAAAGGAGGGGCTCGATTCCGTTCCGTTGGGGGAGGCCACTATCCGGGCTTGGGTAAACAAGGAGCACCCTCTAGCGGGCCAAGACAGCATTGACGTGGGGGACTTGGTCACTCATCGTCTCGCCATGTCAGGCCGGCGCAGCGTCTCACGCGGGCTCTTCGATGCCTTTGTAGGGCGCAACCACGCTGTGCTTGGCGACGTCGTCGAGTGCGAGGACACCGTTACGCTCATCGCCCTCGCGCGAGCCGGGCGTGCAATCGCCATCTCCAGTGCTCTGCAGGCCCACGACGCGGTAGGCCTGCGCATCTGCAATGAGGAGGAGATGCTAGGCGGTGTGCCCCTGCACGCGGCTTGGCGTCGCGGGCACTTTGCCACCGCGGAAATCCATGCCGTGGTCACGCGCCTCCAGGAGTTTCTGGGAATTAACCCCGCCGATGGCGTTCGTGCCAGCTAAAGACGCAGATCCACCTTCTCGTTGGCGGCGATTTCTTCTAAACGCTCGGCAGTGCACATGCCGGCGACAATAACGGCGGAGCCTCCACATGCGAGCGGTTCGAGAATCAACTTCTTAAAGGAATCCTTGTCCTTCCACCCCGCGGACATCACGCGTTGGGCAGGGCCGGCGGCAGAATAAAGCTCCGGCAAAGCGGTGGTGGGGCCATAGAACTGATCGCCGTAGAAACGCACGGTGGGCCCAAAGTCGATGGCGCCCGCGGGCAATTCGCCGCCGGATTCGATGACGCCGCGCCCGAATGGGTCATCGGTAACGAGCACAACATCGGCTCCTGCGAATTCCTCAGTCAACTCTGCGTAGCCCTCGGGCGCGGCAAAAATAACATCGGGGCTTGCACCGTCTAGTTCAGCGCGAGTGAACGCTGTGTGGACCTCGGCAGCAATGGCGCCCAAAGCGATAACTGCGGGCTGCCAGGAAACAGGGAGGTCGAGGAAAATGAGGGAATCGGAATCGAGCTCAAGCTCTTCTAGGAGCATGTTGGCAATCTTGGAGACCCAGTTATCCAAGGTCTGTGCGGAAAAATCCATGCGCGCGCCGGTGGCTTCGTTGTAGAAAGTCAGGCGCGGCGCTGCGGCATCTGCGGAAAGTAGGTGCTGAAGCATATCCATGTCCGCCCATCGTAGGTGACTGAGCCTTAGCGCGGCAGGGAATGCTTTCACACTACGGCCCTGGGCCCTCGAGCGCCCCGGAAAGTGAGTGATAGGGATACTCATTTTTAACATTAAATGGCAACTACCTGCCAAAAACTGGGGAACGATCCCTAAGAAAAGCCAGGAACCTTTTGAATTAGGTCCCTGGCTCGAGAATTACTTAGTTTGTGTAGCGTTTAGTTCACGCAGCGCGGGCCCTCGCCGCCGGCGTCGATCTCCGGGGCAACCTCTGCCGCGCCCATGTCGCTGCCTGGGGTGCCGACCTGTTCGCCCGGTTCGGAGTCGGTGGGCTCTGCGGCCTGCGCTTCCTCGTCAGATGGGCCTTTGTAGTCGTCGTAAGCCACGACGACAAAGGTGTTTTCGTCCAGCGACGGGCTGGAAGTAACCGGCAGACCACCGAGCTGCTCAGCCAAGTCTTTGGCGCGTTGGTCGTTCTCATCCGCGGCGACAATCTGGGACTCGTAGTATAGGCCCGGCTCGGCATTGCTGGTCTGGTCGACCTTGTAGCCCACGCCAGTCAGCCATGTGCCAACGCCGGAGGCCAGGCCATCGATGCTGCCCGCGTTGAGCACGTTGACCTCGATGCCATCGGCTACTGGCTTTTCGGAAGGGTTGGAGCCTGCCTCTGCGCTTGACGACGCCGCGGCTTCCTCCGTCTGCTCCGCAGTCTTGGCGAGGTCATCCATAAACTTATGGACCTCTTTCTTGTCGATGGTCACGACGGACTCACCGTAGTCACCCACGCCGTCGATGGAGGTCACCGGAATGGTGGTGAAGGTGACGTTGCCGCCGGCCAAGCCTGAAAGCTGGGTGACCAAACCCATGACGTCCCAGCCCTCATCGATGACTACAGAGCGTTCGATTGCGTCAGCAATCTTGGAGAGCTTATTTGGGTTAGCCAGGGTGCCGGAGGAGAGCACCTTGGAAACCAAAGAAGCCATGTATGCCTGCTGGCGCACGATGCGGTCCAGGTCGCCGCGTGGAAGCTCGTAGCGCTGGCGGACGAAGGACAGGCCCTGGGCGCCGTGGAGGGTCTGGCGGCCCTTCTTGAAATCAGCGCCAGACATGACGTCCTTAACGTCGTTGTTCAAGCACACGTCGACGCCATCGACGGCGTCGGTAAGCAGCACGAAGCCCAGCAGGCCGACCTCAGCGTAGTGATCGATATCGATGTCTGTGAGTGAGCGCACCATGCTGATAAGCCCCTGGCGGCCGGCCTCCACGCCCTGCTGCTCGATCTCCTTCGCGGAATGTGGTTTCTTCTTGCCTTCAACCTCTGCCTCGGCGTTTTCTTGCTCTAGCTCTTCGACCTTGTCCGTCTTGTGGGAAGCGAAAACGGCGTTAATCTTGGTGTTGCCAAACTCGCCGTCGTCGACGTAGGTATCGCGCGGAATCGAAACCGCAGTTGCACGGGAGCCGTCATCCGGGATGCGGATGATCATGATGGTGTCTGTGTTCTCCTCGCCCTCGTCCACGCCGGCGTGGAGGTCTGCCAGTTCCTTGTCTGACAGCGGGTTGCCCTTGGCATCCGTGCGCGAATCCTTGCCCACCAGCAAGATATCCATCGCGCCGTCTTCGGTGTCTGCCTTAAAACCACCCTTGTTGCCCAACGCGAGGTTAGAGACAGAGGACATGCCATCGCCCACGCGGCCCACGGTGGCATAGCCAACGCCAGAGAACACCAAGATTGCCGCCGATACAAATGCCATGACGGCCTTCAGGGGCTTGGACCCCTGTTGCTTTACCGCCGTCGCCGAATTGGGCGAGGGCGAGATGGCGCGGGAACGACGCTGCTTGTCTGATTTTTTCTCAGAAGACACAGGAGGAGGACTTTCTAATTGTGGCGTTCAAAGGTGGCAGCAAGCAAGGTGGCTTCTCTCGGTGCTTGCCGTGTAGCCAATTTAGGGGCTGATCTTGTGACAGTTTAGGCGAGAAGAGAAAGAAATCGTGATCTATACATGATTTTCGTCAAGCTTGTAGTGTCTTGGCAGCAACCTAGCAGCGAGTATGGGTACGCTAAGCAGCATTGTGAACACAGATAACGTAACTGCCCTCGCAGTGGTCACGGTGACGTATTCGCCGGGCCATTACCTTGGGGATTTCCTTAAATCGCTGGAAAGCGCAACCAACCGGCCCACGGCTGTGGTCTTGGCGGATAACGGCTCCACCGATTCAGTGCCGCAGACCGCGGCTGCTGGCCGTGACGACGTTGTGTTTTTAGACACGGGCGGCAACATCGGTTACGGCGGCGGAATGAATGCCGGCGCGCGGCTTGTCCGCTCCGGCGCGTTGGGTGAGGTCGATGAAGAGTTCTTCCTCATCAGCAACCCAGACGTTACTTTTACTCCTGGAGCTTTGGATAAGTTGGTGGAGTGTGCGCGCCGGAATCCACAAGCCGCAGCCGTAGGCCCGCGCATCGTGGAACCGGATGGCTCGTATTATCCTTCCGCGCGTGCGATCCCCACATTGACCACCGGCATCGGCCACGCCCTGTTTGGCACCATCTGGCCTAGCAACCCGTGGTCGCGTGCCTATCGCAATGACGCCCATATGTCCGTCGAGCGCGAGGCGGGCTGGCTTTCGGGTTCCTGCCTTTTGGTGCGGTGGGATGCGTTCCAGCAGATCGGCGGCTTTGACGAGCGCTACTTCATGTACATGGAAGACGTCGATCTGGGTGACCGTTTTAGCCGTGCGGGCTGGAGCAACGTCTTTTGCCCTGAGGCAATCATCACCCATGCCAAAGGGCACTCTACCCAGGCGCATGCGGGCGCGATGCTGCGAGCCCACCACGACTCGGCTTACCGCTTCCAAGCCGACCGCCATCCGCAGTGGTGGCAAGCGCCAGTCCGACTGGCGCTCAAGGCCGGACTGCGGTTGCGCGGGTTTGCTCTAAGCGCCCTAGCGTGCCGCAGCAGTGGCTAGGCGCCTTGGGCATATACACTGACCCCCGATAAAACACGTCGATTTATTCGCATAAGGAATTCTTCTATGAGTCAAGCAGCTGTCCAATGGGGCGCTTCTACCGATGCCGTCATCCTCGTCGGTGGCCGTGGAACCCGCCTGCGCCCGCTGACCATCGGCACCCCAAAGCCGATGCTGCCGACTGCTAACTATCCGTTCCTGCAGCACCTTCTTGCCCGCATCAAGGCTGCGGGCGTTACCCACGTGGTGCTGTCGACGTCGTTTAAGGCAGAGGTCTTCGAAGAGTACTTCGGTGACGGTTCCGATATGGGCCTGGAAATCGAATACGTAGTAGAAGAGACCGCGCTGGGTACCGGCGGCGGCATCCGCAACGTCTACGACAAATTGCGCCACGATACCGTGATGGTCTTCAACGGCGATGTTCTCTCCGGTATGGACCTGGGCGGCATCTTGCGAACCCACCACGAAAAGGATGCGGACGTTACCATGCACCTGCTCAACGTGGCAGACCCGCGCGCCTTCGGCTGCGTTCCGACTGACAGCAACGGCCGCGTGACGGCGTTTTTGGAAAAGACCGAGGATCCGCCAACGAACCAAATTAACGCTGGCTGCTACACGTTCAAGCGGAAAGTCATTGAGACCATTCCGGCTAACCGCGTGGTCTCCGTTGAGCGTGAGACCTTCCCGAGCCTGTTGGAGTCCGGTCGCATGGTGGTAGGTCACGTCGACAACTCCTACTGGCGCGATATGGGCCGCCCAGATGACTTCGTGCGAGGTTCTTCTGACTTGGTTCGTGGCATTGCTCATTCGCCGCTGCTGGAAGGCCGCACCGGTGAGTCCCTCGTCGATGAGTCTGCCGGAATCGCCGGCGGTGTGTTGTTGCTTTCTGGCACCGCGATTGGCCGCGGCTCTGAGGTCGGTGCAGGCTCGCGTCTGGACGGCACTGTTGTCTTTGACGGCGTGACCATCGAGCCGGGGGCAATCATCAGCAACTCGATTATCGCTTCGGGCGCGCAAATCGGCGCCAACGCACACATCGACAATTGCGTCATCGGTGAGGGCGCTGTCATCGGAGCGCGCTGTGAGCTCAAGGGAGGCATGCGTGTCTTCCCGGGCGTACAGATTCCGGATGCCGGCGTCCGCTTCAGCTCTGACGCTTAAAAAGAGCAGACATTTAAGCTATCTCTCCCACGACCCGTTTCCTTTTAAGGGGGGCGCAGGTGGTGGGAGTTTTCGCTTTTTGGCTGGTCTTTTACGGTTTTGGTTGCTGGGCAGCTTGTGCGCGCAGAGATCCAGCAGATCGGCTTAGATGGTGGCGACACGCCGATCAAACCTTGGAATTGTTCACAGGAATATGGACCACCACTACATATGGTACCCCCGGCCCTTACCCCCGGAGGGGGATCTATGTGACGGATGTGAAAGTTGGGGATCGTGTGCTGCGTTTTTGGAGAGAATCCCCGGAAGGCCTCGTTTTCGGGTTGACGATATTTAGTGATCCGGTGTGAAATAACATCAGTGTAATCAAGCGCATCGGCGACGCCTCCGCCAAACTTTGGCTTTGGTGTAAGGTCGGTGCAACTTAGAAGAAACCTACCCAACCTCGGAGAAAGGAATTAGCGTGGAGAAAAACTCGAATAATGGCGCTATTCTCCGTGGCGGTGCTGCCGCAGAGATGTCTCTCGATGAGCTTTTTGGCGCCGTCGAGCAGGAGTGGCAAGACCAGGCACTGTGCGCGCAGACTGATCCTGAAGCCTTCTTTCCGGAGAAGGGAGGCTCCACCCGCGAAGCCAAGCGTATCTGCCAGGCTTGTGCGGTGCGAGATGAGTGTCTCGAGTATGCACTAGAGCATGACGAGCGCTTCGGAATCTGGGGCGGACTGTCTGATCGTGAACGCCGCCGCCTCAAGCGCGAGATTGGTTAACCTCCGGCTAGGGAAACCTTTCTTCTTAAATCCTTCACCTCTATCTATGTTTAGTGTCATCTGGCGCTAGGGCGTGGATTGTGGTGGAGGATTTTTGCTTACCAGCTAAACCGAGGATCAACGTCCTGCGGATCAAGGTTGAGGTAATTGGCCACCAACGCAGTTAGAACCGTGCCTAGCAACTCTGCGCGTTCGCTAGATGTTTCGGCACGCTCCTCGATGGGCATCCGGAAAATTACCATGCGGGCGCGTGTTGGGTGGCCGGCAGCGTCAACGCCAGCAGGGACAACCCGGCCTAAAGGTACCGGGCCGTCGGCGATGATCTCTTCCGGCAGGACCGTCATATCAGCAGAAAGCCGCATGCGTGGAACCGTGTCCACCGCCAAGTCCAATCCGGCGAGCTGCTCTGCAAAAGCATTCTGGATGGGGGCATAGGCCTCGAGTACGGCCATGTCGAAGCGCTCGCTCTTGCTGCGGAAACGCGGCGTCGATTGTGGCAAAAGCGGTCCGTGCATACCCCTTCCGCGGCGGTCGCGGAACGGACGAGTGTGGGGGCGGCGCATGGTCATGCCCGTGATTTTAAGGTTTCGCATGACCATTTTCGTGCGGGACGCGCCGAGTTTCGACTATTCAAATCTCAACTAAAGGTTTAGACTCATTGCCGTGAATCATTCTCGTCATTGCTCTCGTCCAGGCTGCGGCAAACCCGCCGTGGCAACTTTGACCTACGCGTATTCACAGCAGACGGCCGTCGTAGGCCCGCTCGCGGAGGAGACTGATCCGCATAGCTGGGACTTGTGCGAAAAGCACAGCTCCCGCATCACCGCTCCCATCGGCTGGGAGATGGTGCGTGTGGACCGCATTGAGCTTGACGAGGAAGACGACCTCATGGCCCTGGCCGAGGCAGTTCGCGAGGGCGGGCGCGTCACTACCGGCCTAGTGGAAGATGGTTCGGGCTCCGGTCAAGACCCCATTGACTACGCCGCCAACTTTGATGGCGCCGATCCTGATAGCTCCAACCACCCGGTCTTCCGCACGCGCCGCGTAAGCGAGGCAAAGCAGCGTCGCCGAGCACACTTGAGCGTCGTGCCTGACGACGCCTCGACTCAGGACGCCACCGAATCCGCCGCGGGCGGCCGTCATCGCTTGAAAGAGGACTAGTTTTAGGCCACGGCTCCAGTATTTGGGGCTGGGGAAAGAGTACTATTGCAGGTTATGCGTACTCGTGAACAGCTAAACGCCGTTATTAAGGCCTATGACGTCCGTGGCGTCGTGGGTGAAGACATTGATGAGAATTTCGTCCGCGACACTGGTGCTGCTTTCGCCGCTATTTTGCGCGAAGAAGGCGAGAAGACGGTGGCTGTGGGCCACGATATGCGTCCTTCTTCGCCGGCGTTGTCCGCTGCCTTTGCTGAAGGCGTAGCTTCGCAGGGCCTGGACGTGGTGAAGCTGAACTTGACCTCCACTGATGAGCTCTACTTTGCAGCAGGGTCCATGGAATGCGCTGGCGCGATGTTTACCGCCTCGCATAACCCAGCTAAGTACAACGGCATCAAGCTTTGTCGCGCCGGTGCTGTCCCGGTGGGGCAGGAGACTGGCCTGGAAGCAATCAAGGACATGCTCGTAGATGGTGTTCCAGCCTACGACGGCGCCGCAGGTTCCGTCTCCGAGCGTGAGGTCCTGCCTGACTACGCAAACTTCTTGCGCTCTTTGGTTCCGCTGGAGTCTTCCCGCCCGCTCGTTGTAGCCGTGGATGCAGCAAACGGTATGGGCGGACACACGGTTCCGGCGGTCTTCGAGGGCCTTCCTTTTGACGTGCGCGAGCTATTCTTCGAGCTAGATGGCACCTTCCCGAATCACGAGGCTAATCCTTTGGACCCGAAGAACCTCGTGGACCTGCAGGCCTTTGTGAAGGAGCAGAAGGCAGACATCGGACTCGCCTTCGATGGCGACGCCGATCGCTGCTTCGTGGTCGATGAAAACGGCGATGCAGTTTCGCCTTCTGCTATTTGTGCACTTGTCGCGGAGCGCTACCTCAAGAAGTTCCCAGGCTCGACCATCATTCACAACCTGATTACCTCCAAGACGGTCCCGGAGCTTATCGCTGAAAACGGCGGCAAGGCTGTGCGTACCCGCGTGGGTCACTCCTTCATCAAGGCCCAGATGGCCAAGGAGAAGGCTGCCTTCGGCGGTGAGCACTCTGCGCACTACTACTTCCAGGAGTTCTGGAACGCGGACTCGGGCATGCTCGCTGCGATGCACGTGCTAGCTGCGTTGGGCGAATCCGATAAGCCGCTTTCTGAACTCATGGCGCAGTACTCGCGTTACGAAGCTTCTGGTGAGATTAACTCCACCGTGGAGGATCAGAAGGCTGCTACGCAGGCAGTGCTCGACGGTTTGGCTGAGGAGATTGAGTCCATCGACGAGCTCGACGGCGTGACCGTCGAGCTGAAAGGCACCGATGCGTGGTTCAACGTGCGTGCTTCCAACACTGAGCCGCTGTTGCGCCTGAACGTCGAGGCAAAGACTGCTGATGAGGTCGATGCCATCGTGGAGAAGGTTCTCGGCATTATCCGCGCTTAGGCGCTTTCCCGTGCCGGTGCCTTCGCGCAGGCCGCCTTTCTGCGTGTACCGTTTCCTGTAAATAGTGAACCCAAACAGGCTAGCTTTGCCGGCCTATTTGCAAGAAACGGTACATTCGCGGAGGCTGAGCCGCGGGTGAGCGCCGCCCTAGCCGAGCCGCAGGGCGTGGCCGCGCCGCAAAACACAAAAAGCGCCAGCACAATGCTGGCGCTTTTATGCGGGAAAATTAGCCGCGGGAGTGGGTAACCATGTCCTCCCACTCGACGTACTTCTTGCGCTCGCGGCCTTCTGCCTCACCAAGCGCACGCTCGGCAGCGTCGAGGTTCTTCCAACCATCCCAGGTCAGGAACTCGATGCCTGCTTCGGACAAGGTTGCGGTGATGTCCTCGTCGGAGGAGTGGGAAAGCTTGCCAGCCTCGGCGTCCTCGAGCAACATACCGATGGTCTCCGTTGCATCAGACTTGGTGTTGCCAATAAGTCCGACCGGGCCACGCTTGATCCAGCCCGTGGCGTAAAGGCCCGGAACGATGCTGCCGTCCTGCTCGATGACGTGGCCACCATCGTTGTTGATGACGTTTTTGTCGGTATTGAAAGGAACGGTATCGATGGCATCGGAACGGTAGCCTACGGCGAGGTAAACAGCCTGGACAGGCCACTCGGTGAACTTGCCGGTGCCGCGAACGTTGCCGTCACCAGTCAGCTCCGTGCGTTCGGTCTTGATGCCGGTGACCTTGCCGTTCTCGCCGAGGATTTCGACCGGCTGCTCGAAGAGGTGAATCTGCAGGGTGTGCGGCGCATCCTTCGGCTCGCGGATGGCGTAGCCCTCGAGGGTCTGGCAGACCAGATCCTGGGACTTAGAGTTTGCACGTGCTTCGAGAGAAGCTTCGTCGTAGTCGATGTCTTCTGGGT
This sequence comes from Corynebacterium sp. HMSC06D04, assembly GCF_001807315.1. Classification (NCBI taxonomy): domain Bacteria; kingdom Bacillati; phylum Actinomycetota; class Actinomycetes; order Mycobacteriales; family Corynebacteriaceae; genus Corynebacterium; species Corynebacterium sp. HMSC06D04. The sequence continues at coordinate 126,737 of NZ_KV788526.1, forward strand.
CGACAACAACGTTGATGGTCGGGGAGTGGTCCAGCTCCTTGAGCTCGAGCGGAGTGAACTTAGCCTGTGCGGGGCCGCGGCGGCCGAAAACGCGGACCGTTTCAGCCTGGTTCTTGGCCAGGGAGTCATAGACATTGTCTGGGATTTCGGTGACCTTGAGCTCGTCGCCGGTCTTCGCCAAGATGCGGGCGACGTCGAGTCCAACGTTGCCCACGCCCACGACGGCTACTTCCTTTGCGCTGAGATCCCACTCGCGGTTGAAGCGTGGGTTGCCATCGTAGAAACCAACGAACTCGCCTGCGCCGTGGACGCCTTCGAGGTCTGCGCCTGGGACGTCGAGGTTGCGGTCGCCGACAGCGCCGGTTGCGAAGACGACTGCGTCATAATGCTCCTGTAGCTGAGCCACGGTGAGGTCGCGGCCGATGTGCACGTTGGAGATGAGGCGAATTTGCTCGGTTTCCAAAACGCGGTGCAGGGAGTTGACGATGCCCTTGATGCGTGGGTGGTCCGGCGCCACGCCGTAGCGGATCAGGCCGAAGGGAGCTGGCATCTGCTCGATGAGATCGATCTCAACATTGCCACCGGTCTTTTTAACCAGGATGTCAGAGGCGTAGATGCCTGCTGGGCCAGCGCCGATGACGGCTACCTTCAGTGGGGCTTGCGACATGTCAGTAGTGGGCCTTTCCTCAAGATTTTTACGGAATATTGGAACGACTAGCGCTAAACGCTAAAAGCCATCGTTCAGGTACTGGTCGTAATACTAGTCGTTCTAATTCCTTTTATGAATATTAGACTGATTAGTCTGCTGAAACTTCGTGAGCGTGGGGTTTATTGAACCGCGTTAACGTAAATCCGGCAACCGGGTTATTTAGATTCTTCCAGCTTGGCGATGTTGTCGCAGGTCACATTGTAAAGAGTGGTGAAATTAATCCGAACCGCTTTGTCTATTGAGGTTAGACAGGTAGGTTTTTGGCAACCACTACGAAAGGCAATTGTTCACCGCCATGACTACCGCAACGAAACCTACCGCCAAGTCTCGTACGCGCAAGCCAGAAGGACAATGGAAAATCGACGGTACAAAGCCGCTTAACGCGGACGAGGAGATCAAGCGCGAGGACGGTGGTCTCTCCGCCCGCCAGCGTGTCATCGATATCTACTCCAAGCAGGGCTTTAAGTCCATCCCGCCGGAGGACCTTGCGCCGCGCTTTAAGTGGCTTGGCCTTTATACCCAGCGCAAACAGAATCTGGGAGGCGAGCTAACCTCCAAGCTCAGCAATGCGGAGCTGCAGGATGAGTACTTCATGATGCGCGTGCGCTTCGACGGCGGTCGCGTCAGCCCGCAGCAGCTGCGCACGGTGGGGGAGATCTCGCGGGATTATGCGCGTTCCACCGCGGATTTCACGGACCTCCAAAACATCCAGCTGCACTGGATTCAGATTGAGGACGTCCCGGGTATCTGGGAAAAGCTGCGCGCGGTGGGCCTCGATACTCTGTTGGGCTGTGGCGACGTTCCCCGCGTCATCTTGGGCTCGCCGGTGGCGGGAGTCGCGGAAGACGAAATCATCGACGCCACCCCGGCCATCGATGACATCGTGGCTAACTACCTCCCGCGCGAGGAGTTCCACAATCTCCCGCGCAAGTTCAAGACGGCCATTTCGGGCAATCGCCGGCAGGACGTTACTCACGAGATTCAGGACATCGCGTTCGTCGGCGTCGATCACCCCGAGTACGGCCCTGGTTTCGACTGCTTCGTCGGCGGCGGCTTGTCCACGAATCCCATGCTTTCCCAGTCCTTGGGCGCTTGGGTGCCGCTTGAGCGTGTACCGGAGGTGTGGGCCGGCGTGGCTCGCATCTTCCGCGATTATGGCTACCGCCGCAATCGCAATCGAGCGCGCCTGAAGTTCCTAGTCGCGAAGTGGGGCATCAAGAAGTTCCGCGAGGTGCTAGAAAATGAGTACTTGGACGCCCCGCTTGCCGACGGCGAGCCCCTTACCGTCGAGCCTGGCTCCCGCGACCACCTCGGCGTGCACAGACAAAAGGATGGCAACTTTTATCTCGGCGTCAAGCCCACCGTAGGCCACGCCACGGGCGAGCAGCTCATCGCTATTGCCGACGTCGCGGAGCGTTTCGGCATTACCCGCATCCGCACCACGCCGATGAAGGAACTTCTCTTCCTCGACGTCAAGGAAGCCGATATTCCGGCTCTTTCGCGGGCGCTCGATGAGACCGGTTTGTACTCACAGCCATCTGAGTTCCGGCGCGGCGTTATTTCCTGCACCGGCTTGGAGTTCTGCAAGCTTGCGCACGTGACCACGAAGGCCCGGGCGATTGAGCTGGTGGACATCTTGGAAGACACCTTGGGCGACCTCGACGTGCCGACTTCCATTGCGCTCAACGGCTGCCCGAATGCTTGCGCGCGTTCCCAGGTCTCGGATATCGGACTGAAAGGCCAGATAGTCACCGATTCCGAAGGAAACCGTGTTGAGGGCTTCCAGGTGCATCTGGGTGGCGCGCTCGGGCTCTCCCCGGACTGGGGGCGCAAGCTGCGCGGGCACAAGGTCATCGCGGATGAGGTCCCAGACTATGTCATCCGGTTGGTGCAGAAATATAAGGAGCAGCGCGAGGAAGGCGAGCAGTTCCGCCACTGGGTCCTGCGCGCAGATGAGGAGGATCTGCAGTGAATTTTCGTCGCGAGCCGAATCCGAACCGCAACCATCCGATGTACTGCCCCTACTGCGGCGGCATGAACCTCTTTCCCGATGAGGAAGGCGATTTCGCTTGGAAGTGCTGCGAGTGCCTGCGTATCTTTTCCGTGATGTTCCACGGTCAGGATGATGCGCCGGTAGCACCTGCCAAGGCGGTTTCCTCCAACGAGGCGTTGCAACGATCGCTGCAACGTCGCGGGCATCTGTCTACGGCTAAGCAGGATGCAAGCGCGGGGAGCAGACGATGAGCGCACTGATTACGCTTTCACATGGTTCGCGCCATCCAGAGGCAGCTCTTGGCATTGAGGCTTTGACGCGAAAGGCGGCGGCGCTTGCCGGCGCCACATCTTATGAAGCGGCTTACCTCGATTTTCACGAATCTGACCTGGAAGCTGCAGCCCAACGAGTAGCTACCGCGGGGCAGAGGGAAGCGGTGGTCGTACCACTGCTGTTTACGCGGGGCTATCATCTGCGCGTGGATGTGCCGGAAGCGATCGATCGCGCTGCGCAATCCGCCGGGCTGCGGCTGCTGCAAGCAGAAGGCTTAGGCACCGGTGCCGACATCGCGGAGCTCCTAGCAGCGCGTGCGATGGCGCCGCAGACAGGTAAGAAACCACAGCATCTCGTCATCTATGCCGTGGGCTCTTCGGACGAGAAGGCGGATAGCTCTGTGCGCGACCTCGCTGCGAATGTAGAAAGCCTCACCCATCTGCCCACCTCGGTGGTGTTTGCAACACGTGGTGGGAAAGAGGGCGTCGCCAAGCAGGTGCGCCGCCAAGGCGAGGTGCGGGTGCTGCCACTGTTTAGCACGGCAGGGCTGTTGCTGGACCTGCTCGCGGATTCCCCTGCACAAGTAGACTTCCCGCTAGGCACTGACCTTGCTGGGGTTGTTGCTGACCGTTTTGCCCATGCAGCGGGCTTGTCCACCCAGACTCACATGCTTGCACAGATCGGATAAAAAATGCGGTCGTTCATTCTGATTGCTCTAGCCGGCGCTGCGGCACAGCTTGTCGACGGCGGAATTGGCATGGGCTTCGGCGTAACCTCCACGACCATGCTGCTCTTGGCTGGTCTTGGGCCGGCACAAGCCTCTGCGGTGGTGCACACGGCGGAACTCGGAACGACGCTGGTATCAGGGATTAGCCATTGGCGCTTTGGAAACGTGCATTGGCCAACGGTATTCAAGCTCGGGCTGCCCGGGGCGCTCGCGGCCTTTCTGGGGGCGAGCGTGTTGTCTAATATCTCGACTGCGGCTGCGGCGCCGATAACCGCGTTAATTCTTGTCGGCATTGGAACCAACCTCGTGTGGCGTTTCGCGCGCCTGCAAAAGAAGCCTTCGGCCTATCGCAGCAAGCATTCCGCGGGATTTCTAGCCGGCCTAGGGATAGTCGGCGGATTCGTCGATGCCACTGGCGGCGGTGGATGGGGTCCGATATCCACCTCGACGATGATGGCGATCGGTAAAGAGCAGTCGCGGCGCATCGTGGGAACCGTTAATACGGCGGAATTCCTGGTGACTTTCGGCGCGACTGCCGGGTTCCTGGTGGGGTTGTGGAATGACATCGTGGCTAATTTGGCAGCGGTGATTGCGCTGCTGGTTGGCGGGGCGGTTACGGCACCGATTGCCGCTTGGTTGATTTCGCGCATTAACCCGGTGGTGCTGGGCGGTTTCGTCGGTACTGCAATCGTGGCGCTGAACATCGGCAAGGTGATAAGCGGTGCTGAAGCCTACTTCGGTTGGGCCATCGCGCCTTGGTTCGTGGTGGCTGTGCAGATCCTCGTGGTTGTAGCGGGAGTGGCTGCTACGGCGATTGGTGCTCGACGCACACGTGCGGCGCGCACTGCTGAAGAAGCTGCCGAGGAGGCAGAGCGTGAAGCGCATGCGGCATTCCACGCTGCGGTGCCACACCGCCCGCGCGGGGGCCGCGGCTTCAAGGTGGTGGCGCAAACTGCCCCGGAGCTCAGCCGGACCAAGGAGTACTGGCCGCTGCAGGCGAACTAAGCCAGGTGGCGTTTACTGCGCATCCTGGCTGTTTAGCCCGGCGACCTCGCCGATGACGAAGACCGCGGGCGGGGCAACTTGCTCTTTTCTGACGGTCTCCGCGAGGTCCCCGAGGACGCACTTGTAGACCCTTTCGCTGGCCATTGTGCCCTCCTGGATGATGGCCACAGGCGTCGATGCGCAACGTCCGCCATTGATAAGCGCCTGGGCGATGGCTGCCGAATTCTTCACGCCCATGATGATACTGAGCGTAGCCCCCGATTGCGCTAGCGCTTGCCAATCCACCAAAGACTTGGCGTGGCCTGGCGGCAGGTGACCGGAAACCACTGTGAATGCATGGACAATGCCGCGCTGGGTGACGGGCACGCCTGCCAAAGCAGGAACCGAGATGGCGGAGGTAACGCCAGGGATTACTTCCACCGGAATGGACGCGGCGGTAAGTGCCTGCAGCTCCTCAAAACCGCGGCCGAAGACATACGGGTCGCCGCCTTTCAAGCGGGCTACTTTTCGACCGGCAAGCGCATACTCGACGAGGAGTTCGTTGATCTTTTCTTGGGAGGTTTGGCGCTTATACGGCAGCTTGGAGACATCGATGAGCTCTTTGTTTGCCACGTCGCAGAGCTTGTCCAGGTGCTGCACTGGACCCAGGTGATCCGCCAAGATAATCTCCGCCTTTTGCAAGGCGTGCATTCCACGTACCGTGATGAGGTCCCACGCGCCGGGGCCGCCACCAATCAAAACTACGGGGTGAATCTGCGGACTTTCTGCTGCAACCATGCTGGTTGATTCTAGTTGAGGTATTTCACCTCACGTGCAAAAAGGGATTATATACCTGGGGTTTTATTCATAATTGGCTGGGGAAGTTCTAATTAGCACTACTGCGTGTCCGAGGGCCAGACTATGCTCGGCGGCATGGATAGTGCTTACTATGATGGCGCAGCTTATGACCCAGAAACAGTGCGTTATTTCGACGTCGCTCATGAAGGAGCCCAAATCAGGGTCTTAGGCGGTGCTATCTCGCAGCTGGCCGGCCTTTTGGGCGGGGCTAAACCGCGCTGCCTGGTCATTTTGCCTACTGATCAGATAGCCCGCGCGGCTGCCTATACAGCGGTAGGGCTGGCCGAGCCAGCGCGCATTCCGTTGGTGGTGGCGGAATCACTCCCGCACTTTGTTGGTGCCTTGGATGTCGTCGTGGTGGTAGGTGAGCGTGCGGAGTGTGACTGGGCCTCCCGTGCACTTATTGCTGCGGATAAAAGGGGAGCCGCTACTGTACTGGTCGGGCCCTCGCGCGGTCCGCTCGTGGAGGACGCTCCCGAGTCCACCTTTGTGGCACCCACTTTGCCCACGGCGGAGGGAGCCTCGCCGGCTCGGTTCATCGCCGCGCTGTATGCGGTGGCTGCGGTCCTCGAAGAAGAAGGAGAGCTCGTAGCCCGCAGGTTGGAGGAAGCCGCCGACGCAGTGGACCGCGAGCTGGAGGCGCTTAGCCCAGAGCATGATTCCGCAACTAACCCCGGCCGCGAGCTGCGGGAATTTGTGGAGGGCGCGAGGGTTATTCATTCCTGCGGCGTCGACCCATATTCCTGGTCAGAGGAGCGTTCCGGAGTATTTATCAATGCCCTGGTTGCCCGCATGGCCGCCGCGGTTTGGGCTGCGCATGGTCTGGGCGGTACTTTTGCTGACCCTGAGGCGTTGCCACATATTTTGGAGCGCGCACAGCAAAGAGGTGGAACAGCGGTGCGTGACATATTCTTTGACCCGCAGATAGACCCGCCAGAAGAAAATGCTTTGGTACCATTGAAAATTGTTTTGTGGGGAGAGGAAGAGGCGAACCTTCCCCATTCAATCGCTGAATCGAGCAATGATCCTGAACCCGCCTTAGGGGAATTGGCGCGCGCTCTTCAGTTCATTACGCGCAGTTATGCCGCGACCGCCTACGAGATTTCTTAAAAGAAGGAAGCAATACATATGCAGCTGCTCAACAGCGCAACCCGCAACTACTCCTGGGGCTCACGGACCATGATTCCTGAGCTCAAAGGTGATCCCGCGAGCGATACCCCGGTAGCCGAGCTCTGGTTCGGCGCGCATCCGGGGGCCCCTTCAACCGTTGATGGCCAGCGCCTCGACGAGGTTATTGCAGCCGCTCCGGCGGAGCAGTTGGGCAAGCGCGTGCAGCAAGACTATGGCAAGCGCCTGCCTTTCTTGTTGAAGATATTGGCCGCCGCAGAGCCGCTGTCTTTGCAGGCGCACCCCTCTAAGGCGCAGGCGGAAGAGGGTTTTGCCCGCGAAAATGAGCAGGGTATCGAGGTAAGCGCCACGAACCGCAACTACAAGGATGACAACCACAAGCCGGAGCTCATAGTGGCACTCACTGAGTTCTACGCCATGGCTGGCTTTCGGCCCCTCGAGCGCACGCTGGAGCTGCTGAAGGCTTTGGAATGCCCTGAGCTCGAGCACTACCTGAACATGCTCCTGCCGGAGGCCGCCGCGGAGTCGGAAAACTTGCGCGCGCTGTTTACCACTTGGATCACTATCCCGGCTACAAAGCGTAAGGAACTCATCGCAGCAATCGTCGAGGCTGGTGAAAAGCTGATCGCGCGCCTTGAAGCAGAACCAGCGGATTCGGCTGCGGCGTGGATGGCACGCGATATGCGCACAGTCATCAGCCTGAACGAGCAATACCCAGGTGACATCGGTGTCTTGGGAGCGCTTTTGCTCAACCACGTGGTCTTGCAGCCCGGCGAGGCTGTGTACCTCAACGCCGGCGCGCTGCACGCTTATGTCTCGGGCCTTGGCGTGGAGATCATGGCGAACTCCGACAACGTCCTGCGCGGCGGCCTGACCCCGAAGTTCGTGGATGTTCCGGAATTGGTCAAGGTCCTCACTTATGAAAGCGTGGATGATCCGCGCGTGCAGCAAAAAGAGAAGAGCGTAGAAGAAACCCTGCACGGCGCTAAGGCTTGGGCCTATCCGGTGCCGATCGATGAATTCATCTTGGACCGCGTAGAGCTCTGCGCAGACGATACCGTTGAGCTGAACTTCGATGGTCCGGCCATTGCGCTGTGCACCGGTGGGGAAGTGGAGCTGCGTGACACCGAAGGCCAAGAGCTCAAGCTGCAGCCGGGGCAGGCGGCATGGCTGCCAGCAGCAGAGGAGACCGTAGTGGCGCGGGTTGCAGCGGGCGAGGCGAGCCAGCTCTTTATCGCTCGTGTCTAGGGCCTGCTAGGAGACCTGTAACGTCACCGCGAATTATCTCCGCCATGGAAACTACATCCTTGCGCTCAATAAACCCCTCGGCCTCTGCCTGAATGACGTCGCCGCCTTCGACGAACGTGGCATCTAAATCTTCGACGATAACCGTAGAAGCGCCCACCAGTTCGCCGCTAAGCTCGCGTGCGTCCGGAGTGTGCGAACCCAGTGCGACGAAGATGACAACGCGCAGCGGCTCGTTCGCCGTGGATGAAGCGTTGCCAGGGCCTTCCAGAAAATCGACAATTGTGGCAACCGAAACCGCGGGAGTGCGCAAATTGGTTACCGCTTGACCATCGAGCAGTTGCACTGGGGCCTCAGCGAGGTTAGTTGCCTGACCTGCGGCCGTAGTCGCGCCGGTGGTCGGCGCTTCCGTTGGGGTAGGAGCCTAGCCGGTTGGATCGGAGATATCGACGGCTTCGGTCATGTTGGTGTCCTCGACATCAACAGCAGTCGGCTCCTTAAAAGTATCTGCATAGGTCGGCTCGGAGCTTGGCTGCGGGGCATCAACGGTATCGCCGCTGCCTCCAAAAGTTGGCGCTGTATCGGTAGCAGGAACTTCCGTGCCGTTCATCTTGCCTGGGGTGGCTTCGCCCGAAGGAGAAGGCTCGACGGGCTGAGCCGCCGTGGGCTGGCCGGAGTCGGAATCCCCGGGCTTTGGACGGACGGTTTCAGTCAGGCTTGGCTGCGTGTTGTTTGGTGCAGAAGCTTGGCTGGTTGGCTGTTGCGCAGTTGCCTGCGTAGAAGTGGTTGGTGCAGCAGTGCCGGAGGCGCTGTTAGAAGGCTCCTGTGGGTAGCCCGTTGCGTAGGTGCTGTTGGCATTCTGTTGCGCGGTGGCGTGGGACTGGGAGGAGAGGTTCTCCGGGCGGTAAACCGACGTGGGGCCAGTGTTAGAGGTGCTGCCGGTAAAAGCGTTTGGGGCCAAGAATGGGTCATTCTTGAGTGCCACGGCGCGCTTGCGGGAAGAGCTGTCTTTGTGGCTCTTGCTGCTGTGCTTGGAGTGGGGGCGGCTGCTCGTGGTGGGAGTTTGCGAGGTGCGCTTGCTTTGCGACTCGGTTTCGCCAACCTGAGTTACAGACTCGCTGGTGCTGTGCGACGCCACGGTGTCAGGCGTGGAAACACGCCAGACACCGTAGCCTACGAACAACGCGAAAAGGAGACCGAGGGCGATAAAGACATACACGCGACGTGCATCGGGCTTCATCGTACGCTCCTTTCCTTCTCAAGCCACCTATGGAGGGTTCTAAGGGGAATGGCTTAGTTCTAACCGTTACAATAATGGACTTCAAAGAAATAGCTTCCGACCAGCGGGGATGCGGGCTGGAAACTGATATGTGTAACAACTCGGTAACGACCATACCATGTAAGAGTATTTAGTGGAATAGGCATCTTACGTATCGCCATGTAGGCGGAAGTTTCCTTGAAAGAGTGTTTCGGAATTTGGTTTAGCTAGTTCGGCTTCCGCTTCGCAGTGCGCAGCCGGGGAAGTTCTGCGTCCTACACGGCCCAAGGTGCTTGTCCGTCTGGACTGAATTGGCGATTGACCTCTGTTTCCGCGCTCAGCCTAAAGTGTGTTGATTCTCTCTGTGGTTTTTAACGTATAAATTGACTGTGGCAACGCACTGACAAAAGCAGCGGCAGCGGCTAGATATAGAAGTAAACATCGCGGGAAGATTTCTCCCCTTCATCAACTGTCTGCCCGCGGTGGAGGCCACCAGCAGTAGAACTTTCGCGTTATATCAAAGGAGAGCGCAATGAGCACTTGGGACGAAGACATCTTTGCAGATGACGTCAACGTTGATTTCCTGGATGAACTCGCCAACCTTGATGACGAGGACATCGTTGAGTCTGTATCTGATGCTTGTGCCTTGGCTACGAATGACAATTCCGTTTCTGAAGAGGAACAGCGCAATGCACTAGCGGCCGCTACCATCGCCGCCATCTGGGCCGGTGCGCCGTTTAGCGCCGGTGAAATTGTTTCTTCCTATCCGTTTATCCGTGGGCTTGCCGGCTCCGGCAGCGAAGAGCTCAACGAGCAGGCTCTGGAATTGCTGGAGGGCGTGGAAGAAGATTATGACCTCGAAGCATTCATTGAGGCTTTGTCCTAATAATGCTGGTTAGCATCGAAGGAATTGACGGTGCGGGCAAGAACACGCTCGTAAACAGGATTAAAGGCGAGCTTTCTGTAGAAGTCGATGTCTTGGGCTTTCCGCGCTATGAAGAATCCGTGCACGCGCAGCTGGCCCAAGAGGCTCTCTACGGCCGGATGGGTGACTTAACGGATTCCGCCTATGCCATGGCCACCCTCTTTGCTCTTGACAGGTTTGGCGCAAAAGACTGCCTGTTGGAAGCGCAAGAGGGCAAAGACCTGCTGATTTTGGACCGTTACGTGGCCTCAAACGCCGCCTACTCGGCCGCGCGCTTGGGTACCGATGAGGTCGTAGACTGGGTCTACGATCTTGAGTTTTCGCGTTTGGGGCTGCCTAAGCCCAGCCTGCAGATCTTTCTCGACACCGACGTCGAGCTCGCCGCAGCCCGCGCCGAGGCGCGCGCAGCCGAGGACGCCGGCCGTGCCCGTGACCGATATGAAAAAGACAGTGATCTCCAGACGAACACTGCGGCGGCGTATCGTCGATTAGCGGAACGTGCGTGGGGCGGACGCTGGATCGCCACCGCTGATACCGATATGATTGTGCAATCTGTCAAGGAACTCGTAGAGGAGTAGGAAAATGGCGCCGAAGATTCTGGTCGTTGACGATGATCCAGCCATCTCGGAAATGTTGACCATCGTTCTTGAGGCCGAAGGCTTCGAGCCCATCGCTGTTACTGACGGCAATGAAGCAGTTCCTGCTTTCCACGAACACGAGCCAGAGCTCATCCTGCTTGACCTCATGCTGCCGGGCATGAATGGCGTTGATATTTGCCGCGCCATCCGCTCGGAATCGGCAGTTCCTATCGTTATGCTCACCGCGAAGACGGACACTGTCGACGTAGTGCTTGGCTTGGAATCTGGCGCTGATGATTACATCACCAAGCCCTTCAAGCCGAAGGAGCTGGTTGCCCGCATTCGTGCGCGCCTGCGCCGCACCGACTCTTCCTCCAGCGAGCTCATCGAGGTCGGCGACCTAGTCATCGACGTCCCAGAACATACCGTCAAGCGCGTCGACGGCGAGGAGCTTTCACTTACCCCACTGGAATTCGACTTACTTCTCGAGATGGCACGCAAGCCTGGCCAGGTGCACACCCGTGAAGCGCTACTGGAATCCGTCTGGGGCTACCGCCACGCTTCTGATACCCGTCTCGTCAATGTGCACGTGCAGCGTTTGCGCGCCAAGATCGAGCACGATCCGGAAGACCCGCAGATCGTCCTGACCGTCCGCGGCGTTGGCTATAAGACCGGCAAGACTGGCGCCGGCGAATAAAGAGGACCCGCAGCTATTTTTGATTGGTTTAAGCGTCTGCAGGATGGCGTTGTAGATAAGTGGCGCACATCGCTGCAGACAAGGGTCATCGGCATGATCCTCGTGGCATCCACGGTGGTCATGCTCTTGTTGGCGTACGCGCTTGTCTCGGTGCTGACGCAGCGTTTGGTCAGCCAAAAAGAAGATGCAGCCCGCCAGGAGCTCGATCGCGCGCGTACCACCGTGGAGCAGCAAATCGATGCCACTGGCAGCGCCAACTCGAACCAAGTGCGCATCAATTCCGCACGTTCTTCCCTTGGCCAGCTATCGGCTGATCACAACGAACACCAAGAAGCCTATGAAGCTGTTATCGCCGTAGAAAACGACGATAACTCTCTTACTACTTCTCCTGAGGGCTTTCGCCTGCCCAATGAATTACGGGACTTGGTGTCTAACGGCCAGGTGGCGCAGCAATACACCAGCGTGGATCACCCCGGCGGCGATCCTTATAATGCCTTGATTATTGGCACCCCAATCGATTCCGATATTCCAAACGCCCAGGTTTACCTGGTGCTGTCGATGGAGTCTGAGGAAGCCACAATGGCGCTCATGCGCGGTTTGCTTTCGGCAGCCGGCGTGGTGGTTGTCGTGTTGCTGGTCGGCATCGCTTGGCTGGCAACGCAGCAGGTTATCGTTCCCATTCGTTCCGCATCTCGCATTGCGCAACGCCTCGCGGCAGGCCACTTGCGCGAGCGTATGGTGGTCAACTCTGACGATGAAATGGGCCGTCTGGCGGGCTCTTTCAACGACATGGCTGACAAGCTTTCAAAGCAGATTAACCAGCTTGAGGAATATGGCGATCTCCAGCGCCAATTTACTTCAGACGTCTCCCATGAGCTGCGCACTCCGTTGACCACGGTACGCATGGCGGCGGACCTCATCGCTGCTGATCCGGATTCCCTTGAGCCGCATACTCGCCGCGCATCAGCGCTGATGATTCGCGAGCTTGATCGCTTCGAGGAATTGCTCGCCGACCTGCTGGAGATCTCGCGCCATGATGCGGGCGTGGCTGACCTTTCCACGGCCTCATTCGACGCCCGCTCCTGTGTTGACTCTGCGCTGGCACAGGTCCAGCACCTGGCAGAGGAATTAAACGTCGACGTGCAGGTTAATATGCCGGATGAGCCCGTCACTATCGAAGCAGATTCGCGCCGCATTGAGCGCATCTTGCGTAATCTTTTGGCCAACGCTATCGACCACTCTGAGGGAAATCCCGTGGTCGTCGATTTGCAGGCCAATGACCAAGCGGTGGGCATCGCGGTGACCGACTCTGGCGTGGGTCTGAAGGACGGTCAAGAAGAGCTCGTATTCAACCGTTTCTGGCGTGCAGATGCTTCGCGTAAGCGCCATTCAGGGGGTACCGGTTTGGGCTTGGCCATCGCCCGCGAGGATGCGGTCTTGCACGGCGGTACGCTCGATGCCATCGGTTATATCGGCGTCGGTTCGCGCTTCCGCCTCATCGTTCCGCGCTCGCCGAACACGGCCATCGAAGAGCAGCCGATTGCCCTTGAGGTCCCCAATGCCCCGCAGCCGGAACTGGAAGCGGCAGAGGTAATGGAGCAAGAAGATGTCGGCATCATCTGGCCTTCGGAGCGCCGTGCTCGTGAGTTCGTGGAGCTGGAGTCCGCGGTGCTTGACGACGCCCCGGAACCTGGCCCTGAATCCAGCGGTGGTCGCTCTGGTAGCGTCGCCGAAAGCGAGGCAGCGCACCCGGATAAGGGTGTACAAGACGACGAGAAGGAGCGGTGATGAATAATCCCAACTCGTCTAGGGCTACGCGCTGGAAAAAGCAGGCGCGGCAATGTCTAGCGCTGTCTAGTGGCTTTCTCTTGTTTTCGGCTGCCGGCTGCTCGACGCTGCCGAATAACACTGCGCCCGAGGTCATCGCCACTTTTGCACCGCAAGCCGATCCGCAAGTGGAAATCATGTCCCCGAAGCAGGACGCGGATGCAGACTTGGTACTGCGTGAATTCTATAAGGCCTCCGGGAAGCCTGCCAATGACTATCAATCCACCCGCAACTTCCTAACACCGGACGCCCAAGAGCAATGGACGCCGAAAGAAGCCGTGGATGTGGTCGACTCTATCGACATCTTGACCACGGATAATGGCCTGGACCATAAAACCTTCGAAGTCAGTGGAAAACATATCGGTACCTTGAGCCCTAACGGTGCTTATACCCCGAGTGAACGCGATTATTCAGCCACCGTGCAAATGCAGAAGGTGGACGGGCAGTGGCGTATCCAAGATTTTCCGCCCAAGTTGGTCATTGAACGCAACGACTTGCGTAATAATTACCGGCCAATTTCGCTTTATTTCTTGGGGCAGTCGGGCGAATCACTCGTTTCGGATAGGCGCTGGATCTACACCGGCCAGCAATCCATCGATAGCGAAATTGTCACCTTGTTGCTGGAAGGCCCCAATACTGATCTGCGTCCGGCGACTACAGATCTAACGCCAACTTCGGCGACGTTCTTAGGTTATGAAAACGGCACCTACAACTTCGGCGGGTTGAGCTCGATGAGCAAGGACGAGCGTTTCCGCTTTGCCGCGGCGCTGACGTGGACGTTAAACAACGCTGGTGTATCTACCACCGTTAAAGCTACGGCGGATGGTAGCCCTCTCGTTGATGGCTTGGACGTGATGACCGTCGATGATTTTGCCGAATTCAACCCTGGAAATCTGGTCAGCTCTGACGCCCAGCTTTTCGCCGTCAACAACGGAGCCTTGTTTGAAGTCGCAGGTGACCAGGTGGAGCCAGCCAACAGCGTCCTGGGCAGGGGCTCAGATGTTCAGTCTGCGGATATCTCCAAGGAAGGAATCGTAGCCGCAATACGTAAGAAGTCCTCCGATGAATATCAATTGAGCATGGGAGAGCTAGGCGTAAAGCTGGAGGATGACCTGAAGTCTAAGACACTGGCGCGCCCGACCTTTGAGGCAAACGGCCAGAGCATTTGGACTGTTGTTGATGGCAAGAAAATTGTTCGCGTATCCCGCTCGGCGAAGGGCGAACTGCATCAATCTGAGGTCGACTCCTCTAGCCTGGATAGTATTCAGGGCGAGATTTCTGTTATTCGCCTCTCGGCTACCGGAGCACGCGTTGCGATGATTATTGAGGGCAACGTCTACGTCGGCGTCGTCGTGCGCGGCAAAAACCGTAAGTACTCAATCGTTAATGCGCATCGCGTGGGTCAAGAGATACAAAATACCGCGCTTTCGCTGGATTGGATGAGCGACGGCGGATTGATGGTGGGCACAGATAGCGTGAACTCGCCGGTATGGCGCATCGAACAGGATGGCTCTTCTGCAACGACTTTGGCAACGGGTAATGTGACCGCGCCGGTGGTGGCAGTTGCAGCTTCTCCAACGAAGCTTTACATCACCGACTCTCACGCATTGCTGGAGCTACCTGCCGAAAACACCGACAACACCTTCTGGCGCGAGGTTGCCGGCCTGCAGGGTCAGCGTTCTTCACCTATCGTTGCCAAGTAAAAGCGCCTTATACAAGTTGTGACGTCTGCGCCTAAAGCTGGGGTGGCTTCAGGCAATCGTGAGACAAGCATGCGTGAGGCAAACATGGGGCGAAAATAAGCCGAGTGCTCGGGGGGAGAAGAGATAGGTGGCACTAGTAGGTAAGCATTGGGATTCGCGCGTTTTGGCACAGCGTGCGGCGGCCTTGTTAGAAATAGTTGTTCCGCATCAGTGTGCCGGATGCGGGGGAGAGCTAGAGGCTGCAGCACATCTATGTGCGCGTTGCCAGCTGCATTTGCGGGCGCTGCCGCAACAGATTGCTAGGCCAGTCCCATTGGGGATGCCGGTATGGGCGCTCGGGCCCTATTCGGACGTGCGGCGAAACCTCATCGTGGCCATGAAGGAGCGGGGTAACCGCAAAGTGCGCAGCCATGTGGCAGCAGTTTATGCCGCAGGCATTGAGCATTTGCGGGCGCGCGGCGAGATTCCGGAGGAATTAGTGCTGGTGCCAGCCCCCACGCGGCGTTCTTCGGCGCGAGCACGCGGTGGCGACCCAGTAGCGCAGATTTGCATGCAGGTGGCCAAGACCTTGCCGCGGGTAAGCGTATGCGAGGCATTGGAAGTTCGGGAGTCAGCGGCTGATCAATCCGAGCTTTCTGCAACTCAACGCTGGGACAATATGCGCGCAGCGGTGCAGGTCAGGCCTGCTGCAAGCCGGATCGTAGGACGACGATTGCTGCTTGTCGACGACGTGGTAACCACCGGCGCAACTTTGGTGGCCAGCGCCAGCCGTCTGCGGGGCAGCGGGGGAGTCCCTGATGGGGCAATCGTACTGGCAGAAGCTTAGATTCGGTTGGTTGCAGGGGTAATTCCGGCCCTATTGGTCCCCTTGGTTATGACCAGTGCTACCATGAAGAGTGTCACAGGGAAGCAGATAAAGTGTCCCAAACCATCCGGTTTCTATTTTGGAAAGTCGCATCGGAAAGGGCCTTTCACCTGCGGAATGTGCAGTCATTCAGTCCCCACGAGATAAGGGAGGCAATTCAATGTCCCAGCCCACCAACGCTCAGGTCACCATCACCGGTCGTAACGTCGAGGTGCCAGACCACTTCCAAGAGCGCGTCACCGAAAAGCTGGCCAAGATTGAACGCCTTGACCCGACTCTGACTTTCTTCCACGTGGAGCTCCAGCACGAGCCGAACCCGCGTCGTGAAGCAGAGTCTGATCGCATCCAGATCACCGCAACGGGTAAGGGCCACATCGCTCGCGCTGAAGCAAAGGAAGATTCCTTCTACGCAGCACTGGAAACCGCTCTGGCAAAGATGGAGCGTTCCCTGCGTAAGGTCAAGGTCCGCCGTGAGAACGTGAAGTCCGGTCACCGCGCGCAGAAGGGTACCGGCGAGCTGGCTGCTGAGATCGTTGCTGCTGCAGAGCACGAGCGCGCGAAGGAAGAGCGCTACATCGATCCCTATGCAGAAACCGTCGAGGATGTTCGCCCCGGCCAGATCGTCCGCTCCAAGGAGCACCCGGCTACCCCGATGAGCGTCGATGATGCTTTGAGCGAGATGGAGCTCGTGGGCCACGACTTCTATCTCTTCATTAACGAAGAAAACAACAAGCCATCTGTGGTCTACCGTCGTCATGCTTTCGACTACGGCATCATCTCCCTGTCGGAGGACGCAACTGAGGAGTAAACCCAACTCTTTTTAAGATTTAGCCCTTCCGCCGCGTTCGCTTAAGTCCCTGATTGTCGGGGCCTATGCACCGCGGAGGAGGGGCTAAAGTTTTGCTGACGCACCGCAAACGTTCAGGGTTTCATAAGGTGGTCGGAATCAAGCGTTAACTACCCAGTGGGTACAATGACGAGAAGTTAACTATTTTGTCGCGACAAGAAGGACTATCTAGAAGTGTTTGGACTCTCCAAGCTGCTGCGCGCAGGCGAAGGACGCACCGTCAAGCGCCTAGCAAAGATGGCTGATGACGTTATTGCTCTCGATGCGGAGTACGCTGCGCTATCTGATGCAGAACTAAAGGCAAAGACCCAGGAATTCAAGGACCGCCTGGGGGCCGGCGAAGAGATGAATGACATTCTTCTCGAGGCTTTTGCCACCGTCCGTGAAGCCGCTTGGCGCGTGCTCGATCAGAAGCACTACAAGGTGCAGATCATGGGTGGCGCGGCGCTGCACTTCGGCAACGTTGCCGAGATGCGCACCGGTGAGGGCAAGACCCTGACCTCGCTGCTGCCGGCTTACCTCAATGCGCTTGAGGGCAAGGGCGTGCACATCGTTACCGTCAACGATTACTTGGCAAAGCGTGACGCCGAGATGATGGGTCGTGTGCACCGCTGGCTGGGCCTTAGCGTTGGCGTCATTCTTTCCGAGATGCGCCCTGCACAGCGCAAGGAAGCCTACGGCTGCGATATCACCTACGGCACCAACAACGAGCTGGGCTTTGACTATTTGCGCGATAACATGGTCCGCACGCTTGACGACGTCGTCCAGCGCGGCCATAACTTCTGCATCGTCGATGAGGTTGACTCCATTCTTATCGACGAAGCCCGTACCCCGCTTATCATCTCCGGCCCAGTGGACGGATCCTCCCAGTTCTACAACGTTTTCTCCCAGATTGCGCCGAAGATGCGCGAGGGTATCCACTACGAGGTAGACCACAAGAAGCGCACCATCGGCGTGCTTGAGGATGGCGTGGAATTCGTGGAAGACCAGCTGGGCATCGACAACCTCTATGCCCCAGAGCACTCGCAGCTCGTGTCTTACCTGAACAACGCGCTGAAGGCGAAGGAACTGTTTGCGCGCGATAAGGACTACATCGTGCGTAACGGTGAGGTCATGATCGTTGACTCTTTCACCGGCCGCGTGCTGGCAGGCCGTCGCTACAACGAGGGCATGCACCAGGCCATTGAGGCCAAGGAAAACGTGGAGATCAAGAACGAGAACCAGACTCTGGCGACCGTTACTCTGCAGAACTACTTCCGCCTGTACGAGAAGATTTCCGGCATGACCGGTACCGCAGAGACCGAGGCTGCCGAGCTGCATTCCATTTATGGTCTCGATGTTGTGCCGATTCCGACGAACAAGCCGAACCAGCGTGTTGACCAGGCTGACCGCATCTACAAGACGCAGGAAGCAAAGTTCGCCGCAGTCGTCGATGACATTGCTGAGCACGTCGAGGCCGGCCAGCCGGTCCTGGTTGGTACCACCTCCGTTGAGCGCTCCGAGTACCTGTCCCAGCTTTTGACCAAGCGTGGCGTCAAGCACTCCGTCCTGAACGCGAAGCACCACGAGGAAGAGGGCCAGATTGTCGCCCGCGCCGGTCGCCCTGGCACCGTAACCGTTGCTACCAACATGGCAGGCCGTGGTACCGATATCGTGCTGGGTGGCAACCCCGAGGTCATCCTGGACGAGAAACTGCGTGAGCGCGGCCTCGATCCTTTCGAGGATGAAGAGCGTTACCAGGAGGCATGGGACGCTGAGATTGACGAGGAGCGTGAGCGTTCCAAGCGCCTGGGTGACGAGGTCCGTGAAGCAGGAGGCCTTTATGTCCTGGGCACCGAGCGCCACGAATCTCGCCGTATCGACAATCAGCTGCGTGGCCGTTCCGGCCGTCAGGGCGATCCAGGTGAGACCCGCTTCTACCTTTCGATGCGTGATGAGCTGATGGTTCGCTTCGTGGGTCAGTCCATGGAGAACATGATGAACCGCCTGAACGTGCCTGACGATGTCCCGATCGAGGCGAAGATGGTGTCCAACTCCATCAAGGGCGCCCAGGCACAGGTGGAGAATCAGAACTTCGAAATGCGTAAAAACGTTCTGAAGTATGACGAAGTGCTCAACGAGCAGCGCAAGGTTGTCTACGCTACCCGCCACGACATCTTGGACTCTGGTGACATCAAGGACAACATCCGCGACATGATCGATGACACCGTGTCGGCTTATGTTGCCGGCGCTACTGCCACCGGCTACGTCGAGGACTGGGACTTGGACGAGCTGTGGAATGCTTTGGAGTCTCTCTATGGCCCGACTATGAGCCACGAGTCCTTGGTGGAGGGCACCGAGTACGGTTCTGTCGGCGAGCTAAGTGCAGAGCAGCTGCGCGATGCATTGCTAAGCGATGCTAACCACGAGTACGACGAACTCGAAGAGTCCGTTAGCGCTATCGGCGGCGAGTCCCAGATGCGCAACACCGAACGCATGGTCATCCTGCCTATCATCGACCAGAAGTGGCGTGAACACCTCTACGAGATGGACTACCTGAAGGAAGGCATCGGCTTGCGTGCGATGGCACAGCGCGATCCGCTGGTGGAGTACCAGAAGGAAGGCGGCGAGATGTTCAACGCCATGAACGAGGGCGTCAAGGAAGAGACCGTCCGCCAGCTGTTCATGCTCCGCAAGCAGTTCAAGGCGCAGCAGGAAGCCCAGGCAGCTTCCCCTGAAACCACCGAGGCTTAGCGGATATAAGCTCATTTGAAGCGTCTGGCCAAGAAATTGGTCAGGCGCTTTAAGTTTTATGCCAGTTTCCTATACTCTAGAAGGAAGCCAACAATAGATTTTCTTTTTCTAAGAAGGGTAACTCCGTGCGCAGTCGTTCACTCAGCCTGGGATTTTCGGCATTTTTGTCTGCCACGCTCCTGAGCGGAACCGCGCAAGCCTACGGCGAGGTTGAACAGGAACCGCGTTCCTGCCATGAGGCTGTTGTCGCTGCAGGCATGGAAGATTACTTTTCTGCTGCCGAAACCGAGAACCTCACGGTCGCAGAATGCGTAGAACGCATTGCAGATGGAAAACCCAGTAAGACCCCCGAAGAGCGCCCTGCCTTCGGCCAGATTGGCATGCTCTTTGGCGGCATCGCCTCTGTGATTGGCCTCGGCGTCGGCGCATGGACCTCGGTGGATTGGACCGACATCCTGCTGCGCCTGGGGTCGCTTTAATATTTGGCCCTAAGTACTTGGTGCGAGCCCTGCCCCTTGAGCCTAGATATTCAGGTTGTGGCCAAGGGAGAGCAAGCGGAACTCTTCTAGCCGATTGTGCTTGAAGGACCCGGTAAAACCATGGCGTTTGCCGCCAATATCGGCCGAGCCAAAGAACTCACCGTTAGCGCGGGCGTGCAGGCTTCGCAGCTGTGCGCGCAGCGGCCTATCGTGGGGCCGATGATTAAGCGCCCAAGCGTGCAAATGCACTTTGATATCGCGGTTGTACTTGTTGCCCGCTAGATGATGCAGTGGGCGCAGCCCGCCCGTAACCTCCAGTGCGAAGACGACAAGGTCGAGGATTTCCTTGCGGGCGGAAAGGTCTTCTTCCGTGGGCTTTCTCTCATAGCGCACTCGATCGGGCGCGGTATAGAGCTTGAGGTGGCTAAAACCAGGGATAGGTGAATACAACTTAAGTGAGCCTTCCTGCAGGTCATACAGGAGGCGAACGCACCCACCATTGTGCCACGTGGCGTCGGAAAGCGCTGGCTCCTGTGAGAATGCTGAAAGGGGTGGGCGCGATATTTTTTATTTTTAGATATACTTTCGTCCGTTAAAAGCACACCCGCTCTTTTAGTATTAAGGAAGTTTAAATGCGCGGTCTTATCGTAGATTTCGTTGGTGTCTTGGACGGCACCGAGGAAGACGTCAAGCGCTGGCGTTCCCTGTTCGCTGCAGCCAAGGCTAACGGCGTAGCGACCGCCATCCTGTCTAATGATCCAGGTGGCCCAGGCGCAGAGCATATCCGCGAGTGGGAATACCGCGGCATCGTTGATGCGGTCATCCTTTCCGGCGAAATTGGGGCAGAAAAGCCTGAGCTGGCTGCCTTCCAGGCTGCGGCGGATGCCATCGAGCTGCCGATCAATGACTGCGTCATGGTCGATGACTCTATTCTCAACGTGCGTGCTGCCGTTGATTTCGGAATGCTCGGCATGCTGTATACCGTCTTCGACCGCACCAGCGTCGAGGTCCAGGCTGTATTCGACATCGAGGGTGAGTTCTAAGTGGCTAAGGCGCGCGTTTATCTGCCGGCGACCTTCGCTATGCTCAGCGAGCTTAAGGAGACCGGCCAGTTGGCCGCACGCTCCGGCTGGGGCTTTACCGTGACCCCTGCGCTGCGCGAGTTCTACACCGAGGGGGATGAAGAAGAGATTGCCTACTCCGCATTCTTGGAGGCTTCGATGGCATCCCTTCGCCTGCTCGCCATTGGCGACGAGGAGAATTTCCCGCATCGTCGCGTAGTTATTTCGGTGGACGTTGACGAGTCTGTGTTAACTCCCCAGCCTGACATGGGTGATCCGGTAGTCAAGCTGAATCCTGCAGTCATTACGGAGGAAAACCTGCAGGCTATCCACGTGGACGTGGAAGAGTCTGAGGAAGCTACCGCGAAGGCCATCGAGGTCATCGATAACGCCGATCTTGGTGACGAAGACGCGGAGCTGGCCGTAGGAGACGCCCTGGATAACTTTATGGCGTTCTACGACCCATCTGAGCTGCCCTTCTTGGTGGAGCTGCTCTAATTTTCCCAATCGACGTTGGTGCGCAGCGCTTCGAGCAGCTTGCGCACCGCGTCACGACGGCGGGCGGAGGCTGAGCCTTCGGGAATTTTCAGATCCAGCCCGCATTCTGGATCGGCTGGGGGGCCGACGTGCGTGCAGCCGCGCGGGCAATATTCTGTTGCCGCGGCTAGATCTTCAAAGACACCGAGGACTGTATCGGCGTCGACATGCGCTAGGCCAAAGGAACGGATGCCTGGGGTATCGATAATCCAGCCGCCGTCTGCACAAAGCTCTTCTGGCAGCGGAAGAGCGACGGATTGCGTGGAGGTATGGCGTCCCTTGCCCACGGCGGAGACCTCACCGGTCTCGCGCTTAGCGTCGGGAACCAAGCGATTAACGAGCGTGGATTTACCCACGCCGGAGTGCCCGATGAGGGCTGTGACGTGGCCATTTATCACATCACGCACTTGGTCCAAGGAATCATCGACGCCTGCTTCGACTACGGTGACGTCAAGATCTGCGAATTCGGCAGCAAAAGGTGTGGGGTCGGTGAGATCGGTCTTGGTCAGACAGAGCACTGGGTGCACGTTGCCGACGAAGGCGGCGATGAGTGCGCGCTCTACAAAGCCGGAGCGTGGGGGAGGATCCGCCACTGCGGTGACGATGAGCATGCGGTCGGCGTTGGCGACGACGATGCGCTCATAAGGATCCGTATCGTCGGCAGTGCGGCGCAAAACAGAAGTGCGCTCCGCAAGCTTGACGATGCGTGCGAGGGTGTCCTTGCGCCCGCTGGTATCACCGACGACGCCGACTCGGTCACCGACCTCGACCGGGGTGCGGCCCATCTCGCGTGCACGCATGGCGACGACCTGCGGTCCCTCGTCGAGCGTCACGCCCCAGCGGCCGCGGTCTTTGGTCACCACCATGCCGAACTTGGCGTCCTTGTGCTTGGGGCGATCCTTGGTACGCGGACGCGAGCCCTTACCGGGGCGGATACGTACGTCGGATTCGTCGTATGAGCGTGTACTTCTAGCCACGGGCGGCCTCCAGCATTTCTTCCCACATTCCTGCAAAGCCAGGAAGTGTTTTCGCAGTGGTGTTGACGTCTTCTACTTCCACGCCTTTAACGCGCAGCCCGATGATGGCGCCGGCGGTTGCCATGCGGTGGTCCGCGTAGGAATGCCACTTCCCGCCGCGGAGCTGCGCCGGTTCGATATAGAGGCCGTCGGAAAGCTCCGTGACCTTGCCACCTAGGGCGTTGATTTCGGTTGCGAGCGCTGTCAGACGGTCTGTTTCGTGGCCGCGCAGGTGAGCGATGCCGTTAAGACGCGAGGGCGAGGAAGCAAGCGCACACAGGGCAGCGACGGTAGGCGTGAGCTCGCCGATATCGCCCATGTGCTTTTCGATGCCATGCAGGTTGCCGTCCGCGGCACCGATGACGGTGACGGAATCTTCTGTTTGTTCCACGTGGGCGCCCATGGCTTGCAGGATCTCGCACATCTCAGCGCCCGGCTGGGTCGTGTGCTGTGGCCACTGCGGGATGGTTACGCGGCCGCCAGCAACCGCCGCTGCGGCCATGAACGGAGTGGCGTTGGAGAGATCGGGCTCGATGTTCCATTCCCCGCCGGCGATGGGGCCGGGGCTAACGCGCCAGGTATTGTTACTTTCTTCGACTTCGACGCCGGCTTGGCGCAGCATTGCACAGGTCATCTCGATATGCGGCAGGGAAGGAAGCGGGCCGCCTTCGTGAGTGACGGTGATGCCTTCCCCAAAGCGCGCGCCCGAAAGCAAGAGTCCGGAGACGAACTGGGAGGAACCGGAGGCGTCGATAGTCACTGCGCCGCCTACTGGAACTGACGTGGACGAGATGGCAAAGGGCAGGCCCTCGCCCTCGACCTCAACGCCGAGGCTGCGCAGTGCGGAAAGCATCGTGCCCATTGGGCGCTTGCGTGCTTGCGGGTCACCGTCGATGCGGACAGGGCCATTGGCTAGTGCTGCGACGGGTGGGACAAAGCGCATGACCGTTCCTGCGAGACCGCACTCGACGGTGGCGCCGTGCAGCGGGCCCGGATTGACGTGGACGTCGTTGCCTTCGTGGCGGAAGGCAACGCCCATGGACTCAAGCGCTGCCTCCATAAGACGCGTATCGCGTGACTGCAACGGATTGCGCAGGATAGATGGAGAGTCAGCCAACGCTGCCAGAATATAGGCGCGGTTAGTGATCGACTTCGACCCTGGAATGGGTTGTTCCCAATCCAGTGGGCCGGTGGCACGCGGGGCTGACCAATACAAAGACATGTAGTCCATAATATAAGTTCATGTGCGGAAGATTTGTTTTGTTCAGCGAGTCTTTACTCGCCGCGGTTGGCGACTGGCCAGGTATTGAGGAGGTCCACGCCCCACAAGGGCTGCCGCCGGCGCGTTATAACATCGCCCCGACACAGCCGATTGCCGTGGTGCGTGTACAGGAATCCGTAGCACGTGTGGAGCCAGCACGCTGGGGTCTTATCCCACATTGGAAGAAGGACCTAAACGGTCCGCCGCTTTTTAACGCGTGTGCCGAAACCGTGGCGACTAAGCCTTCGTTCCGCGAGGCTTTCGCACGCAATCGCTGCATCATTCCGTTGGATGGCTACTACGAATGGAAAGCTGACGTTTCAAGCCCAGGCGGTGGAACCAAGGCCAAGGGCAAGGGCAAGAAGACGCCCTATTACGTCACCGGCCCAGAGGGCATGCTCTTTGCTGCCGGGCTGTGGTCCTCGGGCCAAGACAGGCTTTCAGCCACGATGATTACCACCGAAGCCACCGAAGAAATGGCGTGGCTGCACGGCCGCCTGCCTAAGTTCCTGCGGCAGGAGGAAATCGGGCCATGGCTGGCAGGCGAGCCTTTGCTCGAGCCAAGCACCGTCACCGGTTTTCAAGCGCGGCCCGCGGATCCAGCCGTGGGCAACGTGCATAACGATTATGCCGAGCTTATTGCAGAACAACCCCCGGAAGGGCTGTTCTAGAACGATTGCTGCGCCAACTACTGCGCTACCAGGTCGGTGAAAGTGATATCGAGAACCTTGGCTAAGTCCTCCGCATTCATTTCGATGTCGAGGCCACGGCGCCCGCCGGAGAAAAAGATGGTGTCGAAGAGGACAGCCGTTTCATCAATTGCGGTGGGAAGAACGTGCTTTTGGCCTAGCGGAGAGATTCCGCCTGGAATATAGCCGGAGGATTTCGAGGCATCTTGAGGATCAGCCATCGTCGCCTTCGCCGCACCGAATGCCGCGGCCGCCTTCTTTAGGCTGAGCTTGTGTGAGACTGGCAACACGCAAACCGCTAATTCCCGCTTGGCGCCTTTGCCCGCGGTGAGATCGACCACCAGAGTCTTGAATACGCGATCAGCATCGATGCCTAGTTCCGCTGCGGCAGTGTCACCGAAATGATCCGTACCGCCCTCGAAGATTGCCACCTTATGTGGGATTCCCGCTTCTTCCAAGAGCTTTAAAGCTGGGGTAGCGGCATGCGGAGTTTTCTTGGACTTGGACATAAGCCGCATTTTAGTAGCCGCGTCATGCCAACCCATTAGGATGGGATACGTGGCTACAAAAACTACTAGCGCTAAGGACAGTCAGCGCCTCTTTGAGGAGCAAGCACTGCCTTTACTCGACCAACTCTACGGTGGAGCCATGCGTCTTACGCGCAACCCGCAGGACGCCGAAGACCTGATTCAAGAGACCTATCTGAAGGCTTATAAGAATTTTGGCTCCTTCAAGCAAGGCACCAACCTCAAAGCTTGGCTCTACCGAATCATGACCAATACCTACATCAACTCCTATCGCAAGGCGAAGCGCCGCCCGGCGGAATCTTCAGCAGATGATTTGAGCGATTTTCAGCTCTATACAACTGCCGGCCATGATTCGACAGGCCTGGAATCAGCCGAAGTCGAAGCATTGAAGTTGATGCCGGATTCCGCGATCTCCGAGGCTATGAATGATTTGCCGGAGGATTATCGCATGGTTGTCTATTACGCCGACGTCGTAGGCCTGGCGTACAAGGAAATCGCAGAAATTATGGACACTCCACTTGGCACGGTCATGAGCCGGCTACATCGTGGAAGAAAACTCCTTCGTGGCGCGTTGAAAGACGTGGCTAGAGAAGAAGGCATCGGTCTCAACCACCCAGACATGGAGGAGAAGCAATGAGCAACGCTACAGGAAACAATTGCGGCGCATGTAATTCTCCTGAGGTCCAGGCACTGTTTTGCGAGCTATTGGATGAGCGCACAAGCTATGCGCGTGCGCTAGAAATCCGTGAACATATTGCCCAGTGCGACGAATGCCAAGCACGGCTTGAAAGCGAAGAAGTGGTTCGTGCGCTCGTTCGCAAGTGTTGTTCTGGCACCAAAGCGCCACAGTCGCTGCGTCAGCGCATCACCATCGAAATAACTCGTACCGAGGTTCGCTGGAACTAAAATTCAAAGGTAGATAGTCCAAAGGTAGATTCAGCAGCCTATTTTAGATACAGCAAAAGGCTCGCCTTCCTTCAACGAAGGGAGAGCGAGCCTTTGTCGTGCTGCTTATTTACGCGCTAGGACGCTTGCCGTGATTTGCACTCTTCTTACGGCGATCCTTGCGCTTACGACCACGCTTAGACATGGGCGGCCTCCTTGCTAATAGGTGAGCGGATAAATTACTTACCCACTGACTTTAGTGGCTGGATCAGCCGGTGGGGAAATCGGGTTAGGTTAGCGGAGAATTAGGGAAGTGAATTTTAAACGGTAACGCGTGCGCGGCCGCGGCCGCGGTTGCGGCGGCGCTTGAGAGCGCGGCGCTCTTCCTCAGACATACCGCCCCAGACTCCGGCATCCTGGCCGGACTCCAGTGCCCACTTCAGGCAAGCGGAGGAAACTGGGCAGCGGTTGCAAACTAGCTTGGCCTTTGCGATCTGGGTAAGTGCAGGGCCGGAGTTGCCTACTGGGAAGAACAGCTCTGGGTCTTCGTCGCGGCAAACAGCTTCGTGGCGCCAATCCATGATTGAAATCTCCTAACAGAATTTAGACAGCATGACAGGTCTCTGCGGTCCACAAATGCGGACTACAGCAATTAACAGGGGTGGGAGCGAACCGGTCTGCGCTCAGTGGGGCCCTGTCTCGAGTTAGGGCCAGCGTCGGCGCCGCCATGATTCACTTTGTGTTCACTTGGATGTTTTTCCAAGTTTTGGGCTGCTTAAACAGTCCGTTGTTTTTGCTACTTGAGAATCATGACATGTTTACCTCCATCCCGCTAGGGTTAAGAGGTAAATTGTGGCAAAGATCACTGACTTTCATGCAAGTGAACGGCGAAAAATGGCGCCCTTCTTCCTGCAAGAAAGCTGGCAATAATTAGTTTACCTGCCACTTTGGGTTATTTTAGGTGAGTGTGGTGACTTGGATCCCGTCAAATCTACTTCTGGACAGATGCCCCCGATGCGCATCCGCGTCGATAGTTAAGGACGCGTTCCTAGCAGTACTTGTTCCCACGCGTTATCAAATCCGCGCGTCGTAACGGCATGACAATGCGTCTCATGCTTTAAACAGGTGAGTAGACTGTGGCGCGTGACTGAGAAGAATTCGAAGAAGAACACTGCCAAAAAGTTTGAAAAAAGCGCCGCGGCGAATTCGGGCGCGCCGCGCTCGGTGCTGATTGCTGCGGGCATTGCCATCGTGCAGTCCGTGGCTGTTATTGCCTTCGGCCTCTTCCTCATTATCCGTGAATTGAAGGGTGCTGAGAACGCTTCGATGGTCTCTGAGGCAGGCGCTTCCAACTTCGTTGGTTTCGGCACCGCTGTCTTCATCTTCATCGTGTTCGGCTTTGTGATTATCGGTGCCCTAGCCTTTGTAAAGGGTAAGCGCTGGGGCAGGGGAGCAGTGGTCCTCGTCGAGATCATCCTTGCCGCGAGCTCTTTCCAGATGTTTAGCGGCGGCGCTGCGGTGCTGGGTGTTATCACTCTTGCCAGCGCTCTTGCCGCGCTGTATTTCGTGATGGTCGTGCCGGACTCCGCGAAGTGGGCCGAGGCCAACTTTCGTGGCTAGCTAGGGCCGCTGGCAGCGGCGATTGTGCGGGCAGCGCTTTAAAGCGCGCTAAGGCCCACTGCGGTGTCGCCGCGTTGTTCCACGATGGCGGTTCCAGACTGCGTGAGGAAGACGGGGCCCTCGTAGTCGCCGCGGTCGACGGGGATGTTGCGTTCGGTTTCACCGGTGCTCCAGTTGACCACTGCGATTCCCTCATCGGTTGGCATAAGCAGGCGATCTCCTACTGCCATGCCGGTTCCGATTGCGTCCTCAAAGACGTGGTCCACCTTGAGCGTAGTCGGAGTAAACAAATAGAGGCGCTGGCCATCAAACCAAGACATGTGGTGTGGAAGATCCGCTGTAGCCGGTGCGAAAGGCGTCGAAGAGTTATTAACCTCCGGGGAAGGCGCAACCGGTTGTGAGGCGGTCTTTTCGCCGGTCTCAGAGTAAGAATCGATGCGCGGGGTCTCGCCGGGCTGATAGACCGCCGCGGCCTTTTGGCCCACTGCAATTAGCCTCGAGCCTTGATTATCCATGGTGGCATCGGCGGAAATCTCCGGCTTACGCGAATCCTCCGGGGTGGCGCCCATCAGGCGCAGCGACGTAACGTTTGGATTCTCTGGGCAGGACTCAGTAACGGCGAGGTTTTCAGTGCGCGTTAGAGCCGAGGTGATGGAACACTCCTCGTGTTCCTGCATATCCGGCTCTTGCTTGGCCTTAACATCGCCGTACTCGATGGTGCGCACCATGTCCGAGCGCCAAATGTCTACGCGTTCAGTAGAGACGGTGCCTACTCGGTCATTGGAGGCAATGGCCACGACATCTTCGGAATTGATAGCGCTGCGCGTATCCGAGTACTGACCCGTCGCCGCATCAATAGCCACGGTATCGCCACAGCCCACGCCGGTGCGGTAGGTGGCAACTACCTTGCCCCAAGCAGTGCCCAGGGAACACAAGTCTAAACCCGCACGCGTGTAGTGCCATACCGGATTGCCATTCGGGTCAGAGGCAGTAATTGTTTCACCCTCGTGCGTGATGGTCAGCCCCTTCGCAGAAAGCGCGCGGTATTGGCCCGGCACGGGCGTATTGGGCAAGCGGAAGGATTCGGCAAGCTTGACCGGGGGTTCCGCGAGCACCTCGACGTCGTCAGGCATGGCATGGCTTGCCGGAACCAGCTCAGAGTCGCGGATATCGGCGCTAAAGTAGGCTCCTCCTACAGCGATCGCACACACCGCAGCGATGGCGCCAGTCAACTTCCAGTCAGTCGCGCTCGCGCGAAGGATTGGGGTCTTGCTCATCGACGGCGGCTCCTGGAACGGCGGGTACGGGTGGAATTGCGAGGCGAGGGCTTTTCGCGCAGGCGGGTTGTGCCGATTACCTTAGTCGCGGGGCCGACGGACTCGGCGATGCCCTCTTCAAAACCGAGGGCCTCGGCAAGCTCGGGGGAGGTGCTAAACCACTGCGGCGGTTCTGCTTCGTTGAGGTCGAGTTCGTCGTTGATAAGGCGCCATTTACCCAGCTCGTCGTAGCCCACCAAGGTGATTGCGGTGCCGGTATGGCCTGCGCGGCCCGTGCGGCCAATGCGGTGGACAAAGGTCATTGGGTCATCTGGAACCTGATAGTTGATGACGTGGGTGACATCGTCGACATCGATACCGCGTGCGGCAACGTCGGTGGCCACGAGGATTTCCACCTTGCCCTCGCGGAATGCGTTGAGGGACTTTTCACGCGCTGCTTGGCCCAAGTCACCGTGCACTGCGCCGACTCGGAACCCGCGCTGGGCTAGTTCGTCTGCAACTTCCGCTGCCGAGCGCTTGGTACGGGCGAAGATGATGGTCTTGCCGCGGCCTTCCGCCTGCAGCGCGCGGGAGACAATCGCCAACTTGTCCATGCGGTGAGCCTGGAAGGTCACCTTGCGGGTAGAAGCATGGGTTTGGTTCTCGTCGCCTGATTCGGCGCGGATATGGATAGGCCGCGACATGAAAGTACGTGCCAAGGTCAAAATGGGGCCAGGCATGGTGGCAGAAAACAGCATGGTTTGGTGCGCATTGCCGTGGAGAGCTTCCAGAATCTTTTCAATATCTGGCAAGAATCCCAGATCAAGCATCTCGTCGGCCTCGTCGAGCACGAGGATTGCCACGTGCTCGAGGCTCAAATGGCCTTGCTGAACCAGATCCAAAAGGCGGCCCGGGGTACCTACGACAACATCGACGCCCTTGTTGAGCATCTTGATCTGCTCTTCATAAGGGCGCCCGCCGTACAAAGTGGCAAGGCGTACCGGGAGATTGCGAGCAGCAGCCGAAAGATCTTCGCCGACTTGGACAGCAAGCTCGCGAGTAGGAACCACGATGAGGGCGCGAGGGGTGCCGTCTAGTTCCTTAATATCGGCGTCGTCAAACACGCGATCTAGAACTGGGATGCCGAAGCCGAGCGTCTTTCCCATGCCAGTGCGGGCTTGGCCGATGAGGTCTTGTCCGCCGAGCGCGATCGGAAGAGTCAGTTCCTGAATGGCGAACGTGCGCTCAATTCCGCGGCTGGCCAGGGCATCTACGATCTCTGCTGCGACGCCGAGGGACGCAAAGGTAGGTGATTGCGAGGGCTCAGACTGTTGAAATGACACAACTTGATAGTAGCCGGTACGGCTATAGTAGGGCCATTGAGACTTTAAATTAAACTTTTAAGGAGGAGACCTTTTCATGGATATCAAGATTGGTTTCGCAGACACCGCCCGTGAGCTCGTCATTCACGCAGAGGGCACCCAGGAAGAGCTGGTAGCCAAGGTCAATTCCGCATTGGCAGATAACGCTACCTTGGAGCTGGAAGACACCAAGGGCCGCAAGTACATCGTCCGCACCGACCGTGTGGTCTATGCAGAAATCGGCGTCGCTAAGACCCATGCCGTCGGTTTTGCAGGCGCTTAAACCCATTAGCTTTGCGTCCTAGCAGAGGAATTGCCCTCAAAAAGGGCGCAACGGGTAATCTATTTCCTCATGAAAAGCCCTGTGGATAGTTCGCAACGCGCCCCACGTCACCCGCATCGCAAGCCTGGCCAAGATCCGTGGATCGTCAGGTTTGCACAGGCTTATGGTTGGTGGCGCGTTGTTGCGATCCCAGTGATGGTGGTGCTGACCGTGTGGGTGCTTGTCGACGTCGCACGTCCCGCGCAAGAAGAAGAGGCCACCGTAGCTTCCCGCAGAGACGCGGCGGCTACCTCCGAAGAAGACCGAGTAGGCCCCGATCCCGCCAAGGCCAGCCGCATTGCTGTGGCGAAGGACGGGCTACCCGCCGGCGGTGATTTCTCGGAAAAGGGCGACGATACTTACCGCGATGCGGGTACTGCCGGCGCGCATGCGGGTAAGGGCGGCAAGAAGAAGGTTCGTTACTCGGTAGAGATTGAAAACGGCGTCGACACGACCCCGTACGGAGGCGACTCCGCCTTTGCTGCCATGGTCGATGCAACGCTGGGGGATCCACGCGGTTGGACGGCTACCGGTGACTTCGAATTCGCCCACGTAAAGGCCGATGAAAATCCGGATACGCGTATTCGCTTGACCTCCCTGGAAACCACCGCTGAGCTCTGCGGCGCGCAGCTGGAAACGGAGACTTCCTGCCACACCGGAATCACTGGTGAGTCCACGGTCAATCTCAACGAGTCCCGCTGGGTGCGCGGGGCGCTGCCATTCGAAGGTGACTTGGGCAATTACCGCCAGTACCTCATCAACCACGAGTTTGGCCATGCCATTGGCTATGCCTCCCACCAGGCGTGTGGCGGCGAGGGGAAGCTTGCGCCGGTCATGATGCAGCAGACGCTTAGCTTGAACAACGCTGAGCTCTATGAAAAAGACTCCAAAGAAGTCTATCCCAACGAGGATGTAACCTGCGAGCCGAATCCATGGCCGTATCCAAACCCGCGGGTTAAAGATCCGCATAAGCCGGAATAGGAGAACTAAATGTTGCTTCCTCCAGAGCACGTGCTGAATGCATTTCACGCTGGCGCCAATCTCCGCAAGGTCCAAAGTGAGGTTCTGGGGCCGGAGTGGGATCACGGCATCAAGGTAGGTGACGTTGTCTTCGCCCGCGCCAACGAGCTTTCCGGATGGTCCGCCAAGGTCCGTGAGAAGCTCGCCGTAGAAGGCGCGCGCGTGGTGCGGCCGGTCCTTAGCACGGATGCCCGTTTTACAGCTGCGGGCTGGAAGGCCAATCAGTATGTTCCAGGGCAGCTGCGTGGGCGCATCGATGAAACCGCACAGATGGCCTTGCGCTTGGACGCGGCGCTTTCTACATTTCCTATGCCGAATGTTGGCCAGCGTGACGACGTTTTCGCTCGCGCCGAGCGTGCCGCTTGGGCGGAGACAGGGGAGGCCTATTCGGCGGAGCTAACTGATAGCCTCCCCGTGGGCATCGCGCACGTGGACGTGCTGGGCACGACCGTTTACTCTGGGGCGAATCCGCCGGCGCTTGTCGACGTCGTGCCTTCCGCAGCCCCACGTCCACTGGGCTGGAGCGCGGCACTCGTTATTGTCGACGGCCTAGTAGCCGAGTCTGTGGATGATGGAATTTGTTCGCGCTTTGGACACGTGCCAGGTATGCCGCAGTTGTTGTTGCGTGCCTCAGCTTATCGCCGCTACGTCAATAACTTGCATCCCGCTTCGAAGTCAACCACGCGTTCGAATATTGAAAGGGTCGAAGCTCTGCTGGTGTCCAGGGCATCTGAAATACTAAACGGGTGAGTTACGATCCCCGTTCTACTGCCCGTGTAGGCGTCGTTTTGCCGCCTTCCCCTCAAGTGCGCCTCGTGCCGCGCCATGCCAATTACAGCACGCGCACTTGGGATTTTCCGCTGCCGCAAAAAGGTGCCTGGCGCGTTTTAGGCTCGGCTGGTGCCGGCGTTTCCAGCCTGCTGATTGACGTGGTTTTGGAAAAGCTGCGCAGCGGCGCCGATCCTTCGGGCATTCTGGTTGTTTCCACCTCCAAGGAATCTGGCGCCATCCTGCGCCGTGAATTGGCAGAACACCTTGAGGATTACGCGGCGCAGGCCTCCATGGTGCGCTCCGTGCACTCGCTGGCCTTTGCGCTGTTGCGTAATGCAGCGGACGAGGAGATCCGCCTTATCACCGGCGCGGAGCAGGACGCCGTCATCCGTGAACTACTCGAGGGCCAAGCCGAAGAACATCGCGGCAGCTGGCCGGCGGAGGTACGGCCGGCACTGACCTTCGAGGGTTTCGCGCGCCAATTGCGCGACCTTCTGTTGCGCGCTATCGAGCGCGGCCAAGGTCCTGATGAGCTCATGGAGTTGGGTAAGAAGTATGACCGACCGATGTGGACTGCGGCGGGTGAATTCCTGCTGGAGTATGAGCGCACCCAGCAGCTAGCCGGCCTACACTCTTATTCGGCGGCGGAGTTAGTCAACGAGGTACTGCTGCGCTCTAGCGCTACCGAAAACCACCCGTGGCACACCATCATCGTTGACGATGCCCAGCTGCTTGATCCAACCTCCGGATTGCTTGTGCAAAAGCTCTCGCGTGGGGCGGAACTGACCGTAGTAGCAGGTGACCCTGACCAAGCGGTCTTTGCTTTCCGCGGTGCCAATTCGGAGTTCTTGACTTCTTTTCCCGCAGAGCATGAGCTGGTGCTGGATGAACCGCAGCGTCGTCCAGCGCCTGCCTGCATCAGCATCGTGGACTCGCGCTCGACCTTGCGTGATGTGGTGGCCGACGCGGTGCGCCGCCGGCACTTGGAAGACGGCGTCGACTGGCGCGATATCGCCGTCATCGTCCGCTCTAGCGGAGATATCGGCCAGATTCGCCGCACGCTGCTAGCCGCTGGCGTGCCGGTTCATATCAATCCCACGGACGTAATCTTGGCCGAGCAAAGGCTGGTCAAGTCGGTACTTTTGGCATTACGGGCGCTCGAGCATGAACTCAGCAATGCGGAACTCGAAGACCTAGTCACCGGGCCTGTGGGCGGAGCGGATCCCGTAACCTTGCGCCGCCTGATTCGTGGCCTGCGGCGGTGGGCGCCACAAGCGCGCGGCATTGATTCGCTGCGTGGACTTTTGGAAGGGCAGTTGCCGGATTTCGCGGGGCTTTTGACCGAGCGCGAAGAAACCATCTTGGAGCGCATCCGCGCGATTGTGCAGGCAGGCCGCGCTGCCATTGGTGCGCAAGCCTCTATCGAGGAAATCCTGTGGGAGGTATGGAATGCCACTGGGCTCGATGCTCGTTTGCAGGCGGCTGCGTTGCGCGGTGGTGCAACCGGCTCGCAGGCAGACCGCGACCTGGATGCCATGATGGCGCTTTTTGATGCTGCAGGTGACTACTCTGAGCGCCGTCCCGGAGCTTCGCTCGATTCCTTCCTGCGGCACATCGAAGAACAAGAATTGCCCACCGGCGTGCGTGACCGCCGCAGCGCTATCCCGCAGGCGGTAGAGGTGATTACTGCGCACGGTGCGGTGGGCCGGGAATGGGACACTGTTGTCATCGCTGGCGCTCAGGAAGGTGCTTGGCCTTCCCTCGGTGAGACGGGATCGATCTTTGAGCAGGAAGCGTTAATTGATCTGCTGGATCGGTCGATTACCCCGGGCACGCCGGTAAGCCATGTGGCAAGCCGCTTGAGGGAGGAACGCCGCTTGTTCCATGTGGCCACGACCCGCCATCGTGCGCGTTTGTTGCTTGCCGCGGTCGATGCACCCGATGCTGACGTGCCCGAAGAGCCGTCGCGCTTTATTAGTGAGTTTGCGCGGCAGGGCAGCGTGGACGTGCCCGGTGCAGTCGAACGCCGGGAAGCAAATAAGCGCCTGCGCGCGGTGCGTTTGCCGCAAGAGTTGGGCTTGCAAGTGGCCGAACCCGAACCGGTATCAGTGCGCGGTGAGCGGGAAATTGACCCGCTCGAGGTAGCGGTGCTTTCGGTGCCTTCTTTCGTGGCCCAATTGCGCCGTGTTGTCATGGATCCTGAAAGCGGGGAGGCTGAGCGCAGTCAGGCGGCACGTCAGCTCGCACGGCTTGCCAAGGCCGGAGTGCCCGGAGCCCATCCTGAGCAATGGTGGGCTGCACGCTCGGTGGCGGTAGCGGAAGAAACGGAAGACTCTGGCACGCCCACTGGCCGTGTCTCGCCATCCCGCGTGGAGGCGCTCTTGCGTTGTCCGCTCAATGCAGTACTTGGAAACTTGAGCGAGGAAGAAGAGACGCCGCTGGCGTTGCTGCGCGGCACCATGGCGCATGCATATCTTGAGGCGCTGGGCCGCGGCGTGGATCCAGAACTTGGCAAAAAGATGGTCAAGGATGCTTTTGGCCTCATCCTTAATGCGCC
Organism: Corynebacterium sp. HMSC06D04; assembly: GCF_001807315.1. NCBI lineage: Bacteria > Bacillati > Actinomycetota > Actinomycetes > Mycobacteriales > Corynebacteriaceae > Corynebacterium > Corynebacterium sp. HMSC06D04. Next base: position 161,449 of record NZ_KV788526.1, read on the forward strand.
CAGCTGGAAGCGAGACTCCGAGCTCGCGGACTTTGAGCGCCTGCTTGAGCGCACGCATCAGTGGGCCCAGGACACTGCTTCTAACTTCGAGCTGATTGGTGTGGAGGTTCCGGTCTCCGTGGAGGTCATGCCGGGAATTAAGGTGGCAGGCTATATGGACCGCCTGGTTAAAGCAGGCGAAGACTACATGGTGGTTGACCTCAAGACGGGCAGCAGCGCGCCGTCTCGTGAGGAAGCCAAAGACAATGCGCAGCTAAAGACCTATCAGCTGGCCTTGGCACATGGTCAGCTGTGCGACGCTAACGAAGACAGAGCACACGGTCCTGTAATCCGCACGGGTGAGGGTATGGCTCGCGGTGGCGGCGTGCTGGTTTATCCAGGCACTGATCAAAAGTCCATCACCAGCCGTGACCAAGCTGCTGTGCCGCCGGAAGAACTAGAAGAATTCGCTGGGAAGCTGCCCGCGCTGGTAGCTGAACTTTCCAGTCAGCACTTGACCGCCCGGGAAAATGAGTCCTGTGGGCGCTGCGCAATCCGGTCCATTTGTCCCATCCAAGCAGAAGGAAAGCAGGTCTCTGATGAGCTCGCAGACTAAACTATTAAGCCCCCAGCAACTTGCTGCTGCTTTGGATAAGCCTTTCCCGCCGACGGACGAACAGAGCAAGGTCATCGAGGGCCCGCTCGGTCCGAAGCTGGTCGTCGCCGGCGCGGGCGCTGGCAAGACGGAAACCATGGCCTCGCGTGTGGTCTACCTCGTGGCCAATGGCATGGTGCGCCCAGAAAACGTCTTGGGTCTAACCTTTACCCGCAAGGCAGCTCAGCAGCTTGAGCAGCGCATCCGTAAGCAATTGATGAAGTTGCGAGATTCCCGCATCGTCGCGCCGGATTCTGCAGCGGCGGAAGCGCTGGAAAACATTGCGCCGAAGGTCGCCACGTATGACTCCTACGCGGGTGATTTGGTACGGGAATATGGCCTGCTCGTGCCGGTTGAGCCAAGCGCGCGGATTATTACAGATGCAGAGCGCTTCGCTATCGCGCACGATGTCGTGCTCAATTACGGCGGCAAATTATCTGCGTCCCAGTCGGTGGCCACGGTTACTGAGACCCTGCTCAAGCTTGCACAATCCATCGATAACGCGTTGATGGATCCGGCCGATATCCGGGAGCATGCCCGGATCTTCACTGCCACCGCTTATGACCTAGAAAAGACCCGTAAAAACGGCCCGGAATTCAACAAGGATGTGCAACGGTACCTAGACCGCCAGCAGCTGCGTGTGGAGTATCTTCCACTCGTTGAGGCCCTGAAGGAAGAACAAGCGGCCCGTGGCGTCATCACCTTTGGCGAGCAAATGGCAATCGCCGCCAAGCTGGCCCAGAGCCATCCCGCAGTAGGCGAGCAGCAAAGCCAGCGTTTCAACGTGGTGATGCTCGATGAGTACCAGGACACCTCCCATGCACAGCGCGTGCTTCTTCGTTCCCTGTTCGGCGGCGTGCGCCCAGGCGTATCCGTAACGGCCGTGGGCGATCCAATGCAATCTATCTACGGTTGGCGTGGCGCCACGGCAGAAAATCTTGCTGCCTTCGTAGAGGATTTCCCTCAGGAAGATGGCTCACCCGCGCCGAAGGACCAGCTGACCACATCCTGGCGCAACCCACAGCGTGCTTTGGAACTGGCAAACGACGTCGCGGCCAAGCTCTTTTCCGAGTCCGCTGGCCCACGGCCTGTTGATGAGCTGCAGCCGCGCGATGGCGCGCCGGAAGGCGATATCGAGCTGGGGTATTTTGCCTCTGAGCGCGAGGAGCATGAACACATCGCCCAGCATCTCAAGAGCCTTTATGAGCGATACGAGGACCCAAACGATTTCAGCGCGGCGGTGCTTGTGCGAACGAATAAGCAATCGCCCCTTATCGCACAAGCCCTAGATGACGCAGGCGTGCCGAATGAAATCGTCGGCCTAGGCGGCTTGCTCTGGCAGCCGGAGATTCAAGATCTCATTGCCGTTGCCACCATCCTCGTCCGTCCGCAGGACACCAACGCCGCACTGCGCGTGCTCACCGGGCCCATGTGCGGGCTAGGCGTAAAGGATCTGCAGCAGCTATTGGCACGTCAACGCAACCTTGCCGGCGGCGATGCAGCGGCATCAGGACGGTTGCGTTGGGAGGGCGGCGACCCAGTCGAGCATCTCGCCGCCCAACTAGCGGAGCTGACTGAAGAAGGCACCGGACAAACTTTGGGCCTGGCCGATGCTTTGGCAGACCTTGGCGAGCGCGAACGCTATAGCGCGCCGGGGCTGGTGCGCATGGAGGAGCTTTCTTCGAAACTGCGCCATCTGCGTACCTACTCGCTGTCTAAGTCTTTATCGGATCTCTTCGCCGACATCGAAGCACTCTTTAATATCCGCACCGAGGTCCTAGCCAGCGGCACGTTGGGCGGCACCACGCACCTGGACGCTTTTGCCGACGTCGTCGCTGATTTCCACGGCGATTCCCTTTCCGCATTGCTGGACTATCTCTCGATGGCACGCGAACGCGAAGACGGCCTTACTCCCGGCGAAGCTCCCGCTGTAGCCGGGCGCGTGCAAATCATGACCGTGCACAAATCCAAAGGCCTGGAGTGGAAGCACGTCTGTGTGCTCCACGCTGACTCCACGAGCTACAAGGGCCAAGCCGAAACCTTCCTCACCTTCGTGGAGAAGGTCCCCGGTGACGAAGACGTCATCGAGCTGGACCCTGATGCCACAAAGCGTTCGGAATTCGGCAAGGCATGCGAGGCCTATAAGGAAAACGTGCGCCAGAACCAGCGCGAGGAAAGCGCGCGCCTGTTCTACGTTGCGATGACCCGCACCGAGTCCACGCTGACGATTACGGGTTCTGGAACCAACAAGGTCCAAAATAAGTCGAAGAAGGGGCCCTACGAATACCTAGAACTGCTGCGTGCAAAGCATCCTGACTTGGTTCAGCATTGGGACGTGCCTGCTAGCCCCGAGGAGGCTGCCGCGCACGAGGTAATGCTCGAGGGCACTTTCCCAGCGCTGGAAGCTAGCTCGCATGCTGTGAAGGCAGCGGAGACTGTGCTGGAGGCCATGGACAAACTTCCGGAGTTGCGCGCAGGAGAAACCTTTGAGCTTTGGGAACAAGAAGCCGGTGCTTTGATCGAGGAATACGCGGCATTGCAAGCACCCGTCGTGGACGTAGAGCTTCCAACCGAGCTGACAGCTTCCGACATGGTCTCGCTCAGTTCAGACCCCATTCAGTTCGCGCGGCGCCAACGACGTCCCATTCCTTTTAAGCCGAATGCATACGCCAAACGCGGTACCGCTTTCCACGCTTGGCTGGAAGATAGGTTTGGTTCGCCGGCTCTGTTGTCGGAGGATGAACTGCCCGGCTCCGATGAACAGCCTGAGCAGGACTTGGAAGCATTGAAGGAGGCATTCCTTTTCTCCGAATGGGCGCAGCGCACCCCGGAATACGTTGAGGCGCCTTTTGAAATCACCATCGGTGATTCGGTAGTACGCGGACGCATGGACGCAGTCTTCCGCGAAGCAGACGGCACCTGGTTTATCGTGGACTGGAAAACTGGCCGCCCGCCTAAAGGCGCGGATATGCGCGCGGCAGAGATCCAGCTTGCGGTCTATGCTGAGGCATGGCGGCGCGTGCATAGCACCGAAGACGTACGCGCGGCATTCTTCTATGTCCATGACGGCTATCTCTTTGAACCGCGGGATTTGCCCACCGGAAAGCGGCTGGTGGAGCTTCTTGAATCGTCAGTTTCTGCCTCTGCGGGTTAAGGTATTTAGCCGGTTCGTAAAACGCGGGTCCCATTATGGCTATGCTCGCGTTAACGCGTGCCGCTAAAGCCACAAAAATCAAAGTTAGAGGAAGACCAAAGTCCAGTGCCGAAACAACGTGCGCAACGCATAAGCCGTCGCTTTAAGGCGCGCTTCATGCCGCAGATTGAGCTGACGTCGCAGCCTGATCACGCGCTCATTGATGTGATCACGGTCCCGCGTGCTGACAATGACAGCCCGTGGAAGCAGCTGGGCAGCCGCGTCCTGTGGGCATTCGCGCTGCTTGTCTTCGTCACCGTCGTTGTTTACTTCGATGGTGATGGCTACAGCGAGAACCTGTCGTTTCTCGATGCTGCGTACTACGCCGCAGTCTCTCTCACCACAGTGGGCTACGGCGATATCGTCCCGGTGACCCCGCAAGCCCGCTTCGTCAACCTGCTTATAGTTACGCCAGCCCGCCTGATCTTCCTTGTTTTGTTGGTCGGCGCGACGCTGTCAGTGCTGACAGATAAAGCACGTCGTACATTCGAAATCCAGAATTGGAGAAAGCAATTGCGCAACCACACTGTTGTTATTGGTTACGGCACCAAGGGCGCGGGCGCCGTCGCTGCTTTGCTGGCTGACGACGTCCCGGCCTCCCAGATCGTGGTCATCGACACCAACCGTGCCTCGCTCGCGAACGCTGAACACCACGGCCTGGTCACCATCTTCGGTTCCGGCACTAAGCAAGATGTCCTGCGCATCGCGGGCGTCGAGAATGCGGCGTCTGTTGTCGTGACTCCGTCCACGGACGATACCGCCGTTCTGTGTACTCTCTCGGTGCGCGAGCTGAACCCGAAGGCAAAGATTGTCGCTTCGGTGCGTGAGTCTGAGAACCGCCACCTGCTGCGCCAATCGGGTGCCGATTCCGTGGTTACCTCCGCGGAGACTGCCGGACGCCTGCTGGGCCTTGCCACCGTAACGCCGACGGTCGTGGAAATGATGGAGGATCTCCTCTCCCCAAACGAGGGCTTTTCCGTCTCCGAACGTGCGGTCCGCGAGTTCGAGGTGGGCTCCAACCCACGTCACCTCGCAGACATCGTGCTGGCAGTGCTGCGTAACAATGAGCTGCACCGCGTGGATACCGCGGATGCTTACTCCCTCAAGCCCGGTGATCGCCTCCTTTACATCAAGCACGAGATGGAGCAGGCAACTGAAGAAGAGGACGAAGAAGACTAGTGTTTCTTCCTGTCACCGAGAGCAACCGAGTGCCGGTCGATGACACGGGTGCGCCGGTCTTGGTCGCGGAGCCCAGCGGCCCCATCCTCGTTGAGGTAGGGGCCGTTCAGGCGTTTTCTATCCCCGATCAATCCGCTACGAAGCTGGGAACGCTCCGTGACGCTGCCTTCTTCGCAGAAAACCCTGACATCCTCAAGGCCATCCATTTAGTTCGCAATCGCCGGGAGACGCGTTTTGATGCGCGTACGGGTGATGAACTGTACTTCCCAGAACCGGGCGTCGTCGGGCGCTCGCTCCAAGACCCACGCCGCATGGTCTTTCCACGGATCAATCCCGCAGTAATCGGCATTATCTACTTGGCAGGCACGGATAAGATCCTTCTGGCTCGCAACCGCGTGCGCAATAGCTTCTTCTCGCTCATCGCGGGCTACGTCGAACCGGGGGAGAGCCTGGAGGAAGCTTTCGCGCGGGAAGCGTTGGAGGAGACCGGCAGGCGTGTGCACGAAGTGCGCTATTGGGGCTCGCAGCCTTGGCCGCCTAGTGGCTCGTTGATGATGGGCTTTAGTGCGGTCACGGATGATGTCCAGGCTGTTTGCGATACTGATGGCGAGCTCGAAGAAATCCGCTGGGTTTCACGCGCTGAGCTGCCGGAATTAAACATTGCCCGCAAGGGCTCGATTGCACACACGATGATAATGGAGTGGTACCACGGTGAATAGGCCGGATTTGTCCCTATTGGACGAGGACCAGCTTGCAGCAGCCACCGCCCCGCGTGGGCCGGTGTGCATCCTGGCGGGCGCGGGCACCGGTAAGACCCGTACGGTTACTTACCGCATCGCCAACATGGTGGACCAAGGTTTCGCTAGCCCGCAGCGCATCCTTGCGGTTACTTTTACTACCCGTGCTGCGGGCGAGATGCGTGACCGCCTCAACCACATGGGAGTCGGCGGTGTCCAGGCGCTGACTTTTCACGCGGCGGCGCGGCGTCAGCTGCGCTATTTTTGGCCGCAGGTGGCAGGTGATTTGCCGTGGGAGCTCGTCGATAACAAGTTCTCCCTCGTTGCCCGTGCGGTGCGCTCGCTGAATCTCGATAATTCGAAGGACTCCATCAGGGATTATCTCAGCGAGATCGAATGGGCTAAGTCCTCGCTGGTTGGGCCGGATTCCTATCCGCAGGTAATCGCCACAATTGACCGCGAAGCGCCTGCTGAACCTGCCAAGGTCGCGGAGGTATTCCGCCGCTATGAGCAGCTCAAGTCCACTCCGGATCGCATGTTCTTGGACTTTGATGACCTGCTCATGCACATCGCTGGCGCCATTGAGAATGTCCCTTCCGTGGCAGAGGTCTTCCGTGAGCAGTACCGCACCTTCGTGGTGGATGAGTACCAGGACGTTACCCCGCTGCAGCAGCGGGTTCTAGATGCGTGGCTGGGCGAGCGCGATGACCTCACTGTGGTTGGCGATGCCAACCAGACGATTTACTCCTTCAACGGTGCCTCGCCGGATTATCTGCTGAACTTCTCGCGCACCTACCCCAACGCCACAATCGTGAAGCTGCAGCGTGACTACCGTTCCACCCCGCAGGTAACGGACTTGGCCAACCGCGTCATCGCGAAGGCATCTGGCCGCGCTGCCGGTACACGCTTGGAACTGCAGGGTATGCGCGAGCCCGGCCCGGAGCCGACGTTCAAGGCTTTTGAATCCGAAGAGATCGAGGCAAAGGAAGTCGCGGGCCAAATCCTGACTCTGCTCAACAAGGGCGTTAAAGCCTCTGAGATCGCGGTGCTCTACCGTATCAACGCCCAGTCTGAGCAGTTTGAGCAGGCGCTTGCCGACGCCGGCATCGTCTACCAAGTCCGCGGTGGCGAGGGCTTCTTTCGCCGCCCGGAAATCCTGGAAGCAATCCGCGTGCTCATTGCGGCTACCCGCCGTGAAGACTTGCCAGCGGATCCCGTCGCCATCGCTCGTGCTGCTTTCGTTGAATTGGGGCTTACGCCTAGCGAGCCGCAGGGTGCCAAGGCACGTGAGCGTTGGCAGTCGCTGAATGCTCTCGTAGATCTCATCGAGCAAATTGTCCAAGACCATGAAGGCATTGATTTGAGCGGAGTGCTGGGAGAGCTGCATCGCCGTTCTGAAAATAAGCAGAACCCCACGATGGAAGGCGTCACGCTGGCGACCATCCACGCGGCCAAGGGCTTGGAGTGGGACGCCGTGTTCTTGGTGGGCCTGACGGAGAAGCTGCTACCTATCAACTACGCCATCAAGGCAGGTGACGAGCAGGTGGAAGAAGAACGCCGCCTGTTCTACGTCGGAATCACCCGCGCCCGCGAGCACCTCGCTTTGTCTTGGGCTTTGGCAAAAACCACTGGTTCTCGGGCCTCCCGTGAACGCACCCGCTTCCTTGACGGCTTGGTGCCGGGAATCGAAGAAAGCGCTGGTAGCGGTAGGCGCTATCGCGAGCGCAAGTGCCGGGTATGTGCAGCGCCGTTGAGCAGCCCGGCTGAAAAGGTCTTGGGACGCCACGAGTACTGCGATTACGAGGGCGACGAAGAAGTGTTCTCCGCCTTGCGCGCTTGGCGTGCGAACACCGCCCGCGATGCCAAAGTGCCGGCCTACGTCATCTTCTCCGATGCCACTCTGCAAGCAATCTCTGAGGCTCTCCCGGCTGACGAAGGCGAGCTGCTCGAAATCTCCGGCGTCGGCCCCTCCAAGCTTGAGCGCTATGGTGCGGAAGTTCTGCAGATCATCTCCACGCTGCGCAGCTGAACAAGTACCCAGGGCAGCAAACCCAGACCTGCATTTTTAGCCAGATGCCGCAGGGAAGCGCCACGATGCTAGCGCTTAGCGCCGCTGGGACCTTTCAAAACAGTAGGGGCACTTCGGATGCTCGAGGACTAGGCGGTATTGGTTGTGGCCGTAAGGGTCTACCTCCAGTAACTCGCCTTGCATGACGCGGCTACTTTTTGCACCAGGTGGGCTGGGGCGGCCTGCAAGCCGTCTTAAAAAGATCATGGTTTGCATGGCAATCGCTTTGATAATGACCTCGTCGGCCTTGGCATCTGCTGTATCCAATTGGCAGACGACGTTGTGCCACTGCTCATCGCCGTCGATTCGGTGCAGATGCGAGCACATGGGACACGGCCCGCGGCCGGCGGTTCGCAGGGGGCCAATTACACCACGGGCGTCAAACATCGACACAGGTAAAAAGTCGCCCTTGCACTTGCGCAGTGCTTCAGCCAGTTCCACCGGCTTATCAAGGAAATCCACCGCTACCACCGGAAAATGCGGGCTGACAGCCTTGATATACGAGTAGGTATTTTCTTGTTCTAGCTGGTTACGCAGCACGAATCCATCCTGGCTGGCGGCTGCCCGTATGGCCTCGGCAAGCGGGCTTTTGCCCAGCACAACCACGCAGCTTCGCGCAGGCTCCGGCCACAAAATGTTGTAACAAATGAGATCCTCAATCAGCGAGCTCGCAGCGGTTTCCTCCATGCCGGCGCGGGTGAGGAGCCGCTGAATACTATCGCGCGTAATGGGCTGGTGGAGGCGACTCAAGGAAGCGATAATTTCGCTTTCCACCTCGACCACCCCCACGCGAGTGGCGTCCATGCCGAACTGAATGACGCCGGGCTCGCGCTCCAGAATGCTTACCCCCGGCGCCAACATGTAGGCAGTCGTTGATTGCTCTTGCGATGCAACTGGCATGCTTTTCCCCCTAAAGCCACGCTCGTTGCTCCCATTCCAGCACAAGTACAATGACCTGTCATGTCGAGTAATGAGAACTCAGGTGTCGCCGTGCGCGTTATCCGTTCCGCAAAGCGCAAGCGGACGGTGCAAGCACGGCTTGTCGACGGCGTCTTAGAAGTCCGGATTCCTTCCTGGATGTCGGCGAAAGAGGAGGCCAAAGCCGTGGCCGACATGCAGGCGAAGGTAGCGCGCAAGCACACCTCGACGCGGCGCTCTGATGCTGATCTGCACGAGCGCGCCGTCCAGCTCAATAAAAACTTCCTCGACGGGCGAGCGAAGATTGGCTCAATTCGTTGGGTGGGCAATCAAAACACACGGTGGGGCAGCTGCACTACCTCTACCGGCGATATTCGCATCACCGATCGCCTCAAGGACGTGCCGGAGTATGTCCTCGATTCTGTCGTCATCCATGAGCTGACTCATACCTTCATCCCCGGGCACGGGCCGGAATTTTGGCAGTGGGCTGACCGCGCGCCGAAAGCGGAGCGGGCCAAGGGATACTTAGAGGCCTACCAGCGCTTTGGCTGATAGGCCTCTAATGGCAACGGGGGAGATAGGCAGTGGCCCTAGGCGTTATTCCTTGTCTTCATCGGAGCTATTGGAATCGCCGTCTTCATCCTGCTCGCGCAGCATTTCTTCAAGCTTTGCGAATTCTTCCTCGAAACCGGAATCGGTGGCATCGTCGAGCAAGCTGTCGATGAAGGCGGCCGGGTTATCGAGGTGCTCTGCCGTAGGCAGAAAGTCTGGGTGGTCCCAAGCCCTGTCGCGCTTGGCAACGCCCACGGCGACCGTCGCGCGACGCCACAGCTCGGCAGCGGCGTCGACCTTCGGCGCAGACAACTCGATGCCGACGACCTTGGAAATGGCCTTTTCTGCGGATCCGCCGGTGGCACGGCGATGCGCCCACGCCTCGTTCATGGTGGAGGTGGACGGGATGCGATCTCCCAGTGCATCGTTTACTACCTGATCAACCCAGCCCTCAACGAGCGCGAGCAAGGTTTCCAGGCGGGAGACAGCACCGGCATTGCGGGAGGTAATGCGCGGGGTCAGGTCCATGCCCTGCAGCTTGCTCATCGCATCCTGGATGGCTTGTGGGTCACCAGATTCAAGGTTGAGCTCGCGGGTTGCTTCCTCGATGTGGGAAGTGTCGATGACAAGGCCAATTGCGTACTCCTCGACGGAGGAAACTAGGCGCTCAACCAGCCACGGAACGTGCTTGAACAGGCGCTGGCGGGCGGCCTCGCGGGCGCCAATATAGACCAGAATTTCTTGGCCCGGCACATTGAGATCGCGCGCGATCTTTTGGATGTTGTGTGGCAAAAGCGCGGTGCTACCGGCAGGGGAGACCGGAATGCCGAAGTCGGAGCCGGTAAGCGCCTGGGTGGCAAGGTCACCAAGTGCGCGGCCCAACTGCATGCCAAAGTTCATGCCGGACATCTGATTCATCATGTTTGCCATCGGGCCCATCATCTCGCGGGCTTCTTCCGGCATTGACTCCAGCTGTGCATTGTTCATGTGCTCGGCAACTGGGGTAACCAAGCGCTTCCACATTGGCATCGTTGCTTCGAGCCACTCGCTGGAGTTCCACGCCTTGACGCTGCCGGAAGCGGTGGGCAATTCGGTGGCGTCGTCAAGCCAAAGCTCCGCTAGGCGTACGGCTTCTGCTACCGCATTACTATCGGCACTACTGATTTCCTTGTCGTTGGAAATCTGTTGCTGCGCGATGCGCTGGGCCATCTCATAGTTGACCGGGCCGGAGCCCTCAGGAGAGTTCATTGAGGAGCCCATGCCAGAAAGCATCTGGCCGAACTGATTAAGAAGGTCTCCTAGACCACCGCCCGCGGCGCTGCCACCGAAGCCGAAGGCGCCAAACGGGTTCTGGTCGCGGCGCGAGTTATCGTCGTCACCGTCATCATTGTTGGGAAAAGAAAAACCGAATCCGTTGCTCATGCGCTCCAATGTACCGGCTGGCGGTGGGCTGTTTCCATCGCTCGCGCAACGCTGTCAGCGAACAAGGATGAAAACGTTGTAGGCTAATTCCTCGTGAATTCACCAGAAAATCGACGCCTCCGCACGCTCGTTTGGGGCGCTATCCCGGTCATCGTGCTGGGTGGTGCCTTGAGCATCGATCGCATCCCTGGCACGGATATTGCTTTAACCGTGCCTTATGCGGCCGAGGGGCCTGGCCCAACCGTGGATACGCTCAGCGAGGTTGATGGCACTGAGGTCGTGGACGTGAAAGCGCCAAAGACCTATGAGACTTCCGGTCAGCTCAATATGACCACCGTGTCTGTGCGCACCAATATGACGCTGACGCAGGCCTTGGGTCGCTGGATCATGACTGATGACACTCTGGTACCAATCGATACCGTCATCCCGCAGGGGCAGACGGATGAAGAAGTAAACGAGTCGAACGAGCAGGCCTTCACACAGTCGGAGTCGGCTGCGACGGTCGCTGCGATGAATTATCTCGACGTGCCAGTGAAGATCGTGGTGGCGCAGGTTCTAGAGGATGCACCTGCCGCGGGGGTCGTGCGTGCAGATGACGTTATTACCTCCGTTGATGGTGAGAAGGTAACGCAGCCGGGGCAGGTGCAGGACATGGTCCGTGCGAAGAAGCCCGGCGATGAGGTTGAACTCGGCATTGAACGCGGTGGCAAGAAGCTGCAAGAAAAGGTCACGCTGGCGGCGCATCCACACGATGATTCGGTGGCGCTGATGGGCATTTCGATGACCTCGAAGCCTAAGGAAGATATCCAGGTTGATTACAACCTGCAGGACATCGGCGGGCCGTCCGCGGGCATGATGTTTACTCTCGCGGTAATCGACAAGCTTTCTGATGGCGAGCTCAACGGCGGCAAGTTCGTTGCCGGTACCGGCACCATCAGCGAAGACGGCACGGTGGGTCCCATCGGCGGAATCGTGCACAAGGTCGCCGCTTCGAAAGAAGCCGGCGCCGAGCTCTTCCTAGCACCCGCAGACAACTGCGCGGAGGCCACGAGCCGCGACACCGGCGACATGGTGGTTGCCAAGGTGGAGACCTTGGACGATGCCATTCAGGCGATGGATGACTTCGCCCACGGCAAGCAGGTTCAGACCTGCAATTAGATTAGACCGAGCTCTTTAAGACGCTCTTCGGGATCGTCTTGGTCGGTTGAGATCATCTGCTGCATCACGAGACCGTCCTTGTTGTCCACCACGGTCAAGATGGCGGTATTGCCCAGCATGGACCAGCCGACGACGCGGTCGCCTTCATCCTTGACCACGCGGGAGCTGCGCAGCTCGGTGAGCACCTGCGTGGTTTGGGCGGCCTTGGACTTGTTCTTGAAGAACTGGAACTGGCCGATTTCCGAGCCGGAGCAGTTATAAGAATCTGCGACACCGTTGGGATCACAGCGGTCGAACTGCTGGAAGATCTCCACCGGAACAAGGGTTTCGAAGGTCTCGTAGGCTTCTTCTACCTGCTTGGAGAGCTTTCCGTTGCCCTTCTTTTCGCCATTGGCAGCAGTCGCAGAAGCGGAGGCGGACTCGCTTGCCGGCTCGCTCGCGCCAGATTCTGTTTCCTCGGAGGTGGTGGCCTCGGCCGAGGATTGCTCAGAAGAAGTGGTAGTAGCGGTGCTTGCCGACGTCTTCGGGGCCGGGGTTTCAGCCTTCTGACTGGTAGCTACAGGAGCAGCCGGTGCGGGCTGGCTAGCCTCCTGGCCGTCCCCACATGCCGCGAGGGAGCAACTTGCAGCAAACAGTCCAGCTGCTACGCAGGCGGTGCGGGCGGACAAGGAATTTCGCACGAGGTACTCCTTCAAAGCTGTGAGTTCAAAAGAAAGCATTGAGACTTCAGGTGTAGAGAAATTTGGGTCTAAGACACTTAGTGCCTCAGTTTAGTCGAGTTCATCGGGATCTTGTTCGAGCCCGTAGCGCAATGCGGCGATGACACCCGGTGCCACGTCTGGGCCGCCGCGCAGCTGGATATCGTCTTGTGCAAACGGGCCGGCTGCTTCCAGTTCTTCCTCGGTTGGGCGCACCTGCAGCAGGGTCAGTTCGACGCCTTCCTCACGCAGCACACCGGAGAAAAGGCGTGCAGGACGCGGGCTAGAGTCTGCGCTCTGGCCAGCCTCAGCAGAGGTGTCGCGGAATTTAATCTCTTGGGCCAAGATGACGCCGGCGATCTCGTGTGGCCAGACCACGCGGGAGACATAATCGGCTAGCTGCTCGGAGCCGGGTTCGATGTTTTCCGGGATATTGTCCTGCACGATAAGGGTCAGCGGGGAAGCGTCTTCCTCATTGAGCTCTGCCAGCTGGTCCGCGACCAAAGAAGTCGGCACCAGAGCGAAAAGGGTAGGGGGTGCCTCCCAGCCCTCAGCGTGGACAAATTCCACTGCTTCACGCATGGCTTTGTTTAATGCTGGCTGAGAAAGCTCGGGGGAACTCATGAGACTCCTTATTCGTTAACTGTGTATTGCTTCCCTAAGCTGGAAGACTATACCGCTTATATTCGCACGATTTTGATTGGAGCTGGCGTTGGCCTCTGGTATCTCCCGACCCGCTGCCCCAATGAAGCGACCTCCCAGGGGCTTGTCCTGGACGGTCGCTATCATTGCCGCCTTACTGTTCATCGGCCCATTGTTAGTGGGCTTTTATACAGATTGGAAGTGGTTCGGCGCAATTGAATACCGTGGTGTTTTTACCACCACCTTGGTAGCGCGAATCGTGCTTTTTGTCATCTTCGCAGTGGTATCGGCAGGCGTGGTTTATGCCGCGGGCCGCGTTGCGTGGCGTGGCCGCCCCGAGAGCTTAGATTTTAACGATCTGAATTCGCCGGTTTACCAGTACCGTCGTTCCATCGAAAAGACCATGGGCGTGTTCCTAAAGGTTATCCCGCTGCTAGTCGGTGTGGTGGCAGGCCTGATGGGGCAGGCTTCGTGGCGCCAGTTCATGCTCTTTTTAAACGGCCAGGATTTCGGCGTTGATGATCCGCAGTTCCACAAGGACTTGGGATTCTATGCCTTCCAGCTACCGGTGTGGAACATCATCGTTTCGGCGTTTTCGATGCTGCTTCTGGTGTGTTTCTTGCTGGCGCTGTTTAGCCATTACATTTTGGGCGGCATTCGCATCGGCAACCGTGCCTCCGGTGTGCGCGGCTCCATTTCTCGCCCGGCTCGCGTGCAGCTTGCGGTAACCGGTGGCCTATGGATGCTGCTGCAGGTAGCAGGCTACTGGTTGGATCGTTATCAGCTTCTGTACAACCAACACTCGCTGTTTACCGGCGGCTCCTACACCGACATCAATGCTTACCTGCCGGCCAAGATCATTCTGATGGTCGTCGGCGTCGTCGTAGCAGTGGCGATTATCGCTGCGGTGGTAATCAAGGATCTGCGTATCCCTGCACTTGCAGTGGTGCTGATGTTGCTTTCCTCTGTCATCATCGGTCAGGCTTGGCCGCTTTTGATGGAGCGCTTTTCCGTCAACCCGAACCGCCAGGCAAAGGAAGCGGAATACATCGCCCGCAATATTGAATCCACCCGCTATTCCTACGGGCTCACGGATGAGCAGGTTACCTATGAGGAGAACTGGGGAGCAGAGGAAGTAGCGGATTCTAAGGTGGCTTCGGATTCCTCCACGATTTCGAACCTGCGCTTGTTGGATCCGGATATCTTGGCGCCAACCTTTACCCAGATGCAGCAGCTGAAGAACTTCTATGGTTTCCCAGAGACCTTGGCGATGGACCGTTACACCGTGGACGGTGAACTGCGCGACTTCGTGGTCGCCGCACGTGAGCTGGATCCGAATGAGCTGCAGGAAAACCAGCAGAACTGGATCAACCGCCACACGGTTTATACCCACGGAAACGGCTTCGTTGCAGCCCAAGCAAACACGGTCGACGAGGTTGCGCGCGACGCCGGCTCTGCCCGCGGCGGATTCCCAATCTTTACCGTCTCCGATCTGCAAACCCAGCAGGGCAAGCAGCATGAGGGTGAAGGCGAGACCAAGGACGCCGAGAAGTCCCTGGGAATCAAGGTGGACCAGCCGCGCACCTACTATGGTCCGGTCATTGCCGGCGCACGCGATGGGCGTGACTACGCCGTAGTGGGCGAGACCGGTGATAAGCCAGTTGAGTACGATACCGATTCCACCACTTACACCTATGACGGTAAGGGCGGCGTTGAGATCGGCAATATTGTGGACCGCACCGCGTATGCGCTGAAGTACCAGGAGATGAACCTGCTGCTGTCTGACCGCGTGGGCTCCGAATCTAAGATTCTCTACGACCGCGACCCGCGCAAGCGCGTGGAAAAGGTAGCGCCGTGGCTGACCACCGATTCTGCCACCTACCCAGCCGTCATTGACGGCCGCATCAAGTGGATTGTGGATGGTTATACAACGCTTGAGTCCCTGCCTTATTCACAGCGCACCTCGCTGACAGATTCCACGCAGGATACGCAGAACCCGAACGGCACCAGCCAGCGGCTTATCAACGAGCAGGTGGGTTATATCCGCAACTCTGTGAAGGCTACTGTCGACGCTTATGACGGCTCCGTGGATCTCTTTGAGTTTGATGACCAGGACCCAGTTCTGAAGGCCTGGGAGGGCGTATTCCCGGGCGTCGTCAAGCCGAAAGCGGAAATCTCTGACGAGCTGCGCGGCCACTTCCGTTACCCGGAAGACATGTTCAAGGTGCAGCGCGATCTGTTGGCGAAGTACCACGTTTCCGACCCAGGCGTGTTCTTTAATAACGATGCCTTCTGGTCTGTGCCAGAAGACCCAACCGCCGGCGAGGCACGTGGTTTGAACCAACCTCCTTACTACGTCATGGCGGCGGATCCGAAGTCCGGGAAGCCAAGCTTCCAGCTGATTACTTCTTATCGCGGTTTGAACCGTCAGTTCCTCTCCGCGCATATGGCGGTGTCCTCGGACCCAGAGAACTACGGTCAGATCACCGTTCGCGTGCTGCCGACGAATACTCAGACCCAGGGCCCGAAGCAGGCGCAGGACGCCATGATGTCTTCCGACCAGGTCGCTCGTGACCGCACGCTGTGGGAAGGCTCGAATGACCTGAACTACGGCAACCTGTTGGCACTGCCGGTAGGCGGCGGCGAGATTCTTTACATGGAGCCTATTTACTCGCAGCGTAAGGACCAGGAATCCGCGTTCCCGAAGCTGCTACGCGTTCTCGTTTCCTACAAGGGTCGCGTGGGTTATGCCCCGACTATCGGTGAGGCCCTCGACCAGGTGGGCATCGATCCTAAGTCCGCGCAGGACATCACTGAGATCGACGGCGACGGCAGTGCAGCTGACGCGAAGAAGGACTCCGGTGAGGACTCCAAGTCCAAGGATGAGGGCAAGGCTTCGGCTCCTGCCTCGGCGCCGGCGGCCTCTAGTGAGGCCGATGCCATTGACGGCATCAACAAAGCACTCGACAACGTAGAGAAAGCCCGCAACGGTTCCTTCGAGGAATACGGCAAGGCTCTCGACGAGCTCGACCAGGCTGTTGAGGCCTACAAGAAGGTCGAGTCGAAGTAGGCAAGTAGAAAATACTGCCTAGATAAACGCGAATGGCCACCTGCCCAGGGGATTTGGGTGGGTGGCTATCTGTCTGTATAGTTACAGAGGTCGCCGACGAGAGCGGTTATGAAAATAATCAGTCTCGTTAAAGCGTAGATGTTTAGAAGTACATCTCGACGCGGGGTGGAGCAGCTCGGTAGCTCGCTGGGCTCATAACCCAGAGGTCGTAGGTTCGAATCCTGCCCCCGCTACCAACTTCCAAGCCCCTACCAGGAGAAACACTGGTAGGGGCTTTAGTTATTTCTCTTAAGGCGCACGTCCTGGGACTCAAATCGGGACTTTAGCGATGGCTTTTTGTGGGTTAAGTAGCAGAATGTGTGTCCGTTCGGCGT
>NZ_KV788527.1:0-94768 GCF_001807315.1 Corynebacterium sp. HMSC06D04
GCGGACTCGCGGTACCAACTACCCCAAATCGACACCAATACGTGAAGCACTGGAACCATGTATCCATGCCACTTCAAAATTGCCATTAAAGTTCTCCTTGGAAAGCGCGGGTGGAGAGGGATTTTTGTAGTTCCGCGACGAGTTCGAATCGCTTGCTTAGCAATTGCCGGAGTTTATCGGTCATTTCTATTTGCGTTTCAAACCTAGAAAGCTCTGCGGGACCCAATACCGGCACTTTTAGCTTTCTAAGGTCCTTCACGTTCAGATGCTTTGAAGTCGCCCCGACCATCAGCATTCCTATGCGATTAGGGTCAAGCGAATAGAGTATTGATTGAAGAAGCCAATTACTTGAGGTCTTTTCCAGATCAGGACGAACCTGAACAAGACGCTGCCCCATACAAGCCCTTAGGCCAGCTGGGATCTTTGCGGCAATTCCTACGGTTCCTTCTCGGGAAAGAACAATATCGCCCTCCACTAGTTCGGCACGCTTTGTTCTTTCTTCAAACGTCTTCGATGACACGTATCTACGCTTATCCCATTTGAGACTGCCTACAGCCAAATTCCCTGTCCACAAGCAAATTTCTCCCTCTTCAGCCCATTTTGGGGTTGAATGCGGGCAATCTATAACTGCAACTGAAAGGTCTTCCAAAGGGCTCGTTGGAGCGTTCTGCGCAAAGCCTCTAAAAATTGATTCTTCAAATTGCCGGACTAACGCCTCCCAACCACTTACCAAGGCTTGAATTCTATTAACCTCATCCAAAATCGCCGCGATGCGGCGCTGCTCGTCGAGGGGAGGGAGCGGGATTCGAATGTCCGCCGCCCTTGATTTAGAAAGCTCCTTGAACGTCGCACCTGTACCCCGCGATTGAAGGACATCTTTCTGCGAAAGCAAATAGTGGGCTAGGTAGCGTGCATCTATTTCGGAGGAAGGAAGGAAGCTCTTGCAGCCCTGATTCGTAGCCATCGGCACTTGTGCAATTGCAACATATCCAATTGGCGCACGGCTCGAAAGCACAACACTTCCTGCCGGAAGAAGCACGGCAGAGCTTTTATCAACACCTTTTTGAGTAATGGCTCGTGCCCCAGAACATACTTCGAGCCCCTTTAGTTTGCTCAGATCGGCAGGTGTCACCCATGGAATCTCACCGTCCCAATACTCCGCAACACTCGTCTTCGGTGTGCCACCTGAAACAACCTCACACACATCCCCCAACCGCACCATCGGCCAGTCGTGCTTTGCCGTGCTCGCCATGTTATTTCCCCTCGCTAAGCATGGACTTGAGGTTGGCAAGGCCTTGGACGATGTCGCGGTCGAGTTCTTCGATTTCGGCGATGATGTCCATGGGGTCGCGGGTTTCTTGTGCTTCGAGGACGATCTCCTTGTAGCGGTTCATGGAGAGGTCGTAGTCGGCTTGGGCGATCTCCTCCTTGGGCACGGTGAAGGAGTAGTCCGTGCGGGCGCGCTCACGCTCGTCGGTGGTGCGGGAATGCCAGCGGGCAACAACGTCCGGAAGGTTGTTGAGCTTCAGCTGCTCGTCGGTGAGGGTGACGGAGGTGGGGACGTCGGCAAGCGCGGGATCGCTCAGGTCCTGGATATGGGAGGCAGGGGAGGGGCCGAGCAAGGGGGCGTCAAGAAACGGAGTACGTTTGTCATCCAGGGAGTAGCCATCTGCGGTGACGTCATAGAACCACACCTCATCGGTACCGCCCGAATCCGTGCGGGTAAAACACAAGACAGCGGTGGACACACCCGAGTAAGGCTTGAACACGCCGGAGGGAAGTTTGATGACAGCATCCAAGCGCTGATCCTCAACCAAGGTTTTGCGAAGAGCCTTGTGGGCCTTGGTGGAGCCGAAGAGAACGCCTTCAGGGACAATCACTGCGGCGCGGCCGCCCGGCTTGAGCAGCTGCAGGAAACGGTGGACAAAGAGGATCTCCGTTTTCTTAGCCGTCGTCACCGACTTGAGCTTGGGATCGATGGCATCCTTATCCAGGCTGCCCGCGAAAGGTGGGTTGGCCAGGACGAGATCGAAGGCCTCATCGTACTTCGTAGGCAGCTTCTGCAGGGAGTCGTGGTGGGAGATGTTGGGATCTTCAAAACCATGCATGAACATGTTCATCGCCGCGATGCGCACCATGGTTTTGTCAAAGTCGAAGCCCGTCAAGCCCTCTGTGATGAACGTTCTGCGGGTGTCCTTGTTGTAGAGGTCTTCGCGGTGATGGTGGGCAATCCAATCATTGGCAGCCACCAAGAACCCGGCAGTGCCACAGGCCGGGTCAATGATGTGCTGCTGTGGCGTCGGCTCCATGAGCGCGACGAGGAGCTCGATAATGTGGGTGGGTGTGCGGAACTGGCCGTTCGTACCCGAGGTGGACAGCTTGTCCAGCATGTACTCATACAAGTCGCCCTTCATGTCCTTGTTCGGAAAGTGCAACTGGTCAATGAGCTCCATGACGCGCGAGAGCGTGGCCTCAGATTCAATCTCAAAGGAGGCGTTAGCCATGTGTCCTTGGAAGCCTGTGCCGCCCATCTCCTTGAGGAAGGGGAAGACCTTGGTGATGATGGTGGCCTTGCGGCGGGCGATATCACGGTCCTCGATGAGATTGCGCCACCGCAGATCCTGTTGGCTGGCATCAAAGATGTTGTCCGTCGCGGTGGGATCTCCTAACGCCCGGCGCTTATCAATCTGGACCTGGCGCTCGTCGAGGTCCTTGATAAAGAGCAGGTAGGTGAACTGCTCGATGACGGAAACAGGGTTGGAAATGCCGCCGGACCAGAAGGTGTCCCAAATGCGGTCGACGTTGTTTTTGAGGGCGCCGGTAATCATGTAATTAAGCGTAACTGTCATGGGGATCCGTGCTGGCTATTAGCTCGCGGTAGGAAGTACCTCCGACTCTGCCCCACGCAGGTTTTAATACTAAACCTTCTTCACCACCGCAGGCTTGAGCTTCATCGCGCCGAAACCATCAATCTTGCAATCGATGTTGTGGTCTTCCTGGCCGGTGCCGGCGTCGAAGTTCAAGCGGATGCCGCGCACCTTCGTGCCAGCCTTTAGCGGCTGTTGCGCGCCCTTGACCTTAAGGGTCTTGGTGATGGTGACCGTGTCGCCGTCGGCAAGCACATTGCCCACCGAATCCACGATGACCGTCATGGACTCGTCTGCTGCTGGGTCACCAGGAGCATCGGCGGAGAACTCGTGCGCGCACTCCGGGCAGACAATCAGCGGCGGCATTTCGTAGGTGTACTCGGAGGAGCATTCGGGGCAGGGCGGCAAAGTTGCGGCCGAAGTATCAGACATAGGGGAGAGTTTAGCCTGCGTAGCGCGAAAAGATGATCCTTCTCTCATCCCTTTGATTGATACCCCGGTGGGGTATAGGCTTGAGTAAACATATTCGGACCCATTCGGAAGACTTATGAAACGCCTCATTTCTCTTGCGGCTGTGTGCGCCGCAGCCATCACCCTGTCCGCCTGCTCCACGGAGAGCCCCGTCCCGAGCGAAGCCTCGAAGAGCGCCGTTTCCAGCACCGACATCCAACAGGTGTCTGCCGAGGAGATCCTCGACGAGTTCGATCTCGAAGGGTTGGATGGCCCGGAGATCATCGACAAGCTGGACCACATGCCCAAGGAGGAGCGCCCTAGCGATCTGCACGCCTCCGTGCTGCCGAACGAGCTAGTCCTCACCGCCGAGCAGGGCCAAGCATCCCTGCCCTTGCCGGAGGACAAGTTCTACGTCTCCATCGCGCCGTACATGACCCAGACCCATGACTGCTTCAACCACTCCCTGACCACCTGCACTGGTGAGCTCAGCAAGGAAGACATCCACGTCACCATCACGGATGATGAAGGAAATGAGCTAGTCAACGAAGACACCACGACGTTCGACAACGGCTTCATTGGCTACTGGCTGCCGGCCGACAAGAAGGGCACCATCACCATCGAGCAGGACGGCAAGACCGGCGAGGTCCCACTGGACACCTCCGAGGAGGGCGCAACCTGCATCACCACCCTGCAGATGGCCTAAACCGCTCATTCATTCACCACGGTGAATCCCACGTCCTGGGGTTCACCGTTTGTCGTTTTATGGTGTCCACGCAGTGCTTGCCGACGTCAACAGTGTTCTGGGCAAGTCCCCATACGGCCACTCCCTGAAGAAATCTCCGAGCAGGCAATTGACCACAACAAGTCCGCTGGTGTCGTCAACTCTGTTCCTTTTAGCCACGCCACCCCGTCGGCGCCGGCTTCTTGGGCGCAGGCGTTGTGGCTGCCCTGCTCGGCGCCATCGCCGCATTCCTGCAGTCTGTCGGCGTGGTCAAGGCTGACTTCTCCGCTCTGCAGAAGATGTTCCGCTAAGCACTACAGCACTATGCACTAAAGGATGCGCTGAGCATTCAGCCCCCACGTAGGCCCTCCGCTTCGGAAGCGGAGGGCCTACTGCGCTTACTGGGAGGACTCCTCTAGGCAGTCATACAGGAAGTCCATCAAGGTCGTAGCGTCATCGGATCGGAACAGTTCATCGAGGGCAAGGTTGAATTCCAGCCTTCTCGCATTAGGGATATTAAGTGCTGCGTAGCCATTGCTCATCAAGAGGCCTGACGCCACAAGCCGTGCGGTTCGCTTGTTTCCATCGAAGTAAAACTGGCTACGCGTGGCAGAGCAGAAATAGGCCAACGCTTGCTCGACTGGGTTTTCAAGCCCTTGAAGGGAGACCAGCAAATCGGCATGAGCTTCACCCAATTCATCAGCAGGGTCGAAAGGGATGAACCCGCCATCCATGAGCCGCACTCCACCGCCATCTCCCTCCACATGGCCTTCACCACGGAAAAGACCAGCGTCCAGGGCCTCGTTCCTTGCTAGCACGGCATGGAGTGCGTTACTGGTGGCTTTATCCACCGCACATTCCTCTTTGAGGACCAGCTCATGGAGCAGGTTGAAAGCTTCTGACAAGTCCAAGATCTGTTGCTGTTCAGCAAGCGCCTTTCCACCCACCGTGACGCCATCGAGCAACGTACGGACTTCTGGGAGGGTGAACGTGTTTCCTTCCAGCGCGGCGGCATTCCACACCAAGTCAGGAAGTTGCTTGGTGAGTCGAAATAACGCGCGCTCGGTCCCCAACTCCACAATGTGAGGTCGCTCGTGGTGCTCCCAGCTCACTCGGCTCGTCGCTCTTCTCATCACCTATGCCCCTCCCACATAGTTTTCTGCGCACACATCAATAGCAAGTTGATGCGGTAATACGTAGTGTATTCCTGATTCTTTTGTTGCGCCCGTGAGCTCTTCACCAGCCACTGGCACGAGGGTGATCCCTCCGGATACTGGCTCAGCACTGGCACGAATCCGCGTGGGTAATGAAGGCACGATGTCTGCTGGATTTGTGCACCAAATCAATGTTGATCGAGGTTCTCCTTCACCAGCGATATGCCCCGAGACTTGTTGAGCTGCAAAGGCACCCGACATCGCCCACGGTTGCCCGCTCGCATCAACCGCTGAGGCAAGCGTTATGGGATTCGCCGGTAAAAAATGGAGAGCACCCTGGCGGCCGTAGGGGTTGGAGGCCCACGCGGCCCGTTCCATGAGAGCCCGGTAGCTACCGCCGCCGGCTGGAGCGTCACCCCACTGCACAAAGCGGTCAATCCAGGCTTTAACGTCCGGCTCCTCACTTGCGAGTTCCCCAAGAAGCACTCGGGCGGCTGTCGCGGCGGCGGCATCGCTCATGCGGTGTACCTGTACGGAAACCTCATACCCAAGCACGCGCATTACCTTCTCCAAGCCAGCCAAACTCGGTTGAGCTGTCTCACGCAACCACAGGTTGAGCGTATTTCGTGAGACCCCCGAACGCCGAGCCACTTCGCTCAGGCTGAGCGGGCTTTTCTTGAGGAGTTGTACTGGGTCCATGGCCCTACTATAGCTAGCTGTCCTATCGATAGGACACCTGTCCTACTCATAGGACAGTCAGGCCGCCTACCAGCGACATGGCAACAGCACCCCGCGGTGTCCTATGATGAAGCAAATGAGCGCGGAGATTTATTCACTTCCCACAACGCCGTTGGTCACCACTGATTTCATCGAACAGGGCCCCCGGATTTCACTGCGCCGGGGAAGCAACATCCTCATGCTTCAGCTGCCCGCCACGTACCCCGAAGCGGAACTGACGGATCCGCGGTGGGTGGTCAAGTCCCACTTCATCGATCGCCCGCATTCGGTGCGCGAATTCGCCACCGAAGAGCCGCTGGAAGTCGGCATCCCTGGGCCTTTTACCCGCATCGAAGTAACCCTGCGCGATGGCGATGAGGACCTCATCGAGACCGTCACCTTCACCGGCATCACCGATGAGGCGCCGTTCATCGTCTATGACCGCACCACCCTCATCGCGCCGCAGGGCACGCTCGAGGATGCCGAGCCGCTGGGCATCTGGGCCGGCTGGGAAGTGGGCCCGCTGCCGGAGCAGGTCCGAGTGCCGCAGAGGGAACCGGTGGACGTCGCCAAGCACGGCGATTTCGAGTGGGACTTTGACGTAGCAACCCTGCCTAACGCCCGGGGCCTCGACAACGAGCCCGTGTTCACCAAATCGCCGCGCGTACACCTGATTGCGGAAGGGGAGTGGCGCATCGATCTCACCTACGCGCCCCTCGGCGGCGAACAGGAGGAGATTTCGGAGCAGACTTTCGACGCAGGCATCGCTGAGCCTTTCCCGGGTGACCTCTACGAAGACCCGTGGGTGGGCCGCTACAAGGTGTCGCTGTGGCACGACGAGCAGCTTGTCGACGTCCGCTTCATCTCCCTCGCCGAGGGCCTCCACATGCGCGCCACCAACGACGGCCCGCGCGGCATGGATTTCCGCATCATCGACGCCCTCGGTGCGCACTCAACCTTCAGCTACACGCTGGCCTCTCCGCCAAAGAAGCCCATCGCGCTGGAGAAGGGACCACGCACCCTCGAGGACACCGAGGTCTCTCGCCGCGAGGTCGTAGCCAGTGAGGCCGGCTATGAGCTGGAATTCGATGTTTGGCCCGAGGCCTTGTTTAGCCGCGTCAAGCGCATCGGCTTGGAACCCACTGAGCACTCCGATAAGCCAGTGATTTTCGCCGGCCAGCTCGATCAGGACGATATGTTCACCGTCCACTCGCCGCGCCCACTGCCGCTGGCGAAGTTCGTCACCATTGACGGCCGCCAGAAGATCAAGGAGCTGGCCCGCACGTCGAAGACGACGCAGGCGGTCACCAGCCTCGCCGTCCCCAACGCCGCGCTGGCCAACGCCGTGCGCAAACAGCCAACGGCCGAGCTTTTCCTGATGTGGTCCACGCTGTCCTACGAGGATTACCTGGACTCCCTCCCGGCGGGGGAGCGCGAGGCTCACCAGGCCCGCAGCTTGGAGCGGCGCATCGTCGAATACGAAGCATCCGCCTCCACCAGCCTCATCTATGCGGCGCTGGCCACCGTCCGCAAGTCCCCCTTCGTCAGCCGCGGTCTGCTCAATGGCGATGAAATCATCATTGAACAGAACGCAGAACCGCAGGCAGATTTAGTGGGCTGGGCCTGGCCTTTGGCCGAGCCCAGCGTAGCGCCCACCCAACTCATGCCCACCGAAGAGGGGTTTGAACTGCCCGCGGAGCTTGCTGAGCATGGCTCGCTGCTTGTCGATGTCCGCGAGCTTCGCGCCTCCTCCAACCTCGCCGCCCCTGCACGCCCCTCCAGCGCCTCCATCGTGATCACGCCGGAAGGCTCGCCCGCAGCTCTGGCCTCGAAGGACTGGACTCCGGAACAGCTGTGGGGCACCTTCCGCGCGCTCCACGTGCTCTCCCAGCGCAGCCCCAACCCCAAACTGCAGGCGATGTTCGACAGCACCATCGATCGCCTGCGCGCCCAACCGGAGGCCGCGGTCCACACTCTGGCGCGCACCGGCGTCAGCGTCAACCAGCAGGCCCGCTCGCTTGCGCGCACGCGCTTGTTCCACTCGCCGCTGGAGCCCACTGCCGAATCCGGCGTCGATAGCTACCTGGATCTCCTCCTCAATCCCTCCACCAGCGAGAACCCCGAGCTCACCGCCGTGCGCGAGTCCGGCGCTGATGGACTGACCCGCCCGATGCTACTCAATGCTGCGACCATTCACAGCCCCACACCGCCCGTCGATGACCTGATGGGGGAGGCCGGCCGCGTCGCCGCGCTGCGTGAGTGCTTTGCCAACAACGGCGCCCTCGATGCGCTGGGCACCATCGAGCACCTACGCAAGGACGCCACGGCACTGGCCTCGCTGGTGCAAAACGCGGGCGTTGACATGTCCGTCAACCACACCCTCATCGCGTTGGGTGCCTTTGCCAGCGGAAACACCGCCGACGAGCTCAACGCCGCTGCCTGGATGCCCTATATTTCCTATGCCTTCGCCCTGGCATCCCGCGCCGCGGCGAACGACATCATCATGGAAAGCCCCCTACTCAAGGAGGACATGCCCATGCTTGCCGACGTCCTCCCGCTTGCCCCCCGCCTCTTCTTCTACGACCTCGTGACCGCCGAAGCGCTCTTCCGCGATCGCGATATGTAAGCGCGTGAGATGTGCCACAATGGGTGAGCATGAAGGTTATCTCCACGAACGTCGCTGTCCGCCGCCCGGAGCCGCACGGGCGGCACGAGTACACGGGCATCGATAAGCAGCCGTGCCCCTTCCTGGACCTAGAGATTCCCGGGCCCAATTATGGTGACGGCTCCGGCGTGGTGGGGGATTCCATCGGCGACCACGCCCACCACGGCGGCGCTGAGAAGGCCGTCTACGCCTATGCCCGCGAGGAGCTCGACTACTGGGAGGGCACGCTCAACCGCGTGCTGCGTGACGGCTACTTCGGGGAGAACCTCACCACCGAGGGGATCTCCTGGCCGAATATGCTGATCAACCAGCAGATTCAGGTGGGGGAGTGCGTGCTCGAAGTGTCTATCCCGCGCACGCCCTGTGCCACCTTCTCCGGCTGGATGGACGAGCCCGGTTGGCTCAAGTCCTTCACGGAGCGCGGTGATTGCGGCTCCTACCTGCGCATCATCGAGCCTGGCCGCATCACTCCTGGCGATGAAATTACGCTTATCGGCCGCCCCGACCATGACATCACCATGGGCATGGCCTTTGCCGCCAAGATGGGGGACAAGGAGCTAGCCCGGCGCGTCGTCGACGCCGGCTGCCTCGCCCCAGTCCACCACGATCAGCTGGTTAAGCGCCTGCAGCCCCGCGGTTAGCTAGCCATTCATAGGTTGTCGCTTGTGAACCGCGCGTGCCATCCATACGCACGAATCGTGCCTTCACCAGTGACTTCAGCGCATATCGGACCTGCGCTCGAGTAAGGTTTGTGGCTGTTTCTATTTCGCCGATAGACAGCGGTTGTGCCGCCGTACGCAGCGCCTCCGCTACGCGCGGGGCGTTAACACCCAGGCGTTCCAAGGTCACTGGTGCATCCACTCGTCGTTCCGGGCCGGTGCCTGATTCCTCCTTGCGTAGTGGCTCCCAGATACGGGCCTCTCCACGAGTGTCCGGCCGCCACATTTTCACCGTAAATTGCACGCCGGAATCTATCAGGTCAGGCTCCGGTAGTCCTTGCTCTCGCGCGGCATCCAGCATGAGCTGCACGCCGCCGCCTTCGCCCTCAATAACAAAAGAGCCATCGTCTGCTTTGAGATATCGGCACAGTCTATAGAGCCGCTGGTTAATCTCCTGGCGCGCCAGATCTCTCGACTTGAGCTGTTCAACCGTCAGATCCCGTAGGCCTCCTGGACTGGAGATAACCATCTTGTCCGGTAATAGGCGGACATCAATCGATTTACCCGCACCCAACGTATTTGGCCCAAGATCACGGTGCACCAATGCATTAGCCACGGCCTCTCGAATGGCCGGAAGGGGAAGTTCAGGAACTTCCACCATTGATCCGTCCTCTCGATATCGCCGTACGGCGGCTAAACGTTGCCTTACCCATCCCATTACCGAGTTCAACAGCACCGGAACGGGCCCCTCAAAGGTCTCCAACCCCAACACTCGCCCGTGCTTCGAACCATTTGGTAGCCTTTGCGCCACCGTTACTGCTAAGGAGGGAAAATGCCCTTGGGGATAGAAACCCAGCGCATACAGGCCAGCAAGCGTCAGCTCTCCAGTCGCGGTCGTCACCGCTAGCGCCCGTAAGACGTCCTCATCTTGAGTAAGTCCCGATAGTCGCCGATTCTTTTTCCGCGCCTGAACCAAGAAATCTTGCACCACGTCGCTATCTAGGTCTGCAAGGCTCGTGCCTTCCACAATCGTCGTGTCATAGGACACTGCCTCTTCGGCATGCAGCTTTGCCACGTCCATCATGCGCAGCTCCGAGGCACTCATACGGTAGTCCCCATCAGCCATTCGAAGATACGCTTCTCCCCTGTAGATAGCAGGCTTATCAATAATCGGAAGACCCGTAACCTCCGCAATCACGACATGCGTGCCATCTATTGCCACACTGTCGGTATGCACTGTGACTGGAGGGGTGATGGCATGACGCGCCTGCGAGGCCAGAGCAGCCTCCATCTCCGAAGGACTCTCAATGCCAGTGACAATGAATCCTTCCTTCTCATTGACACCGAGAATGATAAGGCCGCCACTCGGCATGTTTGCGAACGCGCACAATGTCTGCGGTAGAGAGTCCGGAATGCCCCCTTGAGCGGTTTTGACCTCGACTGTTGTTGAATCACCGCCGCGCAACTCAAGCTCAGCCAATAGCTCTCTCAGCTGATTCTCGGACCAACTGTTCACGATGAATACCCGCCCTCAATGTTAACAATGACGGCTCAATGCTAACTTCATTCCTCTTCAATGACAAGAGTTCTCATTGATCTTCCCATTGAGGTGTCATTGACATTCTCATTGAGGCCAAATTATGGCCCTGAAACCCCGTATGTTTAAGATTTATCTAGCGCATAAACCGCAATGAGTGGTTGGATAAGAGTTATCCAACCAATCATTTGCTGTCTGACGAATGGATAGCCTCTACAAGCCTCACTACGTTACCGAGAGCTGGATCCCCGAATCAGGCTCCGGCACTCCCCGGCGCGATAAGGCCGGAGGCCCTTTTTAGGTCTATGTCCCTGACCATCTTGTAAGTAAGGCATGGAGTTTTCCCCAGAGCTCACCAGGCGGGCAGCACGTATCGAGCGAGAGATCTTGGATCTCAACCGTCATGCTGCTTCTGGCCAGTTGGAGTCTGTGGCCCGCTTACTCATGCGTTCTGAGGCGATTTCTTCCTCACGCATTGAAGGTATTGCGCCCAACGCCGATAAGGTTGTCCTCGCGGAACTCGCCCAAGTAGAAGAAGTCCGTGGTTTTAAGGAAGGCGCGGAAGAGGTTGCCCGCAACCTCACCGTTCTGCGTTCCATTGAGAAAAGCTTTGCCACCGAACCGACAATCTCTGTCGAGCTTCTCGAAAAGCTTCGAAGAGAGTGGATGGGGGAGAAGGGCTCTATTTCCACTGGACTTCGCACTATTCAAAACTGGACCGGTGGAAGTAACCACACACCCATTGGGGCCGAGTTCATCCCAGCGCCCCCAGGCCTAGTCCATGACCTCGTGGATGACTTATGTCTTTACCTCGATGGCGCTTCGCACGGTGCTCTCATCCAGGCCGCAATTGCTCACGCTCAGTTTGAAACGATTCATCCCTTTGCAGACGGCAACGGGCACGTTGGCCCTGCTCTCATTCATGGAATTCTTCTGCGCCGCGGGCTTACGAAGTACACCATTCTGCCGGTAAGCCTCCTCCTCCTCGGTACGCGGTCCAAATCGAAAGCTACCTGCCTTTTCGCACCATCGAGCGTTGTAAAATCCTCACCATGGAGCGCACGTATAAGTGGGAGCATGTCGAGACTCCCCTCATCCGGAACGAGGCCGCAGTTCATTTTTTAGGAGCCGGTTTGACCGCTTCCGGAGTGCAATACGGCGATGGATACGAGGCCACGTGGGAGCTGCGCGCCGCGGAGAACTGGATGACCGAACGTGTGTCGGTGAACGTTGAAGGCGACGGATGGGGGCGAAGCCTCGAGCTGTTAAGGTCCGAACAAGGCGTGTGGTCGGCGGAAACCAATGAAGAGGGCGCCCAGCCTGAAGAGCTGCCTTCCCCCGGTATCGTCCAGTCAGCCGACCTGAAAGGCGCACTCGATTGCGATCTCGGTCTGTGCCCTCTCACCAACACAATGCCTATTCGTCGCTTGACGCTGCTTGAGACTCAGGTTCCGAAAACACAGCTGATCATGGCTTGGATTGATATACCGTCCCTCCAGGTGATCGCATCAGACCAGTACTACAGCTCCGTCGATGCTGAAACTGCCCGATATGAAAGCGGAACACGGGGAGTCGACGTCGAGTTGGAGGTCGACGGTGGCGGCGTGGTCGTACACTACCCTGATCTCGCACGGCGGGTCTGATCCGGAAGCAACTCTAACTAAGCTGGGCGGTATGAACGACCTGACCATCGCGCCTGGCCCAGGGATCCCCGGGGGTCTGGTCATCGTCGCCGCCGACCTGACGGAGCGGTTCGCGAAGTCGTCGGGACCAGGTGGCCAAGGCGTCAATACTACGGACAGCAAAGTGCAGCTTTCCGTCGATATCGCTACGTGCTCATCGCTTTCCGACGCCCAGCGTCGCCGCGTCCTTCACAACCTCGAACACCGCCTGGACGGCACAGTACTCACCGTGAGCGCGTCGACGCAGCGCTCGCAGGTCCGTAACCGCACCGAGGCACGCGAACGCATGGCCGCCCTCTTGCGTGAGGCGCTCGCTCCGCTTCCTCCTCCGCGGCGCAGGACCAAGCCGACGCAGAGCTCGGTGCGACGCCGTCTCGAAGCGAAAAAGCGGCGCTCGGAACTCAAGTCCACGCGACGGCGGCCCCAAATTCCCTAGTTCGAACCATCCGCGTGCATATCCTCACGCTGACGGACCTGGTTCGGGTAACCGCTACGCTGAGACAGCTTAGACCGGTTGAATCCGCTCGATTTCCGAGAGGATCTTGTCTTCCGCCACGTCCAAGTCATATTGAGCCTGTAACCCGAGCCAGAACTGGGGGCTCATTCCGAAAAACTTCGCTAGACGAAGGGCCGTGTCAGCGGTTACAGCGCGCTTACCGTGAACAATTTCGTTGATCCGGCGGGGCGGAACGCCGATGGAGACGGCGAGCTTGTGCTGGGTGATCCCCATTCCTTTGAGGAAGTCCTCCATGAGGATCTCACCGGGGTGAACCGGAGGGAGCTTGTCAGTGGTAGTCAACGATCTCAACCTCCTCTGGCCCCGCGGCGGACCACCGAAAACAGATCCGCCACTGGTCATTGATTCGAATGCTGAACTGACCCCGCCGATCACCTTTCAACGCCTCGAGCCGGTTTCCCGGGGGATCCGCTCTCGATTCCACAGACGCTCAGTGTCCTTGTCAGCGAACGACTGGATCATGCTTCACCCTATCCCCCATAACGCGAAGCATCAATAACGCTACACGTTAAATTTGAACTCCACGGTATGTTGTTGCAAAGTTACTTTCTCGTTAGCCTGCAACAATCAGAAAACTGCAATTACGTCAGCACACAGAGAACATATGGGCGCATGGAAACACGTAAAGGTTTTGCGGGATGGCGTAGACGTCAACGTGAAGATTCTGAGAACCTCGCCGCCCACGTCGCTCCCGCGTTAGGTGGCAGCCGAACCACAAAGGATCAGTCATCTTCTATCCCATCGACTAATTCCTGCAGGTCGCCGGACCTTCGCGCAACCGTCAGTTCAGTGCATTTTGAATAGTTCAGCGCACGTTGTATTGTTCAGTACATGCTGACTATTGCTTCACGCCTCGACGTCATGAACCGGCTCGGCCGGGCCATGGCTGATCCGACGCGTTCCCGAATCCTGATGACCCTACTCGACGGTCCGGGCTACCCGGCAGAGATTTCGCAAAGCTTGGATCTGACGCGCTCGAACGTCTCGAACCACCTGTCCTGCCTACGCGATTGCGGCATCGTCGTCGCTGAGCCGGAGGGCCGTAAGACCCGCTACGAAATTGCCGATCCGCACCTCGCGGCGGCGCTCGAAGCGCTGGTCAACGCGACGCTGGCCGTCGACGAGAATGCCCCCTGCATCGACACTGAGTGCTCGGTGCCCGGCTGCGGCGAGAAAGGAACGGACGCATGAGTTCAGCATGTGGATGCGAACACGAACCCGCCACGGAGATCGAAGAGCTCGATCGGCCATGGTGGAAGGACCCCGAGCTACTGCTACCGATCTTCTCCGGCGTAGCCCTCATTACAGGACTGGCGCTGGACTGGTCCGACTTGGAGACGCCCGCAACGGTACTGTATTGGCTTGGCCTGCTGTTGGGCGCTTACACGTTCGCACCTGGAGCAATCCGGAACCTTGTCACGAAGCGCAAGCTCGGCATTGGCTTGCTTATGACGATCAGCGCTGTCGGCGCGGTGATCCTTGGTTTCGTCGGAGAGGCCGCGGCGCTGGCGTTCCTGTACTCGATCGCCGAGGCGCTTGAAGACAAGGCGATGGACCGGGCCCAAGGCGGACTGCGGGCACTGTTGAAGCTGGTACCGCAAACCGCGACCGTCCTGCGCGACGGTACGACGGCCGAGGTCGCTGCGAAGGACCTTGAGGTTGGCGAGCTAATGGTCGTACGCCCCGGGGAGCGGATCGCCACGGACGGCATCATTCGGTCCGGACGCTCCAGCCTTGACACCTCAGCGATCACCGGAGAATCCATTCCGGAGGAGGTTGCGCCCGGCGACGAGGTACCCGCGGGAGCGATCAACTCCGCCGGTGTGCTGGAGGTCGAGACGACCGCAGCTGGAACGGACAACTCGCTGACCACACTCGTCGACCTCGTCGAGCAGGCGCAGGCGGAGAAGGGCGACCGCGCCCGGATCGCCGACCGAATTGCCCAACCCCTCGTGCCCGGGGTGATGATCCTGGCAGTGCTGGTCGGTGTGATTGGCTCGCTGCTGGGCGACCCCGAGACGTGGATCACCCGTGCGCTGGTGGTCCTGGTCGCAGCGTCGCCGTGCGCGCTGGCAATCTCCGTGCCGCTGACGGTCGTGGCCGCGATCGGCGCGGCCAGCCAGTTCGGAGTAGTCATCAAGTCCGGCGCGGCGTTCGAGCGACTCGGCGGCATCCGTCACCTAGCGGTAGACAAGACCGGAACCCTTACCCGCAACCAGCCCGAGGTTACCGGAGTAGTCCCGGCAGACGGATTCGATCGGGCACAGGTGCTTTCCTTCGCGGCGGCGGTTGAGCAGCAATCGACGCACCCCCTCGCCGCGGCGATCGTGGCAGCGGAGCCCGACGCGCCCACCGCCTTGGATATCAGCGAGGAAGCCGGTCATGGCATCGGCGGCACCGTCGAAGGCCGACGGGTGCTGGTCGGCAGCCCCCGATGGATCGACGCCGGGCCACTGAAGGCGGACGTTGAGCGCATGGAGTCCGAAGGCCAGACCTGCGTCCTAGTCACCGTCGATGACGCTCTCGCCGGGGCGATCGGGGTGCGCGACGAGTTGCGGCCCGAGGTGCCCGATGCCGTGCAGTCCCTGCACGACAACGACGTGGAAGTGAGCATGCTCACCGGCGATAACACTCGCACCGCTCGGGCGCTGGCTGAAATCGCCGGAATCGACGACGTGCGCGCCGAGCTGCGACCGGAGGACAAGGCAAGCATCGTCGCCGAACTCTCCTCCAAGACGCCGACGGCGATGATCGGCGACGGCATCAACGACGCGCCGGCACTGGCGGGCGCAACGGTGGGCATTGCGATGGGAGCAACCGGCTCTGACGCCGCGATCGAGTCCGCTGACGTCGCCTTCACTGGCCACGACCTCCGGCTGATCCCGCAGGCGCTGCAGCACGCCCGCCGAGGCAGCAGGATCATCAACCAAAACATCGTGCTGTCTCTGGCCATCATCATCGTGTTGATGCCACTGGCGATCAGCGGTGTACTGGGCCTGGCCGCCGTCGTCTTGGTACACGAAGTAGCCGAAGTCATCGTGATCTTGAACGGCCTGCGGGCTGCACGAGCGAAACGCTGAGGCTGTAACCGGCAAGTCTTATAAGGGTTAAACCACGCGCCGAACGCACACACACGTTGGACCAGGCGAGTCATTCGAGTTCACCACCTGGTCCTTCTCGATGCGTGCAGGCACGGGAACTGTGGGTGAACCTAATAGTTCAACGGCCCGATAACGCTTGCAGATTCTTCACACGAGGTAGCGGAATGGACCGAGGCCGAACGAAAACCGGAGTTAGAGACAGCGCTCTTCAACATACCCCCAATAACGCGAAACGTCATTAACGCCTCGCGTTACACGTTGAACTTGAACTCGACCACTTCGACATCAGTCGCCAAGAAGTCTTCCGGTGGTGCATGCGCTACAACACCCGCAGACAGCACTCCTGGTGCAACTTTCTAGCCCCCAATGACTTCGAAGCACTCACATCAGCTACACTGACCCAAGCAGCATAGCTAACCCCCGACGTGTCTACTTTCCGGGGGTCAGGCCCGTGCTCGACAACCCCAGCGGACTCAACGCCCACGCCAGCGTCGCGGACCATGCGGCCGGGTACCGGAAGGTGGCCAAGGCCGCGGGCATCGCGATTTAATCCCGCGCAGAGCCGGAGACTGTGACCTGGCGATCATTGATGCGCAAGGTGTTGTCAGCGGCAGCAATAACTGCGGCATCGTGCGTGGCGGCCAGAACGAGTGCGCCCCCGTCCGCAGCTCGCCGCAGGAGCGCGATAACTTGGTCGCGGTTTGTGGGGTCGAGGGAGGCGGTCGGCTCGTCAGCGAACACATAAGCCGCGCCGCGGAGCAGGGCTCGGGCGATGGCCAGCCGCTGCTGCTCGCCTCCGCTGAGAATAGCTGCCGGCCCGTCGAAGGGGACATCAAGACCGACTTCGCCGAGGGAGTGCAGCAATTCTTCTTTGGAGTATTGCTTCCTGGATAGCCCGAGGGTGAGGTTATCTTCGCAGCTTAGTTCGGGAATGATTCCGTGGTCTTGGTGGATTATCGCTGCGCGTTCTCGCCAGAACCTCCGCCTCCGCTTCATCTTCCACGCGGAGGCATTCTCGCCGTCTATCCGGAGGAGGCCGTCCGCCGGCGGCAGGAGCCCGGCCAAGGTGTTGAGCAGCAAAGTCTTTCCGGAACCGCTGGCCCCACAGATGGCGACAAAGCCTGGCCCGGGTAGGGAAAACGTTGCATTTTCCACGAGGGACTTCTTCACCGTCCGCGTGCTGCGTCCCGCAGAATAGGTCGATTCCGCGGCGAGACAGAGATGAGAGGTGGAAATCTCCGGCGGCAGAGTGGGGGACTGATTGGGGCTAGCCAATGACATTGTGACTCCTAGGGGAGGCGGACATGTGCTGAGAAATACTGAGACGGACAAAACCGAGGTAGACGATTAAGACAAGGCAGCTTAGCGCGGTGAAGGTGTAGAGGAACGGGTTGGGAAGCAGTAGCGGAGCCAGGACGGACAATATGACGACAACTGTCAGGCTGACCAGTTGGCTTTTGAATAGTCGCCACATCGTTTTGTCCGGTGATTGCCCAGCGCTGTGGAGGAGTACCAGGAGGCGACGGTGAACTCGGAGCTGGATGCGCGCCTGGACTATCAAGGCCGCAAGCGTGGCGAGCAAAGCTCCGAGGGCGCTCAGGATACTCAGCCAGAACAGCGCCGTGCTGGCTACTAGTTCGGCCAGACCGCGATCGGCCGCGTGTACCGGGTACACGTAGCCTTCGAGGCCGGCAGCGGTAAGTTCTGGACCCAGTTCCGAGAAATCCGCGAAGAGCAAATTTTTACTCGAAGCTGTGGAGCTTAGGAAGTCTGCGTCGAAGCCGGATAGATCGTCCGTTTCAAGCACGTAAAAACAATCGCCGGGAACCAGTTCCCCCGACATTGTTCCACTAATGAATCCGACCGCATGATCGGCACTGACCGGACCAATTTGCGCAGATTTAAGGAGCAGGTCGCCGGATTCCTGAGCCCACAGATCCACGGAAGCTGCGAAATGCTCTTGGGCTGCGGAATAGTCGACCGAGTGGTTGTCGTCTCCGGGACGGAACTGATAATCCTGCAGATCGTGCCATTGGCGGTTGGCAAGTGCCACGGGGCAGGAGTCCGGCACACCGGTAGCTTCTTTCGGCAAAGTATGGCTGAGGACAGCCCCGTGCTCCCGTTCCCAGCTGAGCGCGAAGTCGCGGAAGTTCTGCTGCACACTGGGCGGCAAGAGCTCGCCTCCTTCCACGCGGCCAGCAGGGCCGTCGAAGTTGGCTGAAAAATGCAAGGCTCCAAACTCCGCGAGAGATTTCCAGGTCTGCTGGGCCTCGGATTCCTGCTGGTAGGAGCGGAGCGCAGCCGCTGAGCTAAGACCCGCTGCTACAAAGGTCACGCAGGTAAAGACCGAAATTACTTTCAGCGCTTTTCCCGCCGCCTTCTCTGCGGGGGCACGCTGCCCCAGCAGCGCTACTGCGCGGCGCAACAATGGGGCGGTGACGGCTACGGCCAAACCGGTGGTAGCCAGGGCCAAGCCTATCCCGGCGGCGTAGAACCTGAGGAACAGGAGGGCAAAAGAATAGCTCCCTTGGCGGGCGAGGAATGTACTCGCAAGGCCAATGAGAACTAGGTGCGGGAGGATGACAAAGGTCCATTGCCGCGAATTGCCTTTTTGACTGCGGTGCCCTCCATTTATTGTGCGCAGCGCTGCCAATCTAAGACCGGAAACCCGAAGAACAAATACCAGGGCAAAAAGGGAAACGACAAATAGAAACAGGATCGCCACCAACGCGGGCAGGCGGAATACGACCGATTGGATGAGGTGAAGGAACTGCGTCTTTTCGCTTAGCCTGAGCCCGTCATTCCTGGCCGATTCGTAGAAGTGGTTCGCATTGCCACCCGTTGCTTTGGGAACCAAGACGTAGTCACCGTGGTAATCCAGCGACCCAAGCTCACTGGCCGCTTGGCTCAAGGCATCCGGCCGGTTGAGCCGGGGAATGCGTTCCGGTGCTGGATAACTTTCCTCCAGCGGGATGAAAACCTCGTGGGAAGTCCCGCTTGCGTCATCGGTGCCAGTCAGCCGGTAGATGGAGTAGCCGTTCTGCTCGGCCAATGAAACCAGTGAGTTACGGATTACCGTCGGTGCGTAGTCTGACTCAAGTTCCTCCGCGAGTGAAGTCTTAGGCTCGACGTAGTCAAGACTAAAGGTTGATTCGACCCCTAAGGACAAGGGCTTGGTGGAGTCAACCAGGGCTGTCAGCAGCCACCCAGTAGTCGCGATGACTGCAGCAAGAAGTAGGCTCAAAAGCCCAAGTACTAGGGGTCGAATACGCATGAGTTCTAGCAGAAGTTGTAGTAGTAGCTGTCCTTAGTGCCCGGCAAATTCGTTGCCCAAAGCTCGGCGATCGACTTCTGGCCGCCGCGGGTGTCGATGCTTTGTTGCCTTCTGTCGTTGACGATCACAGTCGAAGTATGGCACCGATTCACGGTGAAATAAGAACGCGCCTTAGCGTCCCAGAATCCGTACTCCCAGGTACCGCCACCTGCAGGGTAGCGAACTTTCCGGCCGACAGATGCCCAGTAGGTTGTGAAGGCTGGTGCTGCCTCGCCGAGTAGCTCGGCCATCACACCGGAAGCAAAGCCTCCCTTGGCGCCGTGGTCTTGGAATTCTTCTGCGGAAGCAACGGCTGAGTTAGATACGGAAACGCTCAGAGCAGAGGCAATCAGCAGCGCTGCAAACTGCCGAGTGCGCTTTTTTGGGGGTCATAACAGTCTCCTTTGAGAGAGGAAATGAGGCGGGATTGCCTCAAAAGGAAGGCTACCCTAAGTGAATATAAATGGGAATAGAACCAGTTTTCTAATTTTATTGGTACTTTTCACGGGCCTTAGGCTCGGGAGGGCGGTGGTTGTCCTTGGTCCGCTATGTCTTGGATTCACCCCGTACGGAGTGGGGTTGCCCGCAACACGCCCTTTCGTCCTTGCTCTCTTCTGACGTCATCCTCGCCAACGTCAGCTGCGCGAAACTCCTGCCTAGTTTCGCACGCCGCAAGCGCACGGTGTCGTGCGCTTGCTTAGGCCGCCCCTAAGGCGCAGCACATGCGCGCGATTGTTGATGTGCCACACACTGCAACCTAGTTCCACACGATCTGCACCGATTCAGGGTTGAAGGTCTTGGTGCCGCGCACGCCACGGCGCAGGCGCACCTGGCACAGGGTGTTAATGACTCGACGCTGCACGGCAAGCTCTGCGTTGTCGAAGGCGTCCACGGGCGAGGCGTAGCCGGTTGTGTCGAGCAGCGCCGATGCGCCAGCAAGGCGGGCACGGCGCGTTTCGAGTTTCTCGATCTGCGGCTCATAACGGTTTCGCGCGCGCTTGAGGTCACGGGCCTCGATAAGCTCCTCGTCGTAGTCAGCCTGGACGCGGGCGAGCTTTGCGCGAAGCTCAGCGAGTTCGTCGTCGATGGCGTCGACCTCGTCGTCATCCGCAGTTGGCAACAGGTCTGCTAGGTCGTCACGGCCAAGGCGGGCGCGGATCACGGCGAGCACAAAATCATCGACGCTATGAGTGCGCACTAAGCCACAGGCCGCGCAGCGGTAGCGGTCGGCATGCGTGTGCACGGGGTTGCCGCACTCGTCGCAGACATACAGGCCCGAGCCAAGATGGCGGCGAGTGTTCCGGCGCTCCTTGTTTGTCAGCCGGTCGGGATCATCGAGCACGTTTTGCACACGCCACCACAGATCGGGTGTGACGATCGGCTCCCACTGCCCTTTCACCGGCTCGCCGGTATCGGGGTCGCGGACGATATGCGTGACACGGCGGTATTTGTTCTTCACGCCTTTGCGCTTGGCCTTCTTATACGTGGAGTAGCCGGCATACACGGGGTTGCGCAGGATCGAGTGCAACGACGTGTAGGCCCAGGGCTGCGCGTCGGGAACCGACTTTTCTTCCTGGCCAGCAGCGCGACGGCGTGCGTTGCGCTCTGTGACCACGGTGTGCATATGGCGCGGCGTGGTCGGAATGTCCGGCAAGCCCGGTTGATCGACCCCAGATAAGGCGCGTGCGATATCGCGCATGGAGTTGCCCCTCTCGACAGCGCGGAACATACCGAGCACGGCGGCAGCTTCGGATGGGATGATCTCGCCGGTGGAGGTGTAGCCGATCGGGCGCACACCGCCGGAGTACCAGCGGCCCTGCTCGGCGCGCTGCTGTTGCGCACGGGATTGGCGCATGCTTTTGCGTTCGATCTCGCCGCGCGCCACGGCTGCTTTGATACGCGCGTACATTCTGCCGCCGTCGGTGGCAAGGTCAGCATCACCGTTCGCGGTGACGAGTTTCAGCCCCTGCTCTTCCGCCCTGTCGATCCACTCTTCGAGCTGCGCGGGCTGTCGTGTGAGGCGGTCGAGGTCCCAGCAAATGATCGCGTCGATCTCGCCGCGCTCAAAGGACGCCACCATCGCGTCGTAGTCGGGACGGTCCACGTCCTTCTTTGATGCAGAGATCGATTGATCGACGTAGGTATGCACGACGTCCCAGCCGCGTTACTCGGCGAGGGCTTCGCAGTCCTGACGCTGCCGGTCGATGGCGAGGCCGTCCATGGCAGCATCTAACGAGATACGGAGGTAAATAGCAGCACGTGTAGTCATACGCTATTCATAGCGCATTTAGGTTACATTGAAACGAAACTCCACGCAGACGACATCCTCAGCCTGCTCGACCTCGCAGACCGCTAGCTCGCCAGCAGCCGCTTTGACACGAAGCTCTCACCGCCTACCGGGCGCGCAGTTCCACGGGCACAGCCTTAAAGTTTGCGGATACGCTCTGCATCAGCCACGAGGTTTTGCGTGAGCTTCTCCGCTTCAAGGCCACTCAAGTCGCAGCTGTCGAAGCGGGCCAGCCAATCAGCACGAATGGCGGGGGAGTCGAACCAGGTTGCGCGCTCGGCTTCAATATCCTCGATACCGCTCAAGGTGCGGCCGTCGCGGGTGCGGATCTCGAGGTCGTCGACAAGCGGGGCAATCGCTTGAAGCCCTGGGACGATGGCCTTAAAGCCCGACGTATGGGAAACCTCATTGGTCCAGCGCGGGTAGCGGCTCACGCGCTGCGCCTCCAGGTAGCGCTGGACGACACCGAGCCTGGAGACCTCCTGCGCCACCGCCAAGCCCACGACCCTCACGCGGAAACCCGCGGAGCGAAACTTGGCTATCTCTCCTGCGATGAATTCCGGGTTGGACAGCGTGTTCTCAATGATGAGGGAGTGCCCGTGCTGCCGGCCATACTCAATCAGCGAGGACATCCAATAGGGCACCGGACCATTGGTGAGCACGTCCATGCGCAGGGGGTCGCGCTCCATGATCTCGTCGAGGGCGGGGTGCAGCTTCCGAACCTCATCGGAATCAAGGACCGCGTGACCATTCTTTACAGATTCAATAGCCGTTGATTTGCCTGACGCTGGCTGCCCCGCCACATAAATGACTTCTGGAACAGACGGACTGTGAGCATTCGATCGGCCAAAGTAGCTGGCTTGCAGAGTCTTTAGCCGTTGCTCCATAACTTGTGGATCAACGGGGAAATCAGCGGCGGAAAGCATAAGCTATGCCGCTTTGTGCTCGGAGGAGAGGGCTTCAAGCCGCTGCGCAAAGAGAGCCGCAGCGGCGCGGATGGCTTCAATGTCGGTTGAATCAACACCACTGACTATGTCCTCTACCAGCCAATTCTGACGAATCCACCATTGTGATTCAACATCGTTGCCTGCTTCAGCGGCCCGAGTGAGGTAGGCAGCTTTCAGCGAGGACGCAACCTCCTTCATTGCGTCGAAGGCTGCGTACTCGATCTCCGGGACGTTGGCGGTGCTCATGGCGCTTAGAATAGCAGCGCCACGGCGGTTTTAGCCGTTGATAATCTGCGGGTAGGCCAGGCCCTTGAGGCCCTCGGTGCCAAACTCCACGCCGTAGCCGGAGGACTTGATGCCGCCGAACGGCACGCGCGGATCTACGGCACCGTGGCTGTTGATCCACGTGGTGCCAGCCTCCAGCTGCGCGGCAACTTCCAGAGCGCGCTCACGGTTGGAGGACCACACGGAAGAGCCCAAGCCCACGTCAAGCTTGTTGGCCTGCTCGATGGCCCAATCCAGGTCTGTGTACTTCACAATCGGCAGTGCCGGGCCGAACTGCTCCTCGACGACCAGCGCGTTATCCGGGTCGATGTCCGCCACCAGGGTGGTGGGGTAGAAGTAGCCCGGCGCGTCATAGTCCGGGTCACCGCCCAGCAGCACGCGGGCGCCGGAGTCCTTGGCGGCGTTGACGAGCTTGTCCACGATGTCGAACTGCTGCTTGTTCTGCAGCGGGCCGAGCACGTTTTCTTCTTCCAAGCCCACACCCATCGGCGAGGCCTTGGCTACCTCGACGAGGGCTTCGCAGACGGCATCGTAAAGCGATTCCGGCACGTACAGGCGCTTCATTGCCGCGCAGGTCTGTCCAGTGTTGATGAACGCGCCCCAGAAAAGGTCGCCGGCGATGGCGGCTGGGTCGGCGTCGTCAAGCACGATGCCCGCATCGTTACCGCCGAGCTCAAGGGTGAGGCGCTGCAGGTTCGCGGCAGAGGACTCGACGATCTTCTTGCCGGTCGCAGTGGAGCCAGTGAACATGATCTTGTCGATGTCCGCGTGAGTGGTCAGTGCTGCGCCTACCGCGCCGTCGCCGGTGACAACCTGCAGGACGCCTTCCGGAAGCACGGAATTAAAGACCTTGATGAGCGCCAGGACGGACAGCGGGGTGTACTCGGAAGGCTTAACCACCACGGCATTACCCATGCGTAGGGCCGGGGCAATCTGCCAAATGGTGATCATCATCGGCCAGTTCCACGGGCCAATCGCACCGACGACGCCGAGCGGACGGTAGTGCACGGTCGCGGTGATGTCATCATCGACAGCGGTGTAATCAGGGGACTCGAAGGACGCCGTCGCGCGCAGCCACGCGGAGCACGCACCAACCTCGAAGCGAGCATTCGGGCCGTTCAGCGGCTTGCCCTGCTCGCGGGAGAGCAGCTCCACCAGTGGCTCCGCGGAAGCCTCAATGGCGTCCGCAGCCTTGAGCAGGAGGTCACAGCGCTCAGAGTCGCTGAGCTTTGCAAAGGACTTCTGCGCGTGAACCGCGCGCTCGACCGCCGCATTGAGCTCCTCAACACTGCCTTCAGGTGCGACGCCCACAACCTCTTCGGTGGCTGGGTTGATGATTTCTACGCCATCCTCAGCGCTAACAGCTGCGAGAAGATCTTCATACGTGGCGAACTGCGACATTTATTCTCCTTAGTCGAGGTGTGCAAAGTTTTGACTATTGTTACCCACAACACATATTGCCGCTTGACTTTAAGTGCACAAAGCTTGTTCAAAAGTGTGCTTGAGGTCACTGTATAGTACTTATATGCCCAACTCTTCCTCGCACTATGACCTCGCGGCCTGGCGCGCGGCGTCTTCGGAGACCTTCGGCAAGCTGGAGGTTCACGCACCCGAGGCGAGCACCTTTTGGGCCCAGCTCACCAGCACCAGGGTGGGGGAGGTCTCCCTCTTTGACATGCACACCGCGCCCCATTCGGTAAAAAGGGAAAACGCAGCGCTTGCCGACGCCCCCTTTTGCAAGCTCAGCCTTCAACTTTCCGGCCGCTCCACCATGGCTCAAAATGGCCGAACCTGCGAGCTTCATCCCGGTGACTTAGCACTGTATGTCACTCAACGACCTTATGTTCTTGAATATCCCGTCGAGCAGCACACTCTTATCGTTCACTTTCCAGAGAGCCTACTTAGCCTCACACCGGCGCAGATTCAGCAGCTAACTGCGAGCCCAGTTTCACGTGATCATGGCTTGGGCAAGGTGGCAGTGCCGCTTTTCGAGCAGCTGGCCGATAACCTCGACGTGCTCGAAGGCCCGCACGCCCCGGCCCTTGTTCACTCCGCCTTGAACATGTTGGTCACAGTGTTCTCTTCTGAAATCGACACCGCCTCTGACTCGAAGAATTTGTTATTCAACCAGGCCACCTCATATATCGAGCAGCATTTGGGTGATGCAGAACTTTCCCCAAGCAGTATCGCCACGGCGCTTTTCGTATCCGTGCGTCATCTCCATTCCCGCTTCGCCGCACAAGGCCTATCAGTAGGCTCCTATATCCGCAGCCGCCGACTAGAGAAAGTACGGGAGGAGCTAACAAACCCCTTAAATGCCAAGGAACCCATTGGCACCATCGCCGCGCGCTACGGCCTGCACGATCCTTCGCACTTATCACGGGTATTCAAAGCTGAATTCGGACTTTCTCCGAGTTCCTTTCGCAGCCAAGCACTAGCTCCAAAACCGCGAGCCTGAGTGCATTCCATGCCGGCTGTGGCCATTTGTGCTTTCCTTATGTCTTTCTCTTCTCGTTCCCTCATCAGCGTTCTCACCTGCGCAACCCTGCTTGATGGCTGCGGCGATGATTCTTCTTCGAGCATGAAGCCTGTGTTCAAGGCACCTTCCTCCACGGCACAGCAGTCCAGCGTCCAAACCGCTACTCAAGCTGATGCGGCCAGCCCCTCGCCGGAAACGACAACACGCGAGGAATCTTCGAGTCCAGAGGAAACTACTTCTTCAGTAGCGCTTGTATCGCCGGAGGTGCCGGCTGATGTTCGCGCAAAGATTTGGAATGGCGGCGCCGTTCCAAAACTTGGTTTCACCAAGGCGGGCTTGCTGAGCGAAGGAAAGTTTGTGGACAGCTCAATCGGCCCAGGCGGCCCCAGCGCTGAGCTGGTGGGCTTTAACGAGGCCTCGCGCCACTACCCGAGACCACCGTGGATAACTTCCGCGCCTTCCAGGGCGACATTGACGGCGATGGAGAGGTTGAAGTTCTTGCAACCATCATGTCCACCGGTGGCGGCACTGGCTGTTCCTACGAGACGGTGGTCTTCAATTAGGCTGCGGCGCAAGCCCCTGGATCAAACGCCCAGTTACGCGCCCGCATAAGGATTGCGCACACCGATGTACTGCAGCGAGGTGTACTCCTCGATGCCCTCGGCGCCGCCCTCGCGGCCCATGCCGGACTGCTTGACGCCACCGAATGGGGCAGCGGCATTAGAGATGACGCCGGCGTTAAACCCCATGAGGCCGAACTCTAGGCCATCGCCCAGGCGCCACATACGGTCGGAGTCTTCCGTGAACACATAGGAGGCCAGGCCATACTCGGTGTCGTTGGCCAGTTCGATGGCCTCGGCTTCATCGCTGAAGGTGAGGATCGGCGCAACCGGTCCGAAGATCTCCTCCTGCGCCACGCGTGATTCACGTGAAACATTGGTCAGGACGGTCGGCTCGTAGAAGTAGCCAGCACCCTCACCACGGCTGCCGCCGACGAGGACTTTGGCACCCTTGGCGACGGCGTCTTCGACGAGCGCGGCGACGTTGTCCTGAGCCTTCTTCTCAATGAGCGGCCCACAGGTAACGCCCTCATCCATGCCGTTGCCCACCTTGAGCTCAGAGATCTTGGCTGCAAACTTCTGGGCGAACTCTTCGGCCACGGACTCGTGCACAATAAAGCGATTAGCTGCGGTGCAGGCCTCACCAATGTTGCGCATCTTCGCGCCCATCGCACCCGCTACAGCTTGATCCAAGTCTGCGTCCTCGAAGACGACGAACGGCGCGTTGCCACCGAGCTCCATGGAGGTGCGCAGAACGTTGTCCGCAGCAGCCTTCAACAAGGTCTTACCCACCGGAGTAGAGCCAGTAAAAGACACCTTGCGCA
Source organism: Corynebacterium sp. HMSC06D04 (assembly GCF_001807315.1). Taxonomy (NCBI): domain Bacteria; kingdom Bacillati; phylum Actinomycetota; class Actinomycetes; order Mycobacteriales; family Corynebacteriaceae; genus Corynebacterium; species Corynebacterium sp. HMSC06D04. The sequence continues at coordinate 26,769 of NZ_KV788527.1, forward strand.
GGCGCGAGTCAGCCATGACCGGCTCAGAAATGGCGGAAGCGGACTTACCCGCCACGACGTTCAGAACGCCCTCCGGAAGACCTGCGTCAATCATGGTCTGGGCGAAGTACTGAGCGGTCAGCGGAGTCAGCTTCGCTGGCTTGAGCACCATGGTGCAGCCCGCAGCAACCGCCGGCGCAACCTTGCGGGTAGCCATGGCGAGTGGGAAATTCCACGGGGTGATAAGCAGGCACGGGCCCACCGGCTTACGGCGGGTCACCATCTGAAGGGTGCCCTCCGGTGCAGGCAAGCTGCGGCCATAGTCACGCACGGCTTCCTCAGAGAACCAGCGCAGGTACTCCGCACCGTAAGTGACCTCACCGTAGGCCTCAGCCAGAGGCTTGCCCATTTCCAAGGTCATCAACGCAGCGAATTCATCCTTGCGCTCGGTAACAAGCTCGAAGGCACGACGCAGAATGTTAGAACGCTCGCGCGGGGTTGTGCGCGCCCACTCGTCCTGGACGGCACAGGCGGCATCCAGCGCGGCCACGGCATCCTTCGAGTTACTCGAAGCCAATGTGGCTAGTACCTCGCCGGTGGCGGGATTCTCTACGTCGAAGGTCTCACCTGACGCAGCATCGCGCCACTGCCCGTTAATCAGCAAGCCGGTCGGAACCTTGGCCAACAGTTGCTCAACATTGATGGTCATAAAAGTTGCTAACCTTTCTTCGAGAATTTGTCCGCCAGCGTACGCGCCGCACCGGACAACAGCTGGACATCAGCTCCTACCAGCGCGAACGACGCACCTGCGTCGAGATAACGCTGCGCCTGCTCCAGATTGAAAGCGTTGACGCCCACCGGCTTGTCCGCGGCACGAACCGCATCGAAAGTACGCTGCACAGCGTCCAGCACGTCTGGATGAGCCTGCTGGCCCAGCAGCCCCATTGAGGCCGCCAGATCCGATGGGCCGACAAATACTTGGTCAACACCATCGACGGCCGCGATCTCCGCCGCGTTCTCCACAGCGGTGAAGGACTCAATCTGCACGGTTAGGCTGACGGTCTCAGCGGCCTTCTGCAAATACCCCTCCACACCATTCCAGCGGGAAGAACGAGCCAACGCACTGCCGACGCCGCGCACACCGCGCGGTGGGTAATACATTGCCGCTACAGCCTTCTCGGCCTCGGCTGCAGTATCGACCATCGGCACCATCAGATTCTGGGCACCAACATCTAGGTATTGCTTGATAAGTGCGGTGTCATTAACCGGAACACGCACCATGCGGGTTGGCCCATACGCATCCGTGGCCCGCAGCAATTCTGCGATGGTCTCCAAGCTATAAGGGGAGTGCTCACCATCAATGAGCAGCCAATCGAAACCGGCGGAAGCAACAATCTCCGCCGCCACCTGGGAGCCGGAGCAGATCCAGGCGCCGATCAAGGGGGCGTCGTCAAGCGCGCGCGTGAAGGTTGGCGGAAGTTCTACTGGAATCGGCATGTGATTGCTCCCAACTTTCCATAATCGGCGTGGACCGTATCGCCCGGCTCCACCCACATCGGCTTTGTGAAGGAACCGGCGAGGATGATGTCGCCCTTCTTCAAAGTGTCGCCGTGCGCATGCAGCTTGTTCGCCAGCCAGGCGACGCCCATCGCCGGATGGTTGAGCACCGCCGCGGCGACGCCGGTGTCTTCGATGGATTCATTGCGATAGAGGAGGGCGGAGACCCAACGGAGGTCAACGTCTTCGGGACGGACTGGGTTGCCGCCATAAACCATCGCACCGAGCGCCGCATTGTCAGAGATGGTGTCCACGATGGTCCGGCCCTTCATCTCAATACGGGAGGAGAGGATCTCCAAGGCTGGCACCACGTAATCGGTCGCGCGGAGCACGTCAAAGATGCTGCAGTTAGGCCCCGCCAGGTCCTCCTTGAGAACGAAGGCAAGCTCCACCTCGATGCGCACATTCGAGAACTGCGCGTGCTCGATAATGGAACCGTTCTCATAAACCTGGTCCGCAAAGATGGCACCGTAATCCGGTTCGGTAATGCCGGTTGCCTCCTGCATTACCTTGGAGGTCAAGCCAATCTTGCGGCCAACGAGGCGTCGCCCACCGGCGATGCCGCGCTTTACCCATTCACCCTGGATGGCATAAGAATCCTCCACACCCATGTCCGGGAAACGAGTGCTCAGCAGAGGAATCATCGTGCGGTCGCGCTCGGCCTGCGCCAGCTCATCCGCGATGGCTATATGTTGCTTGCTATCTAACATTGTCGCATTCCTTAGTTCGTTGTTTCACGTGAAACATGCAGAAAAGCTGGACCGCATTTCTGGGTTTTAATCAACCTTGAAATCACAGTCCAGCATCCATGAGAGCTTTAGAGCTGGTTGCCGAGCTTGAACTCGCCCTGCTTCCACTCCGGCATCTCCTCGGAATCTTCCTTGCGGGTGTAGGAGAAGCCATCCGCGCCGATGGTCTGCGCCATCTCGGACTCATCGGTGCGCTCGACCAGCGGAACCGGATTACCATCGAGGTCGAGGACGGTGGAGCCGTCGCGGTACCAAGAAGGAACAACCGGGGTACCCCACCAGTCGCGACGCTGATTGTCGTGGACGTCCCAGGTGACAACCGGGTTGTCTGGGTCGCCGGTGTAGTAATCCTGGGTGTAAATCTCCACGCGGTGACCATCCGGGTCACGCAAGTAGAGGTAGTAGGCATTGGAAACGCCATGACGGCCTGGGCCACGCTCGATAGCGTCAGACTCGCGGAGAGCGCCAAGCTTGTCGCAGATGGCGATGATGTTGTGCTTCTCGTGGGTAGCGAACGCGATGTGGTGCATGCGCGGGCCGTCACCACCAGTCATTGCAGTGTCGTGGACGGTCGGCTTACGGCGCATCCATGCGGCATAGACGGTGCCCTGCTCATCGCGGATATCCTCAGTGATGCGGAAGCCAAGATCCTCCATGTAATCCACGGCCTTCGGAACATCCGGGGTGATCTGATTGAAGTGATCCAAGCGAACCAACGCGCCCGGGATATGAGCGTCATAGCTCCACGCCAGACGCTCGCGGTGCTCTACCTCGTAGAAGAACTCGTATGGGAAACCGAGCGGATCCTGCACACGAACGGAATCGCCGACGCCCTTGACAAAGCCGTCCTTGTTTCGGCGAACCTCGCAGCCGCGAGCCTTGTAAAACTCCTCAGCACGGTCCAGATCTTCTGGGCTACGCACGCGGTAAGAGAAGGCCGCCACTGCCGGAACAGGCCCCTTGCGCAGCACCAGGTTGTGGTGGATGAACTCCTCATAGGTGCGCAGGTAGATTGCATTGTCATCTTCCTCGGTCACGACGAGGCCTAAGGTATCCACGTAGAACTTACGGGAAGCCTCAAGATCGGTAACAACGATCTCCATGTAGGCGCAACGCAGGATATCCGGTGCTTGAACGTTGGTCATGATGTGCTCCTTGGGTGAAAACTAGGTGAGAGAAAAAGGATTTAGTCCTGCTTGCCGAAGACCGGATTGTGAACCTTGTCGAGGTTGATGTGGACTGCCTGCTGGTCGGTGTAGAAGTCGATGGAACGGTAGCCACCCTCATGACCCAGGCCGGAAGCCTTCACGCCGCCGAATGGGGTACGCAGGTCGCGGACGTTATTCGAGTTGAGCCAGACCATGCCGGCCTCCACATTCTGTGCGAAGTTGTGCGCACGCTTGAGGTCGGAGGTCCAGACATATGCGGCCAGACCGTACTTGGTGTTGTTGGCCAGCTCGAGCGCTTCCTCGTCGGTGTCGAACGGGGTGATGGCAACGACCGGGCCGAAGATTTCTTCCTGGAAGATGCGGGCGGATGGGTCGACGTCAACGAAGACGGTCGGCTGCACAAAGTTGCCCTCTTCGAAGCCCTCTGGGCGCTCGCCGCCGGCGGCCAGCTTGGCTTCCTGCTTGCCAATCTCAATGTACGAGGTGACCTTCTCGTAGTGCTCTGGGTGAACCAGGGCGCCAACCTCGGTCTTCGGATCGGAAGGCAGGCCCACCTTTACGCGCTTGGCGACGGCGGTGTAGCGCTCAACGAACTCATCGTAAATGTCGCGCTGAACCAGGATGCGGGAGCCGGCGGTGCAGCGCTCGCCGTTCAGGGAGAACACGCCGAAGATGCAGGCGTCGATTGCGGTGTCGAGGTCCGCGTCGGAGAAGACGATGGCAGGGGACTTGCCGCCCAGCTCCATCGACAGACCCTTCAGGTGCGGTGCCGCGTTCCCGAAGATGATCTGACCGGTGCGGGACTCGCCGGTAAAGGAGATCAGCGGGACGTCTGGGTGCTTGACCAGTGGGTCGCCCGCGTAGCCTTCCTCGCCGAAGCCGTTGACTAGGTTGAAGACGCCCTTCGGGAGGCCAGCCTCCTCAAAGATGCCTGCCCACAGCTGTGCGGAAAGCGGGGTGAACTCGGCAGGCTTCAGGACAACGGAGTTACCGGTGGCGATAGCAGGAGCGAGCTTCCAGGACTCCAGCATGAAAGGAGTGTTCCACGGGGTGATAAGACCTGCGACGCCGATTGGCTTGCGGTTGACGTAGTTGATCTGGCGGCCCGGAACCTTGTAGGCGTCGTCGGCCTGCGCAACGATGAGGTCAGCGAAGAAGCGGAAGTTCTCCGCCGCGCGCTTGGCCTGGCCATTGGCCTGGGTGATGGGCAGGCCGGAGTCGAAGGACTCCCAAGCAGCCAGCTTGTCTGCGCGGGTCTCGACGATGTCTGCGATTTTGTTGAGGACGCGAGCGCGCTCGCGGGGGAGAGCCTTGGACCACTCGCCGCGCTCAAAGGCAGCCTTGGCGGCAGCAACGGCCTTGTCGATGTCGGCCGGCTTGCCGGAGGCGGCCTTGATGTAGTTCTGGTTGGTTACCGGATCGAGTACGTCGAACTCGTCGCCGTCGATGGAGGAAACGAACTCACCATCGATGTAGTGGAGGATCTTCTCTGGCAGGTCGTTTGGCTTCGCGGCGTCGTTGTTGATGCTCATGGCTTTAGGGTTCTCCTTTAAGTCTGGGTATCTAGGTTGCGTTTGCAGTGTCTGTTTCGGCGTTTTTTGCCCGATAGCTCCGAGAGGTTTGCAAGCGGTGTTCCCGTGCAACCTTTTCCACGTATGCTTCCTCGGCGCCGATCTCGATGAGGGTGATTAGCTTTTCGTGTTCTTCCACCGAGTCCAACGCTCGCTCTGGGATGTAGCGGAAGGTCGAAACGCGGTGATATTCCAGTTGGTCCCATTGCCCGTAAACCAGCTTTACAAGCCTTTCGTTGGGACACTTGGCAAAGAGCACGCTATGAAATTCTTTGTTGAGCTTGGTGAACTCGTCTGGGTCGTGGGTGACATCAAGCTCCCGCATCTGCTGATTAAGCTCCCGCGCCTTAGCGACGTCCGCGGCTTCGAGGAAAGGAGCGGACTGGGCGGTTGCCCGGGCCTCGAGTGTGGCCACGATCTCCATGGATTCGTAGTAAGCCTCGCGGTTGTGGGTGGTTACTCGCGCGCCCACATTGCGCTCGTAGGTAACCAGCCCTTCGGCCTCGAGCTGCCTGATGGCCTCGCGCACCGGCACGACGCTGACATCGAGTTCTTCCGCAATTGTTGTAAGAACCAAGCGGTGGCCTGGCTCGTATCCGCGGGTGCGGATCTGCTGGCTTATCCAGTTATATGCCTGTTGGGATTTGCTCTCCGCGAGGCTCATTGACCACCCCCATTCTTGAAGGCGAGGTAGGCCTCCTTGTTGGCGCCCTTTGGCGGGAACATCCCGTCGAGGCTTGCGCCGGCCTTGACCTGCTCGGCCACCCACTCATCCTCGTGCTCCTTGGCAAGCGCAGCGTCTGCTACCTCCTCAGCCAACTCGCGCGGGATGACGATGACGCCGTCGTCATCGCCGACGATGATGTCTCCCGGGATAACGGTGGCGTTGCCACAGGAAACAGCAATGTCGCTATCCCACGGAACGTGCTTGCGGCCGAGCACGCATGGGTGTGCGCCTTGGGTGAAGACGGGCAGGCCGATCTCACGGACCGCCTCGTAGTCGCGCACACCGCCATCGGTGACAACACCGGCCGCGCCGCGGGTCTTCGCGCGCAGTGCAAGAATGTCGCCCAGGGTGCCAGACCCCGGCTCTTGGCGAGCCTCGATGACGATTACTTCGCCTTCCTTCACGGTGTCGAAGACTTTCTTCTGCTCGTTGAAGCCGCCGCCGTGGCTCTTGAAGAGATCTTCGCGCCCGGCAACGAAGCGCAGGGTGCGGGCGACGCCCACCATTTTGGTGCCCGGAGTCTGTGGATAGACACCTTCGATGACGGATTGGTTGATGCCGCGATTTCGTAACTGTGCCGAAAGTCCGGCGGTGGGCGCCTCCTCCAATTTCCGCTTCAATTCCGCGGAAAGTTCGGAAGAGGAGGAAGAGGCAAGCGGCGGAAGCCCAGCGGACTCACGGTCGCCGTAGGCATCCTCACGCTGCTTGTCATCGACATTCGGCAGGTTGCCCAGAGCCGAATCGAAGGAAGCCGGGATTTCTACGACTGCCGTCTTAAGACGTCCGGAGGTCTCGCCACCCGGTACGTCAACCTCGACCTCGACGACATCGCCGGGCTTGATCACGGTGGAGCCCGCCGGGGTGCCCGTCAGGATGATATCGCCAGTCTCCAAAGTCATGTGCTGGGAGAGGTCCGCGACAAATTGCGCGAGAGGGAAGATGAGGTCCTTCTCAGACGAGGTACCCTCCTGCGCCAGCTCGCCATTAACCCAGGTGCGCAGGCGCAACGAGGCGGGGTCGATCTTCTGGGCGTCGATAAGCATGGGCCCAATCGGCGTATAACCATCGCGGGACTTGGAACGGGTATTAGATCCCTTATCCTGCGCGCGATAATCATAAAGCCCCAGGTCATTGGAAGCAGTTACATAGGCGACATGACCCCAAGCCTCATCCAAGGTGACATTGCGAGCCGGCTTGCCAATGATGAGCGCAATCTCGCCTTCAAATGCCAACAGCTCAGTGCCCGCCGGACGCTCGACGACGCCGCCGGATTCCGCCAGGGTACTGGTCGCCTTCAGGAAGTAACTCGGGGTCTTGGGCCAGCGACCACGTTGAGCGGCACGGGACTCAAAAGCCACGTGCACGGCAATAATCTTGCCCGGTTTCTCAGGCAGGAATTGGGGTACAGCCATGAAAAATCCTTCTTTTCTCTCAAATGTTTGCCCAAATCGTATATTATCCCTACCAACGCCGCAAGTGGTTCAACTCACAATAAGTGGTTAGGTATACGACAAGCCACAACTTGAAAGGGAAAACATGTCGCAAGCAACTGCCGCTCCGACAATCACGACGGCCGAACGCCGCCGTGTTGTCGCCGCGACCACCATCGGTACCGCCATCGAGTGGTACGACTACTTCCTCTACGCCGCGGTAGCTGGCCTCGTATTCAACAAGCTCATGTTCGGCCCGCTGGAAGGCGGCCTGGCCACCATCATCTCCTTCCTTACGGTTGGCCTTTCCTTCCTCTTCCGCCCAATCGGCGCTTTCCTCGCCGGCCACTTCGCCGACCGCTTTGGCCGTCGCGTGGTTCTCATGGTCACCCTCTTTGCCATGGGCTGCGCCACCACGCTAATCGGCGTCCTGCCCACCTTCGATAGCGCTGGTGTTTGGGCGCCAATCCTGCTCATTGCCCTGCGCATCATCCAAGGAATTTCCGCAGGCGGCGAGTGGGGCAGTGCGGTGCTGATGGCGGTGGAGCACGCACCCGTCGATAAGCGCGGGCTCTATGGCGCCGGACCCCAGGTGGGCGTGCCGGCTGGCCTGCTGCTTTCTTCCGGAGTTCTTTCAATCATGAACACCATCGCGCCTGGCGGCGCCTTCATGGCCTGGGGTTGGCGTGTACCGTTCCTGCTTTCCTTCGTGCTGGTTTTGGTGGGTTATCTAATCCGCATGGGCGTTGACGAATCCCCAGTCTTCGAGGAAATCGCCGAGCGCCAAGAGGAAGAAACGCCACATCCTTTCGCCGTTCTGTTCAAGAAGTTTTTCCCGCTGGTCTTCACTGCGGCACTGGTTTTCGCAGGCAATGGCACCGTGGGCTACATGACCACGGGCGGCTACATCCAGAAGTATGCGACCGACCCGGACGGTCCGGTTGCGCTCGCGCGCGGCGACGTCCTGAATGCCGTCACGCTTTCCGCGTTTACCTGGGCACTTTTTACGTTGTTTGCCGGTGCCATCTCCGATCGAATTGGTCGCCGCGCGACTTATCTCATCGGCTTTATCGCTCAGGCGCTCGGCGCCGCAGCGCTTTTCCCTCTGGTTAACACTGGCGATCTCAAGCTGCTCTATCTGGCACTGACCTCGCTAACCTTTGGCCTGGGCCTGACCTACGGCGCCCAGTCCGCCATGTATGCCGAGCTTTTCCCGGCATCCATCCGCGCCACGGGCGTTTCCATCACCTACGCCCTCGGCTCGGTCCTAGGCGGAGCTTTCGCCCCGATGATTGCGGCTTCCCTGGTCGAAGCAACGGGCACCACCTTCGCGGTATCCGGCTATCTAGTCACGGCTTCGCTGGTTGGCCTCGTGTGCACCTTCATCCTCCGTGAGCGCAAGGGAATCCCTCTTGGCCCAGAGCACGAAGCCGCGCAAGCGCGCGGGCACTTCATCTTCAGCAAGTAATTCCCCACCGTTTCCACGCAAATCGAAATGCTCATTGTAGAAAATTGCGGCATCATATATGATTCCGCACATAGGACTTAGATCACACTCCCTTAATGCATTGAGTTAAGTCACCCGCATCCCATCCACTTCATCTCGGCCAACAAGGAGATCACAGTGCAGTTCCACCACAATGGTTATGTTTCCCAAGACCCCCGCGTCCTCGAGCCCGCAGGTTATGGCGTCGACCGCGCCAGCGAGCTGCCAGACACCATGGACGTCCTCATCGTGGGCTCCGGGCCCGCGGGCATGATCACGGCTGCACAGCTGGCGATGTTCCCGAGCGTCAACACTCGCATCATCGAGCGCCGCCCGCACCGCCTCATCCTGGGCCAGGCAGACGGCATCCAGTCCCGTTCCGTGGAGACTTTCCAGGCCTTCGGCTTTGCCAAGGAAATCACCGAAGAGGCCTACGAGATCACCGAGATGTCCTTCTGGAACCCGGATCCAGAAAACCGCGAGCACATTATCCGCGGCGCCCGCCCCGTCGATGACGAGGTTGGCATCTCTGAGTTCCCACACCTCATCGTTAACCAGGCCCGCGTTCTGGATTACTTCGCCCGCTTTGCCCACCGCGCCCCGGGCCGCATCGAACCAGACTATGGCTGGAAGTTCATCGAGCTCGAGGTAGGGGAGGGCGAATACCCCGTTGCCGTCAAGCTCGAAGATGAGAACGGCAATCCCCGCACGGTTCACGCCAAGTACGTCGTCGGCTCGGACGGCGCCAAGTCCCGCGTGCGCAAGTCCATCGGCCGTTCCTTAAACGGCGATCAGGCTAACCACGCGTGGGGCGTCATGGACGTCGTGGTCGATACCGACTTCCCAGATTGGCGCACCAAGTGTGCCATCCACTCCAAGGCTGGCTCGATCCTCCACATCCCGCGCGAGGGCGGCTACCTCTGCCGCATCTACGTCGACTTGGGCGTCGTCCCAGAAGGTGACAACGGCAAGATCCGCGAGACGCCAATCGAGAAGATCATTGAGAAGGCCAACGAGATCTACTCTCCTTATTTCATCGATGTGAAGATGGTGGCTTGGCACTCCGTCTACGAGGTAGGCCACCGCCTGGTCGATGCCTTTGATGACAACAACGATTCCCCGCGCGTCTTCCTCACCGGCGATGCTTGCCACACCCACTCCGCGAAGGCGGGCCAGGGTATGAACGTTTCCATGCAGGATGGTTTCAACATTGGCTGGAAGCTTGGCCACGTCTTGGATGGCCGCGCCCCGGTGGAGCTACTGAGCACCTACCATGGCGAGCGCCAGCCAGCCGCACAGAACCTCATCAACTTCGATAAGGAATGGTCCACCCTTATGGCCACCCCGCCGGAGGAGCTCGAGGATCCATGCGCGGTGGAGAAGTACTACGTCGCCGCCGAGGAATTCGCCGCCGGCATGATGACCCAGTACGAGGAGAACCTCATCGTCGGTGACACCCAGCATCAAGATCTCGCCACCGGCTTCCCGGTGGGCAAGCGTTTTAAGTCCTTTGAGGTTCTCCGCCGCTGCGACGCAGTTCAGCAGCACCTGGGCCACCAGCATTTCGCAGACGGCCGCTACCGCATCTACGCTTTTGCCGACGCCCCGAAGGCCGGCGAGGAATCCAAGTTCAGCGCCTGGGCCGAGCGGATGAAAGAGGTTCTGGCCAAGTTCACTCCCGCTGACGCCGACGAGAACACCTACTTCGACGTCAAGGCCATCTACCAGCAGACCAACCACCACGATTACGAGATCTTGGACGCCCCGCGTCTCTTCCGCCCGTTCAACGGCAAGTTCCATATCCCCAATTGGGAGAACGTATTCAACGCCCTGCCTGGCGAGCGCGACATCTTCGACGCCCGCGGAATCTCCCGCGAGGGCGCCGTTATCATCGTCCGTCCAGACCAATACGTCGGTGCGGTACTGCCGCTTGATAACGTCGCGGCGGTCGAGGCTTACTTCGACAAGGCGCTGTTGCCAACCAAGTAAGCAACGGCTCAAAAAGCAGCCACAAACAACGCCCCGCGTAGTGTTTCACGTGAAACACTACGCGGGGCGTTTAGCGTTAGCAGCGCCTAGGAGTGCTTAGCCAGGAGCGCTTCCAGACGCTCCGCGAGCGGCTGGCGGTTCAGCTCCGCTCCCTTCTCGCGGAGATCGGCAGCTTCAAATTCTGGAAGGACCTTATCCAAGACCTCGCTAGAAGATTCTTCTGGGTGCTTGAACGCGCGATAGAAAGCGGCACTCAATACGATTTGTTCCATCACCGCTATGGGCTTGCCCGGAGCATATTCCGGAGCATCCGGCTCAAAGTCCCAGACCTGGACCCAGTCGAGGCCGAAGAACTTGGGACAATTTCCTTCCACGATTTCGCGGGCGTAGTTGCGGGGAAGGGCAGCGCTACGGCGGCCCGGATCGAAGATGCCGAGGACTGGCTCGCCATCGTTCTCGCCAACCACGAGCCAATCGCTGCCGTGGTATTCCACCAGCGATTGGCCGAGCACGAGCTCAACCTCATCGACACTGAGATTCGGAGCGACCTCACGGGCGAAGGCGTCGACATATGGCGCTTGCCATGTCTTGTGCTTCTGCAGCTTCTCATCGTCGCCGTGAACTTCCATGAAACGCTTGAAGGTCTCGGCCGCTTCCTCACGGCGCTTGGCTAGTTGTTCCGAGTACTGTTCCTGAAGTGGTGCGAGTTTGGATTCAAGTGTGCCCATGGTCGCAACCGTACATCGGACCATTCATTCTGTCTGTGCATAAAATGTGCTCGAAACCACACACGTAGCACACACTCATGCTAAGGTGTGTCTCATGCAACTTCTGACCAATAAATCCCAGAACTGGTGGTGGCTCGCGTAACTGCGGGCCGGTTCACTCGAACCCAGAAGATTTAGGCTCGCGCTATGCGGGCCTTTCGTGGTTTTATAACCACCACGGCGCACGCGGCGCGAATCTAAAGCTTCAAAACTTTAAAAGCTACAGACAACATTTAGCCGCGAAAGGCCACCACGAATGCCACCAACCCCTACCTCCGGAACGGTCTTCCATACCGCCTCCCGAGCGATACCTTATGAGCAGGATGCATCCCTGCTTTTCCAACGGCTCGCGCAGCCGAAGGATAGCCTCCTCCTTGAAGCCGCCGACATCGAGTCGAAAAAGAACCTCAATTGCATCGCAATTCTCCAGGCCGCACTGAAAGTTACCTGCCGGGGACAGCGTGTCACAGCCACGCCACTAACTAAAGTGGGCGAGGCAATGATGGAGCGCCTCAAGGATCAGCTTGGCGAGTACTTCGATGGCGAGGCGTTCGCCTTTAGCCTTTCCGCGAAGAGCGACGAGCGCGAGCGCCTCCGCGACGTTTCGACCGCCGCCGTACTTCGTGCCCTTCAATTAGATGCCGGATACTCCACGCCGGATGGCGCCCTTCCATTCGTCGGAGGCGGCTTTGCTTATGACTATCTCGAGACCTTCGAGAAGCTCCCGGCCGTAGGGGAGGGGCCGAACGATTATCCGGATTATGAGTTCGTCGTCGCACAGACTCTCCTCACCATCGACCACGCCGCAGAGACCGCCGCGTTGCATGCGGTCGATCTGAGTGAGGACGCGGCGTCGGCAAGCTTGGCAGAGCTCGCATCCATCGAGCCGCAAGCGATAGAACCCGCGCCGGACCGAGATCGCCTCGTTGCGGAAGCTTCGATGCCCGACTCCAAGTTCCGCGCAATTGTGTCACAGTTACAAAATAACGTGACTGCGGGGGACATCTACCAAGTGGTGCCATCCCGCGCATTTTCCCTCGATTGCCCCGACGCCTTCGCCGCCTACCGCCAACTGCGCGAGACAAACCCCTCGCCGTATATGTTCTACGTGCGCGGCGCGGACTATGAACTCTTCGGCGCCTCACCAGAATCCAACCTAAAGTTCGACGCCCCAAGCCGCGAGGTTCAGCTTTATCCCATCGCCGGCACCCGGCCGCGCGGGCTCAACAAGGATGGCAGCTTCAACCACGAACTCGACATCCGCAACGAGCTCGAGATGCGCACGGATAACAAGGAAGTTGCCGAGCACACGATGCTCGTGGATCTGGCCCGCAATGATCTCGCGCGCGTGGCCGTCCCACAGACCCGCAAGGTCGCCGAGCTCCTCCAGGTGGATCGCTACTCCCGCGTGATGCACTTGGTTTCACGTGTAACCGCCACCCTCCACGAGGACTACGACGCCCTCGACGCCTATCGCGCATGCATGAACATGGGCACTCTCACCGGCGCCCCGAAGCTTCGCGCGATGGAACTCATCCGTGAAACCGAGAAAACGCGCCGCGGTTCCTACGGCGGGGCAGGGGGATACTTGAAGGGCGATGGCTCCATGGATAACTGCATCGTCATCCGCTCCGCCTACGTGAAAGGCGGGGTAGCGGTGGTTCAGGCTGGCGCCGGCGTTGTCCGCGATTCCGTGCCGCAGGCCGAAGCCGATGAAACCTTGCACAAGGCCTATGCCGTGCTGCACGCCATCGCACTCGCTCATAACGCAAAACTGGAGGTTGTCCGGTGACGCATTCCACGCAGACTCATTCCCCGCACGTGGTGCTCATCGATAACCACGATTCCTTCGTCTACAACTTGGTCGACGCGCTCGCCGGCTACCGCACGACCATCTTCCGCAATACCGTCTCGGTTGAAGAAGTCCTGGCTGCGGAACCCGACATCATCTGTCTCTCCCCAGGCCCGGGCCACCCGCGCGAGGCCGGCTGCATGATGGAACTCATCGATAAGGTGCTGGGGAAGATCCCGTTGTTTGGCATCTGCCTCGGCTTCCAAGCGCTGCTGGATCACCACGGCGGCACCGTCGAGCCCTGCGGCCCGGTTCACGGCAAGTCGGTCCGGATGACCCTCACTAAAGCTGGCGCGAAACATCCCATCTTCACCGGGCTCGCCGTCGACTCCGAGCCGGACAATCCGGATTACGTCGGCACCCAAGTCCCAGTGGCGCGCTATCACTCCCTGGGCTGCAAGAAAATCCCTACAGAAATGCGGGCGCTGGCTACCACCGAGACCGCCATCGGAGACGTCGTCATGGCGGCCGAGACCGAGGACCAGATGGCCTTCGGGGTCCAGTTCCACCCAGAGTCCGTACTTAGTCCCACCGGGCCCATCATGCTGGAAAGCTGCATCGAGTATTTGTCCGCGAAGTACCTATTTGGAAAGGCCAACTAAATGGAAGACAAGAACGCACTGAAGCTCCTCCAGGAGTACTTGAACACCGCCGAACCCACCCTCGAACAGGCCGGGAAGGTCTTTACTTCGCTGACCGTCGGCGAGTACGACGACATTCACATCGCCGCTTTGCTCACCCACATCCGCACCAGGGGCGAGACGCTTGCCGACGTCGCCGGTGCCGCCCATGCCTTCCTGAAGGCCGGCCGCCCTTTCCCGATCACCGGCGAGGGCCTGATGGACACCGCGGGCACCGGTGGTGACGGTGCGAATACCATCAACATCACCACCGCGGCGTCGCTAGTCGCAGCCTCCGACGGGGTGAAGATGATCAAGCACGGCAACCGCTCGGTTTCTTCCAAGTCGGGTTCGGCCGACGTCCTCGAGGCGCTGAACATTCCGCTAGACCTCAATCCAGAGCGCGCCGTGCGCCAGTTTGAGGAGTCCAACTTCACCTTCCTCTTCGCCCCGGCCTATAACCCGGCGGTGGCACACGTGCAGCCGGTGCGCAAAGCACTCGGCATCTCCACCATCTTCAACACCCTCGGTCCACTGCTTTCCCCGGGCCGCCCGGAGTTTCAGATCATGGGCATCGCCAACCCCGCGCAGGGACGCCTCATCGCGGAAGTCTTCAAGGAGCTAGGCCGCACCCGCGCGTTGGTGGTCCACGGTGCGGGCACCGATGAGATTGCCGTCCACGGCACCACCCACATGTGGGAGCTAAAGGATGGCGAGATCAGCGAATATGACGTCACGCCAGAAAGCCTCGGCATTGAACGCCACGAGCTCGCGGACCTCGTCGGCGGTGACGGCGCGGAGAATGCGCAGCTGCTTCGCGACGTCTTCGCGGGGGAGGGCAAGCCCGCACACCGCGATGCCATCGTCGCCGCGGCGGGTGCGATGTTCTATCTCTACGGCAAAACCGCAACCATCGCCGAGGGCGTCGCCCACGCGAAGGAAATCATCGACTCCGGCCAGGTGGCCGATTGGTTGCGCACCCACGAGGAGGCGAACTATGCCTAAGCTGCCAACGGTGCTGGAGGGGATCGTCGCGGGGCGTCGCACCCACCTCGCGGAGATCCGTGAGCGCATCGCCCACGTGGATCTGGCGAACCTGCCGAAGTCGGAGCGTTCGCTTTACGACGCCCTGGATGGCACCAATCGCTTCATCATGGAGTGCAAGTCCTCCTCACCTTCGCTCGGCCTCATCCGCGAGCACTACGAGCCGGGTGCCATCGCGCGCATCTACTCCCACTATGCCTCGGCAATTTCGGTACTGTGCGAACCCGATAAGTTCGGCGGCGATTATGATCATCTGCAAACCGTCGCGATGTCCACACATCTGCCGGTGCTGTGCAAGGACTTCATCATCGACCCGATTCAGGTTTATGCCGCGCGCTACTATGGCGCCGACGCCATCTTGTTGATGATGTCCATCGTCGACGACGCGACCTACGCGGAGCTGAAGGCGCTCGCCGATTCCTTAGGACTGGACGTACTGACGGAGGCGATTACCAAGGAGGAGGTCGACCGCGCCGTCGCCTTCGGCGTCGACATCATCGGCATCAATAATCGGAACCTCCACGATCTGAGCATCGACCTGACGCGTTCGGAAAAGCTCGCGGAATATGTTCCGCAAGGCAAGATCATTGTCTCCGAGTCAGGAATCCGCGATAACCAGACGGTGCGTCGCATCGGCGGCCACGCCAACGCTTTCCTCGTCGGCTCTCAACTGACGAGCCAGCCGGACATTGACCTGGCCGCGCGCCGCCTCGTCTACGGCGACAATAAGGTCTGCGGACTCAGCACTCCTTCCGCGGCGCAGGCGGCTCGTGCGGCCGGTGCCATCTACGGCGGACTCATCTTCGAGGAGGACTCTCCGCGCAATGTTTCACGTGAAACTGCGGAACAGATCATCAGCCACGAGCCGGGGCTGCGTTACGTTGCGGTCTCGCGCCGCACATCCAACTTCGCGGAGATTGCATTCGAGGGCATCCACGCAATCCAGCTGCATGCCCCGTATCAGGGGAGCGTCGAAGCCGAGCGCGCGCTCATCGCGGAGGCCCGCAAGCATTCGAACTTTGTCTGGCGTGCCATCGACATGACGGCGCCGGATGCCCCGGACTTGGCGCGGGCGCTTGCCGGAGACGCGGATCTCCTCGTTCTCGACACCGGCCGCGGCGGCACGGGGCAGACCTTCGATTGGTCCACGGTTCCACGTGATATCCCGGCCCTCCTCGCTGGAGGACTCAACCTCGAGAATCTGGAGGAAGCGCTCGCCGTCGGCACCGCCGGCCTCGACCTCAACTCCGGAATGGAGACCTCCCGCGGCAAGGACTCTGGCCTCATCGCCCGCGCCTTCCAAACCATCCGCAACTACACAAATCCTTAAATTGACTTCTTCACAACACCCCGACACAGGAAAGAACATGACTGAAACACAAGAAACCAGGGAAACCTTGCTCCCGGCCTACTTCGGTGAATTCGGCGGGCAATTCGTGCCAGAATCCCTCATCCCAGCTCTCGATCAGCTTGAGCAAGCCTTCGTCGATGCCCAAAACGATCCCTCCTTCCGTGAGGAGCTCGCCGGCTACCTGAAGGATTACCTCGGCCGCCCGACTCCGCTGACCGAGGCAACCAAGCTCGGCGGCAAGGCCCGCATCTTCCTCAAGCGCGAGGACTTGGTGCACGGCGGCGCACACAAGACGAACCAGGTAATCGGCCAAGCTCTGCTGGCCAAGCGCATGGGCAAGACCCGCATCATCGCAGAGACCGGCGCCGGCCAGCACGGCACCGCCACCGCACTGGCTTGCGCGCTGCTCGACCTTGAGTGCGTGGTCTACATGGGAGCCAAGGACGTCGAGCGCCAGCAACCCAACGTCTACCGCATGGAACTCATGGGCGCCAAGGTCGTCCCCGTCGACACCGGTTCCGGCACCCTCAAGGACGCCGTTAACGAAGCACTGCGCGATTGGACCGCAACCTTCCACGAGTCCCACTATCTCCTCGGTACTGCAGCCGGCCCACACCCGTTCCCAACCATCGTGCGCGAGTTCCACAAGGTGATTTCCGAAGAGGCAAAGGCGCAGATGATTGAACAAACCGGCGAACTGCCGGACCTCGTCGTCGCCTGTGTCGGCGGCGGCTCCAACGCCATCGGCATGTTCGCCGATTTCATCGAGGACGAGGGAGTCGAGTTAGTTGGCGCTGAGCCAGGAGGCGAGGGCCTCGACTCCGGTAAGCACGGTGCCACCATCAACAACGGAACGGTGGGCATCCTCCACGGCGCGCGCTCCTATCTGATGCGCAATGCTGACGGCCAAGTAGAGGAGTCTTACTCCATCTCCGCCGGCCTGGATTACCCGGGTGTCGGCCCACAACACGCACACCTGTCTAAGACCGGCCGCGCTAAGTACGTCGGCATCACCGATGCCGAGGCACTCGAAGCCTTTCAGCTACTGAGCAAGAAGGAGGGCATCATCCCGGCCCTCGAATCTTCCCACGCCCTCGCCTATGCGTTGAAGCGTAAAGAAGAAGACATCACCATCCTCGTATCCCTTTCTGGCCGCGGCGATAAAGACATCGACCACGTCCGCCACACCCTCGAGCAGAACCCACAGCTGCGCCTCAAGGAGGAAAACTAATGAGCCGCTACGACACCCTGTTTGCCACCCTCAAGGACGAGGGAGCATTCGTTCCTTTCATCATGCTGAGCGATCCCTCTCCGGAAGTAGCTCTGGAGATCGTCCGCGCGGCCGTCGCCGGCGGTGCCGACGCCCTCGAGTTGGGCGTTCCTTTCTCTGACCCAGTTGCCGATGGCCCGACGATTCAGGCCTCGCACATCCGCGCGCTAGCCAACGGCGCGACCGTCGATGCCGCAATTGAGCAGATCAAGCAGATTCGCTCCGAGTTTCCGGAGCTTCCCATCGGCATGTTGATCTACGGCAACGTCCCATTCACCCGCGGCATCGAGAACTTCTATCAGGAGTTCCACGATGCGGGTGCAGATAGCATCCTGCTTCCCGACGTCCCGGTGCGCGAAGGCGCCCCATTCGTCGCGGCCGCGGAAAAGGCTGGCGTCGACCCAATCTTCATCGCACCGGCACAGGCGAGCGAGAAGACCTTGGCAGGCGTGGCTAAATACTCCAAGGGTTACATTTATGCCATCTCCCGCGACGGCGTGACTGGTACGGAGAAAGTCTCGGAAACCCGCGGCCTCGACGAGGTGGTTGCCAACGTCAAGCGCTTCGAAGGCGCTCCGGTTCTCCTCGGCTTCGGCATCTCCACCCCAGAACATGTTGCCGATGCCATCGCTGCCGGCGCAGCGGGCGCTATAACCGGCTCCGCAATCACCAAGATCATTGAGAAGCACGTTTCACGTGAAACCGACATTGATGTCGATGCCCTTAAGCAAGACATCACCGACTTCGTCGCATCCATGAAGGCGGCGACCAAGAAGTAGCGGCACCTAAAAAAACTGAGCGCATCAAAACGCATATAAAAAGACCCGAGGAAGTTCTCGCATGAACTTTCCTCGGGTCCTAGTTTTGGATTAAGCGCCTATAAGAACAGCTCTTACTGTTGTTCGGCTGGGGTAGTGGTCTCCTTGTCAAGGCCCTCAATCTTGCCGCGCGCGAAGCGATCCACAATCATCGCGATTGCACCGTCGCCGGTGACATTCGCTGCGGTACCGACCGAGTCGATGGCAATGTATGCCGCAATCATGAGCGCCACGAGGGAATCATCGAAGCCCATGTTTGCCTGCAGAAGACCCACCGCAACCATCACCGCACCGCCTGGGACGCCAGGCGCAGCAACCATCATGATGGCCAGAAGGAAGATGAACCCTGCCGCCTCGCCGAAGGAAACATCCATGCCCGTCATCGTGACGATGGCGAAAGCGTACAGAGTCAGCTTGATCATCGAGCCCGAGATGTGGATGGTTGCGCCGAGCGGAATGACGAAACCAGCCACCGGACGGGAGATGCCATTCTTAAGCGCGGACTCTAGGGAGACCGGAATCGTGGCCGCTGAGGATGAGGTACCCAGCGCGGTGAAATAGGCCGGCGCCATATTCTTTAGCGCGACGAAGGGATTCTTGCGCGCGATTGCGCCAGCGATCAGGTACTGGAAGAGAAGGTACACGATGGTCATGACGACGGCGAGGATAAGCACCTTAGAGAAAGCAACGAGGACGTCGCCAAGATTGCCATTCATTCCCAGCGACAAGAACATGCCGAAGATGTAGACCGGCAGAAGCGGAACGACGAATCCCCAGATAATCTTGACTACGACGGCTTCCAGCTCTTTAGTCACCGCATAGAGAGTGTCGGACTTCACCGCAGTCATCGCAACGCCGATACAGAAGGACAAAAGCAACGCCGACATTACTTCGAAAGGTGGCGGCATATCCACGGTGAAGTAGGGCTGCAGCGCACCTTCCTCAATATCGGAAACGTTGGTATCGATGGTCTGGCCCGCAAGCATCGTTGGATAAAGCGCGACTGACAATCCATAGGCAATGAAGCCCGCGAGAATCGTGGAGCCATACGCGAGTGCGACCGTCATTCCGAGCCATTTGCCAGCGCCGCGACCAAGCCCCGCAATCGCAGGCGCCACGAGGGCGAAAATCAGAACTGGGATGAAGAAGCCCAGAAAGTTTCCGAAGAGCCCATTGAACGTGGCGAAGATGCGCGCGGCCCATTCCGGCAGAATGAAGCTAGCAGCAATGCCCAATATGATCGCAGCGACGATCTTAAAGAGCAAAGAGCTAGTAATACTCTTGAGGTTCATTTAGCTATCTTTTCATTGTTATGTGGTGCGTGTGACCACTGTTTTCTTTGGCACAACACGAGCAGAATGTTACCAAACGAGCAGCTTTTCACACTCATCGTAAAATCACCGCGAACCCACGAAGAGCTGGATTTTCTTCTGGCAAATTCAGGGATAAACTAGGGGACATGCTCGCGATAGCCATCATCTTCTTTACCCTCGCCGCCATCTTCCTCATCGTGGGCGGCCTCGCCACCGCGCGTAAGCTCCCCGGTAATAGTGTCGTGGGCCTCCGCCTGGTAGAAATCCGCAAGACTAAGGAAGCTTGGGACAATGCTCATGCAATCGCCGGCCCATTCTGGATGCTCGCTGGTGTCTCTTTGCTCTTCGGCGGAGTCGTGGCGATCTCCGCACGCGGCTGGATGTGGACCATCCCGGCCCTGACTTTTGTGATTTCCATCCTGGCGCTGTCCATCGGATCTAACATGGGTTCTCGCGCAGCCTTCCTGTGGGATGAAGCCCACAAGGCAGAAGAGGGCTGCGGTGACAGCTGCAACTGTGGCGACGATGGATGCGGCTCCACCGAACCCGAGGTAGATCTCGGGGCGCTCCGCAAGGCAGCCGAGCAAGCAGATCACGCCTAGCAAGCCTTCAGCCCTCGCGCTGCGGGGGCTATTTTCATAGAGTTTCATAAAGACACAGTGACGTTAATTAACAAATCAGATAGTCTAAGGACTTATCGTCATGAGTGACTTTAAGATTGGCAACTAATGTCAGCCGAAAATGGGGAGTATAAAGAATTTGTTTATTCCAAGACTTGGCCTCACCGACCGAAAGGAAACTGAGCCGATTTTCCGAAAGAATGCGATAGGGTAGACACATGACTCAGTGTTCACGTCGCATCTTCCTTCTCGGCTCCGCAACCACCTTCGCGGGCGCCTACCTTGCCGCATGCGGTAAGGAACCAAGCGCAGAAATCGCAGCCACCGAGGTTCCGGTCGGCTCGGCCGTCATTGTAGACAAGGTCATTTTCGCGCAACCCAAGAAGGGTGAGTTTAAAGCATACTCGCAGACTTGCCCACACCAGGGCAGCCTAATCACCCAGATCGAGGAGATGACGGCAACCTGCACCACGCATTTTACTTCCTACAACCTGGAAGACGGCTCCGTCATCGACGGCCCTGGAACCAAACCGCTAACCGAATATGACGTCGAGACCGAGGGCGACAAGGTTAAGAACGTCTCGGCTTAAGGCCAAAAAGAGCGAGTGTTTCACGTGAAACACTCGCTCTTTTGATTAATAGCGCCAAAACATTAAGACACAATCACCGAGCGCGGCTATAGGAGGGGAGCGCCTCCAACGGTGAACCGAGTTCTTCAGCAGCGCGTCGCGGCCAATAGGGATCCTTCAGAGCGGCACGGCCAACCTCAATGACATCGGCACGATGGGCAGCAAGAATTTCTTCGGCGTGCTGCGGCTCAGTAATGAGGCCAACCGCCGAAACCGGCAGGCCCGCTTCACGAACCTTAGTGGCATAGTCCACCTGATATTCAGGTCCAACCGGAATGTCGGCATGCACGTTGCCGCCGGTAGATACGTCAATCAGGTCGACCCCACGTTCACGCAGCTGCACAGCAAGGGTGACGGTGTCCTCGACATCCCAGGCTGGACGATCAAAGATCCAATCGGTGGCAGAGACACGCGCGATAAGCGGCATCTCCTCAGGGATGACGGCACGCACTGCGTCGACAACCTCAAGGGGAAGGCGCAAACGGCTTTCTAGGCTGCCGCCATAAGCGTCAGTACGCTGATTGCTTAACGGGCTCAAGAAGTTGTGCAGCAAGTAGCCATGCGCCATATGGAGCTCGATTGTGTCGAAGCCAGCCTCGACGCTGCGCTTTGCCGCGGCGGCAAAGTCTTCCACCACGCGCGCGATGTCGGCAGGAGCCATCTCCCGTGGAACCGCATAGTTGGGATAAGCGATGGGCGAGGGGCCTAGAGTTTCCCAGCCACCTTCGGAGACGGGGACGGAGCCGCGTGCATAGCCGGGCAACATCGGATAGGTGGAAGCCTTGCGCCCGGCATGGCCCAGCTGAATGCCGATGCGAGCATTAACGCTATGCGCGAAGTCGACGATTTCCTTCCACTTATCGCGCTGCTCATCAGTCCAGATACCGGCGCACTGCGGGGAGATGCGGCCTTCTGGGGAGACGGCGGTGGCCTCTACGATGCTGAGGCCAAAGCCGCCAACAGCATGTGAGCCATAGTGAACCATATGCCAGGGCTGAGGTACGCCTTGTACTGCCTGATACTGGCACATCGGCGGCATCCACACGCGGTTGGGAAACTCGACGCCGCGCAAGGTTAGCGGAGTAAATAGCTTAGTCATGATCACATGCTACCGATAGGATTTGTTCATGACTTCGCGCCTCAAGAAGATAGATCCGCTCATCTTGCTCATCGTCTCCGCGGTAATAGTCGCTATTATTTTCCCAGCCAGGGGAGGATTTGCCGCAGTCTTCGACTCGTTAACGAACATCGTTATTGCGCTGCTATTCTTCCTCTATGGTGCTCGTCTTTCTACTGCGGAGGCACTGGCAGGCCTGAAGAATTGGCGCTTACATTTAACGATCTTGGCTTTTACTTTCGTGGCCTATCCGTTGCTGGGATTAGCACTTCGCCCACTTACGGCATTCATTTCACAGGACATGTATCTGGGCATCCTGTTCCTGACGCTGGTGCCATCAACAGTGCAATCCTCGGTGGCCTTTACCTCGGTGGCGAAAGGAAATGTCGCGGGAGCCATCGTGTCTGCCTCGGCCTCAAACCTAGTCGGAGTCGTCCTAACTCCTTTGCTAGTCATGGCGCTGATTGGCGCGGGAGATGGCATATCGGTAGACGGGGGAGTCTTCCTGGAGATCAGTCTGCTTCTGCTTGCACCTTTCGTTTTAGGTCAACTCACGCGTCGCTGGGTAAAGGACTTTGCCGCTAACAAAGGCACAAAGATCGTCGACCGTGGTTCGATCACGATGGTGGTTTATGGCGCCTTCTCCAAGGGAGTGGTCGACGGCATCTGGGGCTCAATCAAGATCTGGGAGCTGGTGTTCCTCGTGGCGCTTTCCATCGCGATGGTGGCCTTCATGCTGTGGCTAACGCGCATAATAAGCTCCCACATCGGGTTCGGGCGCGAGGACGTCATCGCCATCGAATTCTGTGGTTCCAAGAAGTCTCTCGCCACCGGGCTGCCCATGGCGTCAGTTATCTTCGCGGCAGGTGGGACCTCACTGGGGCTTTTGATCCTGCCGCTGATGATCTACCACCAGGTTCAGCTGATGATCTGCTCCTGGCTGGCTGCCCGGTATGCTGGGCAGTCATGAGCACCCTGATGTACATCCGCACCACCATGGAGGTCCCGGGCGTCGGTTCCGCCATTCACGTAGCGGAAATGGAAGAAGTAGACGCCGAGACCTGCACCATGCTGCGCATGATTGCGCTCGCGCCAAACGACGCCGTGGCAGGCGCCGCCACCCCAAATAAATCGGTGGGAAACGCCGACATCCCGCAATCCACGGTGCCGCACCCAAACACCTACGACAATTACCCGAATATCAGCGCGGAGCATGTCTCCGAAGAGGATTTCACGGCACTGTGGACCGAGGCCTTGGCGCTCTACGGAGACCTATAGGACGCTTCGGCGTGGAAGCGTTAGAAGACGAAGTTAACTAAAAGCACGTAAGCGGCAGTTCCGCCGAAGATCGAGAAAGCGGAGCTCTTTCGCCACCAGTGCAGCCCGGCAGTAATCGCCACACCAATCAAGGCGGCGAGGATTCCGCCGGGCGCTTCTTTTTGTCCGTAGACGGTATAAACCACCAGCACGGTCATAACGCCCACCGGCATGGTCATACCGAGTAGGCCGATGAACTGGCTGCCTTTCAGCGCCTTGATGAAGGAAAAGGGCAGCTCACGCAACAGCAGAGTAACGACGCAGATTGGCAACAACACCGCCGCTACCATGGACAGACTTACGCCTGCTGGCATTAACGCTCACCCCTTCGCAGAATCATTGCGGTATCAAGACGTGGAGAGAAGTGACGCATCAACAGCAGCAAGAAATAGGCTGCCAGTGCGACCATGAGAACCTGCCCCGGAAACAGCACCGCGGAAAGAATGCCACACACTGCTGCGGAAAGCGGCAGAGAGTAATCCTTGTTGTTTTGGAAGGCATCCATGGTCAGGACGACGAAGAGCGCCACGAGGGCGAATTCGAGGCCCTTGATATCCGCGGGGATAACCTGGCCAGCAAGAGCGCCGACGATTCCGCTGCACACCCAGGAGGACTGAATCAGACCCTGAATAGTAAGGATGCGGGGGCCGCTAACTTCCTCATCCTTAGGCTTGGAGGAAACGATGGCATAGGCCTCGTCGGTTAGCGCATAAGTGGCATAAGCGCGGCCCAGACGGCTGTGGATGTTATCTCGTGGGAATGTAAGCCCGTAGAAAATATGGCGGAAGTTAACCATGAAACCAGTGACCAACGAGGCAATTGCACTGGTGCCTGCCGTAACCATATTGATGGCGAGGAACTCCATCGAACCCGCATAAATAACGGTGGAAAAGATGGGCGCCCACCACCAGTCGTAGCCGGTTTGCACAATCAGGATTCCGAACGCGAGTCCAAGCGGTACGAGTCCTAAGGCTACCGGCGCAGTATCTTTCAGACCTTTAAGAATCTCCTCACGCATGCGCAAATACTAGATCATTAGTTGTCATTAGTATTCGCTGGGTATGTGGAATACAAAGGCAACGGCATAGGCTGACGCTTCATAACATCGCCCCACAGGTCAGCGGCACCGGGAGTGAGCACGTCTTGCGCAAGCGCCGGAGCAACATACCAGTCGCCGCGATCAATTTCTTCCGATAATTGGCCAGGGCCCCACTCCGCATAGCCGGCGAAGAAACGCGCGCCGGCGACAAGCTCAGCGATCTCCTCGGGCTCAGCACGCAGATCCACGTGCACCAGGCGCGGGGCAAGCTTATTGAGCTGTGGCTCCTGCTCGATGCGCACGCCCTGCTTAGTCATGCCAAGCGCTATGACGGATTGCTGATTCATCGGGCCACCGATGTAGAGCGCCTGCGGCTTAGCCACGAGGGGCAGCCACTCAGGAAGCACGTTGAACACGGCCACTTCGGAGCGCTTGGTCAGATCGACGCCGAAGGTCATCACGTCGTTGTGCTCGATCACCAAGATCACCGAGCGAGCGAATTCAGGAGAAAGCATGCCCGGTGCAGCGATCAAAAGCTGGCCGGGGGCGGGCTCGTTGCGCTCTAGGGCGTTGAAAAGTCTATCGGCATACATTACTTACCTAGACTCCCACCACTGACGCAGCTTTGCAATAGCAACCTCGCGCCCCAGCGGGCCTTCCTCCAAGCGCAATTCCTTAAGATAAGACCAAGCTTGGCCAACCTCCGGCCCGGGCTGCAGGCCGAGGATCTCCATGATCTCGTTGCCGTCGAGATCCGGACGCACCTTGGCCAGATCTTCCTTCTTAGCGATCTCCGCGATGCGTTCTTCCAAGTGATCGTAAGTGCGCTGCAGGCGGCGAGCCTTCTTTTCGTTGCGGGTGGTGCAATCGGCGCGCACGATCTTGTGCAGTCGAGGAAGGAGATCGCCCGCGTCGGTGACGTAGCGGCGCACGGCAGAGTCGGTCCATTGGCCTTCACCAAAGCCATGGAAGCGCATGTGCAGGTAGACCAGCTGGCCGATGGCCTCGACGGTGGCCTTGGGGTACTTCAACTTGCGCAGGCGCTTGCGCACCAGCTTCGCGCCGACGACCTCGTGGTGATGGAAGGTCACCTTGCCGTTGGTGGTATCGCGGGTATCGGGCTTGCCGACGTCGTGAAGCAAGGCTGCCCAGCGCAGGATAAGGTCCGGCTCTTCCTCCTGATCGATGGCCTGCCGCAGCACGGTCAGCGAGTGGACATAGACGTCCTTGTGCTGTGCATGCTCATCGGGCGCCATACGCAACGCCGGAATCTCGGGGAAAACATGATCTAGGATTCCGGTATCAACGAGCAGGTCAATGCCCGTTTCCGGGCGCTTGCCCAGGATCAGCTTATCCAGCTCGACCTGCACGCGCTCGACGGTGATACGGCGGATCTCGCCAGCCATTTCTTCCATCGCGGCCTTGACGCGATCTGCCACCTGGAATTCCAGCTGCGAGGCAAAGCGCGCAGCACGCAGCATCCGCAGCGGGTCATCGTGGAAAGAGATCTCCGGTTTATCAGGAGTATCGAGGATCTTGTTTTGCAGATCGCTTAGGCCACCCATCGGGTCGTGGAACTCAAATCCATCTTCCTTGAGCTCGATGGCCATAGCGTTGACCTTGAAGTCGCGGCGGACCAGATCGCCTTCGAGGGTGTCGCCGAAGACTACCTCGGGGTTACGGGAATCCCCATCATAGGAATCGGAGCGGAAAGTGGTGATCTCGATCTGCTGGCCTTTATAGACGGCCGATACAGTGCCGAAGTCGATGCCGGTATCCCAGACCTTTTCGGCCCAGCCTTCCAAGATCTCCTGGACCACCTCGGGACGCGCATCCGTGGTGAAGTCAAGATCGTGGCCGAGGCGCGACAACAACGCGTCACGCACAGAGCCGCCGACTAGATAGAGCCGGTTTCCGCGAACACGAAATTGCTCTGCGAGGCCACTGAGCGAGGCTAGAGTCTTTTCAACGCCGTTTAGCTGAGTGTCCTGAAAATTCACGGGTGTGAGTCTACTACGATTAACCAGGATGACTAAGCACGAACAAGGCTCGGGCAGACGGCGTCGCCGCCGCCGTCCGGAAAGACGCCCCCAGCGCAGCTCCGCCACGCACATGACCACGCGTGACGAGACTTCCGCAGGCGGACTTGTCGTGTCCGGACTCGCCGAAGCCGTCGATGGGGACCAGGTAGATCTGTCCCGTATCTATGTGGCGCTCATCGGGCGCCTCGACCGCCGCGGCCGCCTGCTGTGGTCCATGCCGAAGGGGCACGTGGAAAACGGCGAGGACAAAAACGTCACCGCTGAGCGTGAGGTCTGGGAAGAAACGGGTATTCACGGCAAGGTCTTCGCGGATCTTGGAATGATTGATTACTGGTTCGTCTCTGAGGGCGTGCGCATCCACAAGACGGTGCATCACCACCTGCTGCGCTTTGTCGACGGCGTCTTGAACGACGAGGACCCAGAAGTCACCGAGGTCTCCTGGATCCCGGTCTCGGAGCTCATCGAGCACCTGGCTTATGCCGATGAACGCAAGCTGGCGCGCATCGCGCACGATCTGCTGCCGGATCTGGCCCGAAAGGAAGCCGCCGCAGGAAAGGCGACCCCACGGTGAAGCGGCTGGCAGCACTGATCCTCGCGGGAGCATTGGCTGCCCCGATTCCTGCGCAGGCGCAGACCACGCAGACCACGTCGTCGGGCACGCTCGACTTCGACATGCTCACCGAGTCAACCGAAGACGGCGTCATGTCCGCGACCTTCCGGATCCATAATCCGACGGAAGAAGAGATCGAGGATCTGCAGATAACGAGTCGGCGCAGCGATGCCATTTCGACCACTGCGCAGGCCCAGGAAGAGCTGGCGGCGGGCACCTACCCGTACTACGGGGCGTCGACAAGCGCAGGCAGCATTGGCCCAGGGGATACCAAGGAAGTGACGATCAAAGCACCGCTTTCTTTGGGGCAGGAGCCCACGCTCGCAATGACGGAGCCGGGCAATTACCCGCTGCTTTTCACGCTGACGGGTACCCAGGATGGGCAAGCCAATAGCTTTGCCGAGGAGCGCATGATCTTTGATTTCAATGCGCCGGTGGAAAATCGTCACGCCCTGACGCTGATCTACCCGATCACCGCGGACATAAACATCGTGCCTGGTGAGACCGGGGGAGAGTCCCTCATCTTGAGCGATGATCATCTGGCCGAAGAGCTGCGTGAGGGCGGCCGGCTGGATAAGTTGCTGGACTCCTACCTGGATCATGATTTAAAGGGTGCGGGCTGCGTGGCTTTGGATCCTGCGCTGGTGGATACGGTGAACCGCATGGCCGATGGTTATACGGTCAATTCCACGCGTCCTTCAATTGCGGAGCGCCCCAAACGCCTGCGCGACTCTTGGTTTAGGGATAAATCCGAAGAGCGCGGCGAGAAGGGCAGCGGTTCCGCGGATGCGAAGGCGTGGATTGAGCGCCTCAAGCAGATCGATTGCACGATGGCGCTGCCGTGGGGCAACACCGATATCAATGCGGTAGCCCACATTAATAATCAGTTCTTGACTAATGAGGCGATCGACCGCCACTTCGATGATCTGCTGGGCAAGCCGACGTCGACGCTGCTGCTTCCCGACGCCGGGTATGTCACCCAGGAGTTTTCACGCCCGGCTCTGGTGGCCGATAACACCGGCTGGTCTGGTAAAGCTGCAACTTTCAACGCCTCGCTGGGAGCGCTTCTGGATCCGAAGGCGGGCTACGGCAACCCGTATCTGCGCCACGATGAGGCAGAGAACTCTGCGCTGGCTGAGGCGCTGAGCAGCGCGGCATCGCTAAGCATTGCGGCAAGTGAAGAAGATGTGGTGGCCAAGCTGCCCAATAACCTGAGCCCGGAAAAAGGCCAGAAGGTGCTCGAGACCGCGGCGCGGCTCATCGAGCATGACAAGGTGCAGCCGCGCCCAGTGACGCAGCTGCCGTTGGAGGAGACTGAACGCCCGTCGGGCTCGCCTTATGAGGATGAAAATGCCTACAGCGACACGGATATCGTGCGCGTGGAGCAGCAGGCGCGTTATACGGATGCGCTGACCAACATCATGGTCAACGACCCGGCGATTGCGATGACGCGCTATGAGTTTACGCTGCCGCTGCGCCGCGACCTGCTGTTGGCGCTGTCCCGGGACTTTGATTACCGCCTGTCCAAGCAATCTGAGATGCTGCGCACTCTGCGTTCTTCGGTGTCGCTGATCCCACCGGGCAACGTCTATACCCGCGTCTCGGATTCATCGCCGCTGCTCATCGTGGCGGAAAATGGACTGCCGCTGCCTGTCGACGCCTCGCTTATCTATGAGTCCGACGACGCATCTCTCAACACTCCGTCGCGCGTGCGCATCCCAGCAAAGGGTTCCATTACGGTAACCATGACCGCAGATATGCCGGACGTCGACCGAACAGACATCAGCTTGTGGTTGGCCACGCCTAACCAGCAGACCATCTCCGAGCCGATAAATATCGCTGTTCAGACTCGTGCCGGTATCGTAAGCGTGTACGGAGTCGGCGCCATTGCCGCTCTTGCTCTCATTTTGACCCTGCTCTTTCGGCTGGGCCGTAGAAAAAGAAAAGTTCGAAAAAGAGATAGTTAGTTCCTTTTATGACTAATGAATATGGCTCCCGCCGTCGCATCGTGACGCCGACGCCACCGGCACCTGTGCCGGAGAAACGGATCGAACCCGTCCAGGTCGTTCCGGAAGAAGACAAGTCGACGCTGCGTGGCTCTCACCACGAGCAGGAGGCAGACTCCAATAGCTCGATTGTCCGCGCGACAGGCACCATGGCGATTGCCACGCTATTTTCGCGCATCACTGGCTTCCTGCGTCAGATGCTCATTGGCGCAACCCTCGGCGAAGTAGTCGGAACTGCCTTCGGTACGGCAAACCAGATCCCTAACCTCATTACTGAGATTGTCCTGGGCGCCGTGCTGACTTCTTTGGTGGTTCCAGTTTTGGTTCGAGCCGAAAAGGAAGACTCGGATAACGGCAGAACCTTCGTGAGAAGGCTGTTTACCCTGGCGATGTCGATACTTGCGGTGGTGACGATTTTGTCGATCGTTTTCGCGCCACTGATTACCAGATTGATGGTCCCGGAAGACAGTAAAGTTAATGCCTTCCAGGCCACGTCGATGGCGTATCTGTTGCTTCCACAGATCCTCTTCTATGGTCTATTCGCGCTCTTCCAGGCGATCCTGAATACGAAAAATGTATTCGGGCCGGGCGCTTGGGCGCCGGTTATCAACAACGTCATTTCCATTACGGTGCTGTTGATGTACCGCTTGCTGCCGGGCGAGCTGGATCCGACGGCAGCTTCCCCCGTGACAGATAAGCACGTCATCTTGCTTGGCTTGGGCACCACGTTGGGCGTGGTAGTCCAGTGCCTCATCTTGGTTCCCTATCTGGTTAAGGCCAAGATCGATCTGCGCCCGAAGTGGGGAATCGATCATCGCATCAAGCAGTTCGGCGGAATGGCGTTGGCGATTATTGTCTACGTTGCCATTTCCCAGGCCGGCTACATTGTCACTTCCCAGGTGGCTTCCTACGCCGACCACGGCGCGATGTTGGTCTATCAGAACGCATGGCTAATGCTGCAGGTGCCTTATGGCGTCATCGGCGTCACGCTGCTGACCGCCATCATGCCGCGGCTTTCGCGCAACGCAGCGAACGGCGATGTCGAAGCCGTGGTGCGCGATCTCACGCTGGGTTCGAAGCTGACGCTTATCGCTCTTATTCCGATCGTCATCTTCATGACCGGCTTCGGTATTCCAATCGCCCGCGCGCTGTTCCAATACGGCGCTTATGGCGCATCGAGCGCAGAGCAGCTCGGCCTGACTATTAGCTTCTCCGCGTTCACGCTCATTCCTTATGCGCTCGTGCTGTTGCACCTGCGCGTCTTCTACGCCCGTGAGGAAACCTGGACGCCGACCTTCATCATCGCCGGCATTACGGCCACCAAGATTGCGCTGACCCTGCTTGCTCCGATGGTCGCTGACTCCACCGACCGCGTGGTCATCCTGCTGGGTACCGCGAACGGCTTCGGCTTCCTCTCCGGTGCGGTTATCGGCGGCTTCCTGCTTAAGCGCAAGCTGGGCAGCCTGGGCGGCCGCGAACTGCGCACCACCGTCATCTGGTCCACCCTGGCCGGTGGCATTGGCTTGCTCGCAGCAACCGCCCTCCACTGGTGCTTCAACCGCGTCTTGCCGGACAGCATTCCTTCCATCGTCTACTTGCTCGAAGTAGCGTTTCTGGGCGTTGTATTCGTGGTCGTGGCCGGCATCGTGCTTTCGCGTTCCGGCTTGCCAGAAGTCATCAACTTGGGCCGCCAGCTGCAGCGCATTCCGGGCATGTCGAAGATCATCAAGATCGAGCACGCCGAAGCCATCGAGATCGAAGAACCGGAGGTGCGAGAGATTCAGCCGGTCTACACGGCAGACGCATTCAACTCCTCGCCGGTTCCGCCACCGATGTCTGCTGGCATTGTCCGCGGCCCGAGCCTGGTGCCGGGCGCTCCGGTCTCTGATGGCCGCTTCCGCTTGTTGAAAGACTACGGCTCCGTCCCCGGTGCCCGCTTCTGGAAGGCCCGCGAACAGTCCTCTGGCAGGCTCGTCTCTCTGACTTTCGTGGACACCACTGGTGAGGCTCCGCTGGCACCGGCCACCCCGGCGGTAGCTGCCCGCCGCTCGGCTGAGATCTCCCGCAATACCCGCAAGCTCAGCGAGCTTCATCTTTCGGCGATTGCATCAAACATCAAGATCCTGTCCTATCGTCAGGGCTGCCTCGTAGTGGCTGACTGGATTGAGGGCACGCCGTTGAAGACGGTTGCAGAAGACCACAACCTGGATCCAAAGGCCGTCGCACGTGCTCTGGCTCCGCTGGTTGCTGATATCGCTACGGCCCACGAAAACGGCTTGGTGTTGGGTCTGGATAACCGCAGCCGCGTGCAGATCGGTACCGACGGCGTCGCAAAGCTGGCTTTCCCCGCTGTGCTGAAGCGCAACACGGAAGAAACCGACCTCGATGGAATCAACTCCACGATCACGTTGTTGACCGAGGCCGCGGGTTCCAGCGAGCTGCAAGAAATTGCCGATTCCGAAGACGGACTGGCCGAGCGCGCGCAGAAGCTTGAGGAGTTCGCCAAGGAGGACGCGGAGCTCGAAGGCGAGGGCGAAGCACCTGAGGTCCACAAGCTCGACGTTCCGGAAGAAAAGGTTGAACAACCAGAGGCCATCCCAGGCTTCGGCGGCCGCGGCTACTCGGGATCGGGCGCGATTGTGCTGGGCGTCTTTGCCACGGTCTTCGTGGTGTTGATGGCGGCGCTGACGGCGTGGATCATGTCCCTGGTGGGCGATGACTCGCCAGTGTCGAAGCCTTCGACTTCGGTAACGAGCTTCCCGAATACGCCGCCCGTGTTGCTGAAGGAAAAGGAAGCCTTCACGGTTCCGGATAATAAGCCGCAGAAGGCGCTCATTGATGGCAAGACAGCTGACCGCGTCAACGTGGAGGAAGGCGCGCTGGTCACCCTTGAGAAGAAAACGCAGTTGCACGTGCTGCAGCTGAGCCAGTACGGCGCCACGGGAAACAAGTTCACGATTTATGGCGTCGACATGGCCGACTTCGATCCGCAGGACCCGGAGGGCACCGAGCTGGCCGAAGGTAAGCTGAGCTCTTCCAAGCAGGACATCGAATTAGAGAAGGTCCAGGAGGGCTTCGACGGCGTGCTCATCATGTTTGACGGCAAGACGGCCGTCTCAGAGATGCAAGTCGTTGGATTGCCATAATTTTATTCACGATTCAATAGCGCCATCATGCCTGCTTAGGCATGGTGGCGTTTGTCTTTGAAAATAGTAGTTTTACTTAAACCGTTGACTATTTCAAGACGACAACTAGAATCAATGTTGTCACATCAACAAAAGCGAAACTTTTTAGGAGAACACCATGTTCGCAGGCACTTACGCAATCGACCCAGCACACTCCACCATCGGCTTCGTAGCTCGCCACGCAATGGTCACCAAGACCTGCGGCAAGTTCGACGAGTTCGAGGGCACCATCACCGTCGCTGAGAACATCGCTGATTCCAAGGCGGAGGCCACCATCAAGGCCGCTTCCATCAACACCGGCAACGAGGACCGCGACGCACACGTTAAGGGCGATGACTTCTTCAGCGCCGAGCAGTACCCAGAGCTGACCTTTAGCGCTACCTCCTTTGACGTTGACGAAACTGGCAACGGCACCGTTACAGGTGACCTCACCATCAAGGGCACCACCAAGCCGGTCACCCTGAACGTCGAGGCAGAGGGCCTGGCAGAGGATCCATTCGGCAACACCCGCTTCGGCTTCGAGGCAACCACCAAGATCAACCGCACCGACTTCGGCATCGACTTCAACGCACCGCTGAAGACCGGCGGCGTGCTGGTCTCCGAGGAGATCAAGATCGAGCTCGAGATCTCCGCCATCAAGCAGTAAGAAATTTGCGGCCAAATTTGGCCCGGCTAGCAGCCATAAACCCCATCACCGATAACGCGCCCAAAGTGCGGTCGATGTTGGGGTTTAGTCATGCGCCCACAATGCTCTCCCGCAAGGTTCTCCCACAAGGTCCTTGCACCCGCCAAGCCGAAACAATCAGACCAAGCAGATAAAAACGGAGTCGCGGGGCACGGCAATCCCTAAAATAAGCGACATGGCTAACACGACCTCCCGCAAAACCGCGAACCTCACACAGGCTGAAGCGCAGGCCCGCAGTGCGGCGCTGCAGATTTCCGCTTATCACTTGCACCTTGATGTCAACAGCGCGCCTACCTCGGCGGAGACATTTGAGGTAACTTCCCGCATCACCTTTACGACTAACGCACCTGAGACCTTCGTGGATTACTTGGGCGATAAGGTCCGTTCCGTGCGGCTAAACGGCACGGAGGTGGAAAATACCTTTGATGGTGGGCGCATCTACCTGCGCGATCTTCCGGTAGGCGAGGAGATCAGCGTGGAGATCACGGGCTCCTCACGCTATTCGCGCACCGGTCAGGGCCTGCACCGCATGCAGGATCAGGCCGATGGGAATCCCTACCTTTACTCGCACCTTGAGCCTTCCGACGCCCGCCGCATCTTCCCATGCTTCGATCAGCCGGATCTCAAGGCGAATTTCACGGTAACGTTGAGCGGCCCAACAGGCTGGCAGCTGCTTTCGAACCAGCCGGAGGAAAACCGCAGCGAGTCCGGCGATTCCGTGAGCGTCACCTTCGCATCCACTCCGCTGCTTTCTACCTACCTGACCTCCTTTGCCGCAGGGCCCTACGTGTCCAAGCAGCGCACTTGGAACGCGCCGGATGGCACCCTAAGCGCGCAGCTGCGCGCCTTCGCACGTGCGTCGATGGAACAGTACCTCGACGATGAGATCCTAGAAATCACTGCACAAGGCATGGATTTCTTCCACCAGGCGTACAAGTTCCCGTATCCGTGGGGCAAGTACGATTCCATCTTTGTGCCGGAGTACAACCTGGGTGCGATGGAGAATCCGGGCCTGGTGACCTTCACCGAGACCTACCTCTTCCGCTCCCAGGCCACCCGTGCCCAGCATGCGGGCCGCACCAACACGATCCTGCACGAGATGTCGCACATGTGGTTCGGCGATCTCGTGACACCGAAGTGGTGGGATGATCTCTGGCTCAAAGAGTCATTCGCGGAGTTCATGGGAGCGGATTCCTCCGTCGAGGCCACCGAATACACCGAGGCGTGGGCGAACTTCGCAGGCCAGCGCAAGAACTGGGCTTACCTGCAGGATCAGCTGCCCACCACGCACCCCATCAAGGCCGATATCCCAGACGTGGATGCCGCGCGCCAAAACTTCGACGGCATCACCTATGCCAAGGGCGCTTCCGTACTCAAGCAATTGGTGCACTACGTCGGCCGTGAGAACTTCTATGCGGGCGCGCAGGACTACTTCCAGGCCCATGCTTTCGGCGCTGCGACCTTCGATGATCTCCTGGATGCGCTGAAAAACCACACCGAGCGCGATCTCGACGCGTGGTCTGCAGCATGGCTCAAGACCTGGGGTCCAGACACCCTGACCCCGCAGCTGCACGTAGAAGGAGAAAAAATCACGGAGTTGGCCGTGCTCGCCGAGGCCGAGGATGAGACACGTCCGCACCGCCTCAACGCCGCGCTTTTCGACGCCGATCTCAACAAGTACGCGGTCCTCGACGTCGATGTCGCCGGCCCGCGCACCATTGTCGATGCCGCCTCTGGCCTGGCAGCACCCGCATTGCTGCTGCTTAACGATGGCGACCACACCTATGCCAAGGTGCGCTTCGACGAAACCTCGCTTGCCACCATCCAAGACAAGCTCTCTGCGATTGAGGATGAGCTTTCCCGCGCCGTCATCTGGACCTCCCTGTGGAACCTCACGCGCGATGGCGAATGGCCGGCTCAAAACTACGTCGACACCGTACTGCGGCACGCAGTAGGGGAGTCACCGTCACTGCTGGCCACGGCCCTGAACAATGCGCAGTACGCCGTTAGCCATTACCTGCCGGAATCACCCGACTTTGCCAACCACATTTGGCAGCTGCTGCAGGACGCAGAAAAAGGTACCGATACCCACCTGCTGCTCACGCGCGCGGCCATCGCGGCGCTCGGTGACAGCCCGGAGGACACCAACGAGCGCCTGCGTGCAGTGCTTGACGACGCCACGGATCCCGATATTCGCTGGGCCGCGCTGCGTGCGCTCGCAGCCCGTGAGGCAGTGACGAAGGAGGAGCTGGAAGAAGAAAAGCAGCGCGATAACACGCTGACCGGTGCAGCGGCGTACCTCGGCGTATCCCGTTCCTTCCCAGGGGACAAGCGCGAGGTCTTTGATATGGTCCTGCGACCTGGCGCTTACTCGAATGCCGAGGTCGATTCCCTGCTGGCCGCTTTCAACGCGCCACGTTCGAAGCAGCTCACCGAGCCTTTCGCCGAAGAGTTCTTCACGGTCTTGGACAAGATCTGGCAGGAGCATCCGATCGAAATCGCCAACCGTCTCGTCCGTGGGCTCTACCCAGAGCTGCCTATGGCAGACGCCGCGACAGACGAGTTCCTGCGCATTGAGCGCCCACGTGCCCTGCGCCGCGTGCTGCTCGAATGCCAGGATCACTTGCGCCGCACGCTGCGGGTCAAAAGTGGTCAATAGGAAAGACACAGTTCGCTAGCGCGACTAGATTCCCCTCGGTTAAAACAGGTTCACATACTTGTTGATCCGGGGGGGAATCTACATGTCTGAACGCAGTGATCATGAATTGGTTGAGGCTTTCATCGAGGGGGATAACAAAGCCTTTTCCGTCATAGTAGAAAGGCACCGCGCCCGCCTTACAACTGTGGCGCGCCGTTATACGCACAACGACACCGATGCGCAGGACGTCGTCCAGGAAGCCCTGCTTCGCGCCAGCTGCAATCTGCACAAGTACCGGCGCAAGTCAGCGCTTTCTACTTGGCTGCATCGACTGGTCATGAATTGTGGTTATGACTACGTTAAGCATCGCTCCAACCAGCAAAATTCTTCTCTCGATGTGGACTTCATCGATGATGACCGCAACCATCTGCTTGCGCATAACCCGAACGAGTTCTTGGATGACAAACTGGCAGTCCGCGAAGCCCTAGAGCTGCTGCGCCAAGACCAGCGCGACGCCCTGTATTGGACCGACATTGAAGGCTATGGCATCGCCGAAGTCGCCGCAGCGCAGGGAGTAGCGCCAGGTACTATCAAATCCCGTAGAGCCCGCGCACGTAGCGTGTTACGCAAGGCCATGGCCTAAATAAGGAAATAAGCCTGCGATATTTAGCGTTGCAGGACAGGTCACGTTTAAGCATCAACCCCGTTTCTGATACCCGAATTTAACCATGGCGCGGGTAGGATTTGTGGGGTTAATCCAGCAAAACATTGCAAGGGAGTTTTTAATGACCGTCCACGATGTCGCCATCGTAGGCTCCGGCCCTGCCGGTTACACCGCGGCGCTTTACGCCGCACGCGCTGAACTGAAGCCGATCGTCTTCGAGGGCTTCGAGTACGGCGGCGAACTCATGAACACCACCGAGGTGGAGAACTACCCAGGCTTCCAGAAAGGCATCATGGGCCCAGAGCTCATGGAAGAAATGCGTTCCCAGGCCATCCGCTTCGGCGCGGACCTGCGCATGGAAGTTGTTGACTCTGTCGAGCTGGCAGGGAATATCAAGAAGCTGCACGTTGGAGACGAGGTCTTCGAAGCTCGAACCGTCATTCTTGCCACCGGCGCAGCACCGCGTTACCTGGGCATCCCGGGTGAGGCCGAGCTAGCTGGCCGCGGCGTTTCTGCCTGCGCTACCTGTGACGGCTTCTTCTTCAAGGGCCACAACATCGCCGTCGTTGGCGGTGGTGACTCTGCAATGGAAGAGGCAACCTTCCTCACCAAGTTCGCAGAGACCGTAACCATCATTCACCGCTCCGAGAACTTCCGAGCTTCCAAGATCATGCTGGAGCGCGCAAAGGCCAATCCACAGATCAAGTGGGCTACCAACAAGACCGTAGAGCGCGTTCTCGAGGGCGAGGGCAAGGTTGCCGGCCTGGAGATCAAGGACGCCATCACCGGTGAGGTCTCCACACTGGACGTCACCGCGATGTTCGTTGCCATCGGCCACGATCCACGCTCCGCCTTCCTGGAAGGCCAGGTTGAGCTCAACGAGGGCGGCTACGTCGTCGTTGAGCAGCCTTCCACCAAGACCAACCTGCCGGGCGTCTTCGCCTGCGGCGACTTGGTTGATGACCATTACCAGCAGGCTATTACTGCGGCAGGCTCCGGCTGCCGCGCAGCAATCGATGCGGAACACTTCCTCGCAGAAAGCGTTTAATAATCATGAGCAACGTAACAAGCGTAACCACGGATACTTTCCGTACTGACGTCGTTGAGGCTTCGGCTTCCAAGCCTGTCGTCGTGGACTTCTGGGCTGAATGGTGTGGTCCATGCAAGAAGCTTTCCCCGATTTTGGATGAAGTTGCCAGCGAGTTGGGCGAGGATGTTTCCGTCGTAAAGGTTAATGTCGACGAGGAGCGCACTCTGGGCGGCATGTTCCAGATCATGTCGATTCCTTCTGTGCTGATCTTCCGCAACGGCGAGAAGGTCGACGAATTTGTCGGCCTGCGTTCCAAGTCAGACATCGTGGCACAAATTCAAAAGCAGCTTTAACTGGTAGCCTTATTCACATGCGTCACAGGGCGCACAGTTTTAACACGAGAAAAGGGGTAGGTGTGAATCGCGTTCTGCAGGTCGGTGACCAAAGTGTCCGCGTCGCCGAAGCACGTGCAACCCTCGCCCGTCTCGGCCTCATGAAGGATTACCGAGGCGCACTGTCCGATTGGAAGCAACAAAAGTATTCCGAGACGGAAAAAGTATTCGACGCCGAACTCTCTGAGGTCATCAAGGCCTTTCAGCAGTCTCGCGGAATTGTTCCCACCGGCGTAATCGATGACCTTACCCTTCGTGAGCTGCGCCAGGCTTCTTATAGCTTGGGCGCGCGCGTACTCACGTACGAGCCGGGCAACGTTTTAGTTGGCGACGATGTCGCACAACTTCAGCAGCAACTTCAAGAACTCGGTTTCTACCAGAACCGAGTGGATGGCCACTTCGGTCCCGATACTCACGCCGCACTCATGGAATACCAACTCAACAGCGGTCTCCAAAAGGATGGCGTGTGTGGTCCGACCACGATCAACGCTCTTAATCTGCTGGGCCGCCGGATCACCGGCGGTTCCGCACACAACATCCAAGAGCGCGAGCGTGTCCGCAACGCCGGCCCACAGCTTGCAGGCAAGCGCGTCGTCATCGACCCTGCCTTAGGCGGTGCCGACAAGGGCATCAAGGTCAAGGGCCGCTTTGGTGACGTCACCGAAGAAGAGCTTCTGTGGGACTTGGCAGAGCGCGTGGTCGGACGCATGATTGCAGCGGGCATGGAAACCATCATCTCGCGTCCACGTACCGATAATCCTTCTGTCAAGGACCGTGCGGATCTGGCAAACGCCTTCGACGCCGATCTGGTTATTTCTTTGGCTTGTGACCGCTATCCAAACGAGAAGGCCAATGGCATTGCCACCTTCTACTTTGGTTCAGAGATCGGCAGCTCCTCGCTCATTGGTGAAACTCTTTCTGGTTTCATCCAGCGCGAGATCGTGGCTCGCACGCCACTGCAAAACTGCTGGAACCACGGCCGCACCTGGGATCTTTTGCGCCTGACGCAGATGCCAGTTGTCCAGGTTGTCTTGGGCTATCTCACCAACCCTGGTGACGTAGAAGTGCTTACTACGCCAGCCAAGCGCGATGATATTGCAGAAGCAATCGTGGTTTCTGTAAAGCGCCTCTACCTGCTCGATGATGACGATGCTGTCACCGGCACCTATAAGTTCTCGGAGTTGCTGCGCGCCGAGGAGGCTTAAGCCAAAGCTTTTGCTAGCAGATCTTCTACCGCAGCGGCCGAGAGCAGGTCGAAGGCTGGTGGGAGATCCAGGCGCAGCCGTGGAGTAACGGGGTGGTCTTGGACCACCATAAAACCCGCCGATTCTAAGGTTTCTACTGACAGAAGCCCGATGAAGGCGGGTTTTTCGCGTAATAGGAACTCTGCCTCTTTTGCGTCGCGGTAGCCAAAAGCTTCTACCGCGCTGAACTCACGCGAGGAAAGGTTCATAATCGCGGCGTCGAGAAGCACCGCTTCCAAGCCACGTGCCGCGCGATGGGATTTCACAAACAATGAGGACAGCAAAGCTGCGTCCTGGCTCACGGGTGCGGTAGGCAGCTTGGACGCCCCAGGCGCATAATCAGCGGGGCAGAAGAAGACCGTAGCCTCGTTGCCCACCGTTAGGCCACAGTCGCCGGCGCTTAGGAGCACAGCGGAAATCCACGCCTCTTTCTCGAAGGCGGGATCAGTTACCTCAGTATCAAGCTCCCAAAAGATGGAACGAGCCGCCAAGGGGTTGATTTCCACCCCTTCCTTGACTGACTCGACGAGCATTACTTGCCCTCGATGAGACCAAGGATGCGCTCGAAATCTTCCTGATCGCCAAATTCGACGACCATCTTGCCCTTGCGCTTGCCCATGGTGACGGTGACCTTGGTGTCGAAGCGGTCAGACAGGCGCTCTGCGGAATCGGTGAAGTACTGTGGCTGCGGGGCAGCAGGCTTCTTCTCCTGTGGCTTATCGCCCCTCTTGTACAGCGTAACCGCTTCCTCGGTGGCACGGACGGACAGGCCTTCTGCGATAATGCGGTTGGCGATGAGCTCCATGGCCTCAGCATCGGGCAGGCCCAGCAGGGCACGCGCATGGCCGCCGGATAAGGTGCCAGCAGCGACGCGCTTTTGCACGTTCACCGGGAGCTTGAGCAGGCGAATCATGTTGGTCACCTGCGGGCGGGAACGGCCGAGGCGATCAGCCAGCTCGTTCTGGGTGACGCCGAATTCCTCCAGCAACTGCTGGTAGGCGTGTGCCTCTTCCAATGGATTAAGCTGCACGCGGTGAATGTTTTCCAGCAAGGCATCGCGCAGGAGGTTGTCATCCTTGGTATCGCGGACGATGGCCGGAATGGTGGCAAGTCCCGCCTTGGAGGAAGCACGCCAACGACGCTCACCCATGATGAGCTCAAAGCCGCCCTCATCTGCCGGGCGCACGACGACCGGCTGGAGCAGACCGAACTCCTTGATGGAATGAACGAGTTCTGCGAGGCCTTCTTCGTCGAAGACGGTACGCGGCTGCTTTGGGTTAGGAATGATGTCACCGACCGCGATCTCGCGGTAGGTAGCGCCGATCACGGAAGGCTTTGCCTGACGCTTCTTATTAGCGCCCTGTGGAATGGTTGGCGCGCCCTTCACGCGGGGCTTATCACCAGCTGGACCGCCGGTAGCAGCGCCAAGGATGATATCTGCTGCATCGTTACCAAGGCGCGGCTTGCGGGATGGGGCGTCGGGGCCAGAAGGGATAAGTGCTGCAAGACCCTTGCCGAGGCCACCTTGCTTTTGTTCCGTCATGCTAAAACTTATCCTTCCAATTCAGCGAAAATCTCTGGGCTAACGCCGATGGCGCCAGTGGTGGGGTGCGGGCGGTAGTCACCGCGCGAATCGAGCTCGCGGGCCGCCGCCGAATAAGCCCTAGCACCGGTGGAAGAAGGATCATAGGAGATAACAGTCTTGCCGTAACCCGGCGCCTCAGACACGCGCACCGAACGCGGAATTACATTACCAAGAACTACAGCGCCGAATTGTTCGCGTACTTCATGGGCAACTTGCTCTGCCAATTTGGTGCGGGCGTCATACATGGTGAGCAAAACGGCGGAAATATGTAGTTCCTCGTTGAGGTGCTCACGAATCATGGAGATGTTGCCCAGCAGCTGGCCCACGCCCTCCAGTGCGTAGTACTCGCACTGGATAGGAATGATGACCTCTTCGGCACAGGTCATGGCATTGATGGTCAAAAGGCCCAGCGAAGGCGGGCAATCAATGAAGACGTACTCGAAGCCGTGCTCTTCAAGGAAGCCGTTATGGAGTGCGTCATAAAGGCGGAACTCACGGCGTACCAGCGAGACCATTTCGATCTCCGCGCCAGCCAGATCAATGGTGGCGGGAATACAGAAGAGATTGGCGCTAGAAGGAGACGGCTGCATTGCTTGCTCCGCAGTGCGGTCTCCCAGCAAGACCTCGTAGCTCGAATCAGTGCCCGAGGTATGGGCAGCGCCCACCGCAGTTGAGGCATTGCCCTGCGGGTCCAGGTCGATCACCAACACTTTTTTGCCGGCCTCAGCGAGCGCCGCGGCTAGATTGACAGCCGACGTGGTCTTGCCAACGCCGCCTTTCTGGTTCGCGATGGTGATAAGACGTGGATTAGTCATGCCGTCTACTCTAGTTCACGCGCGGGACACGGATGATAGTCGTGCCCTTGATGGTGGTGACCTCGGCTTTACCTGCGCCAGCACGCTTTAGCTCAGCTGCGTCGCGCTCCAGCTCTTCATACACGGACTCGCCCTTCAAAGCGATCATCTCGCCGCCCACCTTGACCAATGGCAGCGACCACTTGGCAAGCTTGCCCAAGGGCGCGACGGCGCGAGAGGTCACGATGTCTGCACCCTTCACGGCCTTTTTCACTGGGCCTTCTTCGGCGCGGCCGCGGATGACGGTGACGTTATCTAGGCCCAGCAGCTCCTTGACCTCAGACAGGTAATTAGAGCGCTTTAGAAGCGGCTCGATCAGGGTGATATCAAGGTCTGGGCGCGCAATGGCCAGCGGGATGCCTGGGAGGCCTGCGCCACTGCCGACGTCGATTACGCGGGCGCCTTCCGGCATGACATCGCCGATCACGGCACAGTTGAGAAGATGGCGCTCCCACAGGCGCGGGACTTCGCGGGGGCCTATAAAACCACGAATGGACCCGTCTGTAGCGAGCGAATCGTGGTAAGCCTGCGCGAGTGGCAGACGGGAGCCAAATACTTCAGACGGGTCCAAATCGGACACTAGAAACTCCTGTTTTTAGTTGTTGTTTTTGCGCTGTTTCTTGGTGCGGTTGTCCTTCTTGCGCACGCCTGGCTTCGGTGCGGAAGTGCGCTTGAGTTCTGCCTTGGCGGCTGCCTCTCGCTCCTCTTCCTCATCCATCTTCTTGTACACGATGCGAGTCTGGAAGAAGGTCCAGACGGTGTTGGCCAACATATAGAACAGCAAGCCAATAGGCCAAATAGCACCGGAGAAGACCAGCATGCCTGGCATGACCCACAGCATCATCTTGTTCATGATTGCCATCTGCTGCTGCATCATCTCAGCGTTCTGGCCTTGCGGGGTCGGAGTCTTCCCGGAAGCACGGCGTGCCTCCTGGCGGTTGAGCGACATACGGGCAT
Source organism: Corynebacterium sp. HMSC06D04 (assembly GCF_001807315.1). NCBI lineage: Bacteria > Bacillati > Actinomycetota > Actinomycetes > Mycobacteriales > Corynebacteriaceae > Corynebacterium > Corynebacterium sp. HMSC06D04. The sequence continues at coordinate 69,075 of NZ_KV788527.1, forward strand.
TGAAGTGGGTCAAAACCGCAATGATGGCAATCAACGGAACGATGATGACCGCTGCCTGCGACGTCGTGATGCCCTGCTGATCCAGAATCGGCGAGTTCACGCGCAAGTTGGTAATCAGCGGAACGCCAAAGATCTTGGCGTCCAGGAACTGCTGCACCAATTCCGGCTTGAAGATGTAGTTCGCAGTGTTCGCGTTAGCCTCCACCGACATTGGCTCATCAGCTGGGTGACCGAAGCCACCCACAGTCTGAATGGTGCGGTCGAAGGCGCGCAGAACATGGAACAGACCAATGAACATTGGGATCTGAGCGAAAATCGGCAGGCAGCCTGCCATCGGGCGAACGCCAGATTCCTTGTAGATGCGCTGCATCTCTTGCGCAGCCTTGGTTTGGTCATTCGCGTACTTGGTACGCAGCTCCTGGATTTGCGGCTGGATCTCCTGCATCTTGCGGGATGAGCGCAGCTGGGTGATGGTCGGCTTGACCATGATGGCCTTGAGCGTCCACGTCAGCAGGACAATCGAGAGAATCCACGTGATGCCCAAAGAAGGATCCATCACGAAGCTCAAAAGCCAGTGCCAGAACCACAAGACGGCCGAGATCGGCCAATAGATGATATTAAGCAAGGATAGTCCTCAGTTGTTGTTCGTGCCGGGTACGGGATCAAACCCGCCCGGATGCCAAGGGCCGCATTTGCAAACCCTAGCGATGGCCATGCCGGCGCCTTTGAAAGCTCCGTGAACGGAGAGTGCTTCGAGGGCGTAGGCACTGCAAGTCGGTTCAAAACGACAGGTGGAAACCATCTTAAGGGGTGAGAAATACTTTTGGTAGAAGCGCACCGCTTTTACCATCGGTTTTGCCACACCCTTAGCTTCCGGGATTTCGACACCGGAAGAATTTACATACCGCATTTACGCAGAGCCTTGCGGATGTCTTTTTCTAGTTGCTCACTGCTCGCTGTGGCGCTTGCGGGAAGCGCGCGGATAACCAGATCTGCGGTCGGTGGAAGATCCGGAAAGAGGGACCTGCACACATGCCGAAGCCGCCGGGAGGTGCGGTGGCGAACCACTGCATTCCCGACGGCTTTTGAAACAACCAATCCGAACCTTGGGCCAGCGGCCGCAATATCGAATTTGGTGTCTTGGCTGGTGTTGTTACGAAAGTGCACAACAACCGTACGTGTACCGGCCCGCTTGCCGCCCTTGATCGTCCTGCGGAATTCCGCTGGCGAGGTGAGCTTATGCTGGGCTGGAAGCACGATTATGCCGACAGCTTTGCGCGGCCCTTCTTACGACGAGCTGCGACGATAGCGCGACCTGCACGGGTGCTCATGCGGGTGCGGAAGCCGTGCTTACGAGCGCGACGACGGTTGTTGGGCTGGAAGGTACGCTTACCCTTTGCCACGATTATCTCCTTGAAGTTGTGCGCGGAGCCCAGGGAAAGTCATTCCCCCAGCTCCACTGATGAATGGATATGTGAGTAGTTAGCAACCCCTGGGAGTGGGTTCGCACTCACGCGCAACGTCTTCTGTTGCGATAGACCATGACAGATTACGTGACGAATGCAGCCTTGAACAAATCGACACCCGGGTGTACCCAAAATTACAAAGATGTTTTTATCTGCAGCTAAAAGGCTACTTTGCGGGGTCAGAGCACATGTGGCGGCTTGCATTTTAAGTTCACGCCATGCATGTGCCGAAAAGCGTTAGACAGCCCCGCTAACTCGACGGTAAAACTAAAGAATCGAATTCCACAGCCGTCCACAAGGTGTGAATAACTCTAAATCTCAGCTTTAGACTTTTTGTATTCCAGCAGGTAAATAGCCTAAAGTACCCGATTGATAGTTATCCACAGCCATCGACTAGGCTGTGGATAAACATTTGTTCCACATCTGTGGATAACTCTGTGGAGATCGAGGTCGTTCCGCAATTTTCGATGTGGATACGTCCGTGAAATTCACTGTAAATTTTTCTCCGTCCGAACTAGGGCCTTCTTCTGGGAAGGCCGCACAAGGTAGGCGCGTTGACTGATCAACAAGCGGTACTTAACGCCAACTGGCGAGCAGTAGTGGAAGATCTGCTCGCCCAATCTGAGAAACCCAACTCAGAGGTACCCAACTTCAACCACACGCAGCGACTGTATCTGCAGCTCGCGCGACCCATCATGATGATGGATGGCTACGCACTGCTGGCAGCACACAATGAAAAGGCCAAGGCAGTCATCGAAACCGATCTCGGCCCACACATCTCGCGTGCCCTTACCCGGCACCTGGGCAGGCCGTGCACGCTTGCTGTAACTCTGGCCAATCCGGTGGAGGAAGAAGCACCGCTTAACGACGCCCCGGCTCAAGCACCGCAGGCGCCTTCACAGCCGCAGTATCAGCCGCCACAGCAGGCTTGGCAGACCAGCCATGCCCCGGCGAGCTTGGATGAACTGGCCGATCATTACAACCAGCAACAGCAGCAGTACCAGCCTCAGCACAATGCAGATGCCCGCATTCCGCGTGAGCAGCCGGCGCACGATCCCAATAGGGAAGAGTCGCTGAATCCAAAGCACACGTTTGAAAACTTCGTTATCGGTTCCTCCAACCGCTTTGCCAACGGCGCGGCGGTGGCCGTAGCGGAAAATCCAGCGCGTGCTTATAACCCACTGTTTATTTGGGGCGGCTCCGGTCTGGGCAAAACCCATCTGTTGCACGCCGCGGGCAACTACGCGCAGGTACTGCATCCGGGTCTGCGCGTGAAGTACGTTTCTTCCGAGGAATTTACTAACGACTACATCAATTCTTTGCGCGATGACCGCCAGGAGTCCTTCAAGCGGCGTTATCGCAATCTGGACATCTTGATGGTTGATGACATTCAGTTCTTGGAGGGTAAGGAATCGACTCAGGAGGAGTTCTTCCATACCTTTAATGCGCTGCATCAAGCCAATAAGCAGATCATCTTGTCTTCTGACCGTCCGCCGAAGCAGCTGACCACCCTGGAGGATCGCCTGCGCACTCGCTTCGAAGGTGGTTTGATCACGGATATTCAGCCGCCAGACCTTGAGACCCGCATAGCCATCTTAATGAAGAAGGCAGCTGCGGACGGCACCGAAGTAGATCGATCTGTTCTAGAGCTCATCGCTTCGCGCTTCGAGTCTTCTATTCGCGAGCTTGAAGGCGCGCTGATTCGCGTTTCTGCTTATTCCTCTTTGGTTAACGAGCCGATCAGCTTGGAGATGGCGGAGATCGCATTGCACGATCTCGCGCCCGATTCAGCGGGACGTGAAATTACGGCAACTGCGATCATGGAAGTAACAGCAGAGTTCTTCGACATCGACGTCGAGACCCTGCGCGGTGCGGGCAAAAAGCGCGCCGTCGCTCATGCCCGCCAGTTGGCTATGTATCTCTGCCGCGAGCTGACTGAGCTTTCCTTGCCGAAGATCGGTGATCAGTTCGGAGGCAAGGATCATACGACTGTCATTTATGCCGATCGCAAGATCCGTAAGGAAATGACAGAAAACCGCAATACCTACGATGAGATCCAGGCGCTGACCCAAAGGATCAAGAACCACAGCCGTTCTTAAAACGCTTTCTGCAGCTAGAAATATAACCCGCCACCTGCACTTAGGTGGCGGGTTATATTTATCCACAGCGTTATTCACACCTGTGTAATTTCATTGTTGTAATTCATAGATCTTCGACACATTTTTGTTTTTCACAAAGCATTCGCCCTGATCAGGAGCTTGTGATCAACGCTGTGATCAAATTCCACAATCCTGGGGATAGATTGTGGATAAAATCGGTCCCCCTCCGGTTACTCACAATTTATGTAATTTGATCACACTGATCCCACAGCCACGATCACAGCGCGGATCGGGCCCACCACCTTGTCGTTTAGGGCGTTATCCACAGATCCCACAACGGTTATTACTACTACTAACTATTTTTCCTGATCCCTAAAGTAAAAAGGGGATGTGTGTAATTCTCGCCCTCGCCTCGAGCCGAGGCACCAGGCCGCGAGTGAATTACAAAAGTCTGTCGCACGGCGCCCATGCGGTAAGTTGGAAACAGCTTTTGTTACTTACAAAAATCAACCCAGCTAGAACCCAGCAAGGAGCTCATCGAGACCATGGACCAATCTGTGTCATTTCGTGTTGCCAAAGATGATCTGGCCAACGCAGTTGCTTGGGTAGCCCGTAGTCTGCCTTCCAAGGTGACGCAGCCTGTTCTTCGCGCGATGCTTATCACCGCCGATGACAATGGTTTGGAATTCACCGGCTTCGACTACGAAGTTTCTACTCGCGTACGCATTGCGGCAATGATCGACGAACCAGGCCGCATCGCCGTCGCCGGTAAGTTGCTCGCAGACATCGTTGCCACCCTTCCGAACAAGGAAGTCGAGATGACCCAGCAGGATTCCAAGGTCCTGCTCACCTGCGGTTCCTCCCGCTTCGAGCTGCCTATCATTCCACTCGATGATTACCCGCAGCTGCCGGTTCTGCCGGAGGTCACCGGCACCATCAACCCACAGCTTTTCGTTGAGGCCATCAGCCAGGTCGCATCCGCTGCCGGCAAGGATGACACTCTGCCGATGCTGACCGGCGTGCATATGGAAATCAACGGTTCCCACGTCGAAATGACTGCTACCGACCGTTTCCGCTTGGCTATGCGCACCTTCGAGTGGGATCCGGTATCCCCTGACGTAAAGGCAAAGCTGCTGGTTCCTGCGAAGACCTTGCAAGACACCGGCCGCTCCCTTGATACTCACCTCAACATCCCGGTGGAGATCGCGGTAGGTACCGGCGAAAACATTGGCGCAGAGGGCCTGTTTGGTCTGCACGCGGATAACCGCGAGACCACCACGCGCATGCTGGATGCAGACTTCCCAAACGTCTCTCCGCTGCTGCCAAAGACGCATACCGCGATGGCCAGCATCGAGGTTGCTCCGCTGCAGGAAGCCATCCGCCGCGTTTCCCTGCTGACTGATCGCAACGCCCAGATCCGCATGGACTTTTCTGAAGGTCAGGTCACCCTGGCAGCTGGCGCGGATTCCGGTAAGGCAGACGAGACTTTGCCGTGTGCATTTACCGGCCGCGATGAATTCACCATCGCCTTTAACCCGGGCTACCTCAAGGATGGCCTGGCCGTGGTCCACACTGACCGCGTGGTCTTCGGCTTCACTGAGCCTTCCCGCCCAGCAATTATGATTCCGGAGCCAGAGGAGATGCCGATGGCAGATGAGGATGGAGTCTTCCCAACCCCGGAGACCAACTTCACCTACCTTCTGATGCCGGTCCGTCTGCCAGGTTAATGTTCATCCGCGAACTCGACGTCCGGGATTTTCGCTCGTGGCCTGAGCTACATATTGAGCTCGGCCCGGGGATCACTTTGTTCGTCGGACGCAACGGTTTTGGCAAAACCAACATCGTCGAGGCGATCGGGTACGTGGCCCACCTGTCCTCGCACCGTGTTAGCCACGACGCCCCGTTGGTACGTCAAAGCGCCGCTAATGCCAGAATCTCCACCACTGCCGTCAATCGGGGCCGCGAGCTTACCGCGCACCTGCTCATCAAACCGCACGCGGCTAACCAAGCCCAGATCAATCGCACGCGGCTGAAAAGCCCGCGCGAGGTATTGGGCGTGGTCAAAAGCGTGTTGTTCTCGCCTGAGGATCTCGCGCTCGTGCGTGGTGAGCCGGCTGAGCGGCGCACCTACATGGATGACATCATCGCCTCGCGTACCCCGCGCTTAGCTGGGGTAAAGGCGGATTATGACAAGGTCTTAAAGCAACGCAATGCGCTTTTAAAGTCGGCGTCGTCAAGCCTGCGCCGCGGCTACGATGACGCCGATGGTGCCTCGGCTTTGGCCACGTTGGATGTATGGGACGCCCAACTCGCACATTTAGGCGCGCAGGTGATTCAGGCACGCCTTGCACTTGTCGACGCCTTAAGCGAGCTGATCCCATCCGCCTATTCAGGCCTGGCCCCGGAATCGCGGCCAGCCCACATCGAGTACAAATCTACGATCGATGTTTCTGACCGCGACGTACTGGAAGCAGTGATGCTCACCGAGCTTGCCGCTAAGCGGCAGCGCGAGATCGAGCGCGGCATCTCCCTGGTGGGCCCGCACCGCGATGATCTCGTGCTCAACCTCGGAACGCAGCCGGCAAAAGGCTTTGCTAGTCACGGTGAGACCTGGTCATATGCCATTTCATTGCGCCTTGCCGAGTTCAATCTCCTGCGCGAGGAAGGCACCGATCCAATTTTGATTCTCGACGATGTTTTCGCCGAACTCGACGCCAAGCGCCGGGAGAAGCTCGTGCACCTGGCTACCGAAGCCGAACAAGTGCTGATCACCGCCGCCGTGGATGAGGACCTGCCCGGCAACCTAGAGCCGATCGTGCGCTATGAAGTCTCCGTTCGGGATACTCAAGAGGGGCGGATTTCTGAAATTACAAAGGTGAGCGACGATGACTGATCCTATTCAGGATTTCTTTGATCGTGTGCGTTCAAATTCCAAGAACGCTCCCAAACTGGATAAGCCAGCGCCGAAGATGAAGATCAGTCACGATGCACCAGCGAAGAAATACCGCGTGGGCAGGCCCACCGGCCCCGATGGCAGGCGGCAGCGTCGCAGCCTGGATATCCCCAGTCTCGGTGCCACGCTGAACAAGGAGATTGTGCGCCGCGGGTGGGAAAACGAGCTTGCTGATGGTTGGGTCATGGGCAATTGGGCCAACCTGGTGGGCGAGCGCATCGCCGCGCACACGAAGCCCGAGCGAATTAAGGACAAGGTCGTCTATATTTCTTGCGACGCCTCCGTGTGGGCCACCGAGCTGCGCTATCTGCAACGCCAGATCTTGCGCAAAATCGCGGACCGCCTCGGGCCCGACGTCATCGTTGAACTGCGTATTCAAGGCCCCAAGCAACACCGCAATTATCAGGGCCGGCAGTGGGTGAAGCCGCAAGGCTCGCAAGATACCTACGGATAGCCGCCGCGGGAGAAAATCCAGATCGAAAAATCGGGCTAAATTCCGCCCTCTCACTGGTGTGGAGTGCTCTCTAGTAGGGGGACACCGTGTAGAATAGCTAAAGTCTTAGATTTTGCTATAGCCAAAAGGAGTACACGTTTCCGTGGCTGAAGAACACGCATATGGTGCTAGTTCCATTACCATCTTGGAGGGCCTCGAGGCCGTCCGCAAGCGTCCAGGTATGTACATCGGTTCCACCGGCGTACGCGGTCTCCACCACCTGATTTGGGAGGTCGTGGATAACTCGGTCGATGAGGCCATGGCTGGTTATGCCTCCAAGGTCGTCGTCAAGCTGCTCGCCGACGGCGGCGTTGAGGTTATCGATGATGGCCGCGGCATCCCTGTGGAGATGCACGCCTCCGGTGCGCCGACCGTCCAGGTTGTCATGACCCAGCTGCATGCCGGTGGTAAGTTCGACTCCGATTCCTACGCAGTCTCCGGTGGTCTGCACGGCGTCGGTATCTCCGTTGTGAATGCTTTGTCTACTCGCGTTGAGGCAGAGATCAAGCGCAACGGCAAGCACTGGTATCAGAACTTCTCTAACGCCATCCCAGATGAGCTGGTCGAAGGCGGCAATGCTCGCGGTACCGGTACCACGATCCGTTTCTGGGCCGATCCAGAGATCTTCGAGACCACGGATTATGACTACCAGACCATCGCACGCCGCCTGCAGGAGATGGCCTTCCTGAACAAGGGCCTGACCATCGAGCTCATCGACGAGCGCGTTACCGAGGAGCAGCTCGAGCTTGAGGCAATTGCCGACGCCGAATCCGGCGAGACCGCCCTGGACGCTGAGTCCTTTGACGACGTCGACGTCGATTCCGAAGCAGACGGCCCGAGCGAGGATAAGCCGGCAAAGAAGCTGCAGAAGAAGGTTGTCTACCACTACCCAGACGGCCTGATTGACTACGTCAAACACCTCAATAAGACCAAGACCGCCATCCACCCCACCATCGTCGCTTTCGACGTCAAGGGTGAGGATCACGAGGTCGAGGTCGCTCTGCAGTGGAACCAGGGCTATAAGGAGTCCGTCCACACCTTCGCCAACACCATCAACACCCATGAGGGCGGTACCCACGAAGAGGGTTTCCGCGCCGCGCTGACCTCCTTGATGAACCGCTACGCCAAGGAGCACAAGCTGGTCAAGGAGAAGGACGGCAACCTTTCCGGCGATGACTGCCGTGAGGGCCTTTCTGCCGTCATTTCCGTCAAGGTCAGTGACCCACAGTTCGAGGGTCAGACCAAGACCAAGCTCGGCAACTCTGAGATTAAGGGCTTCGTCCAGCGCGCCGTCAACGAGCACGTCAACGACTGGTTCGATGCCAACCCGGCAGAGGCAAAAGCGATTATCAACAAGGCCGTTTCCTCCGCGCACGCACGCGTCGCAGCGCGTAAGGCCCGCGAGATGGTGCGCCGTAAGTCCGCCACCGACTTGGGCGGCCTGCCCGGCAAGCTTGCCGATTGCCGTTCTAAGGATCCGAAGATCTCCGAGCTTTACATCGTGGAGGGTGACTCCGCAGGCGGCTCCGCAAAGGCCGGCCGTGACTCCATGTTCCAGGCAATTCTGCCGCTGCGCGGCAAGATCCTGAACGTGGAGAAGGCACGCATGGATAAGGTTCTAAAAAATGCCGAGGTCCAGGCGATCATCACTGCTTTGGGCACTGGTATCCATGAAGAATTCGACATCTCCAAGCTGCGCTACAACAAGATCGTGCTGATGGCCGACGCTGACGTTGACGGCCAGCACATCGCGACCTTGCTGTTGACCCTGCTCTTCCGCTTCATGCCGCAGCTGGTTGAGGATGGCCACGTCTACCTGGCTAATCCGCCGCTGTACAAGCTCAAGTGGGCAAAGGGCCAGCCGGGCTATGCCTTCTCCGACGCCGAGCGTGACAAGCTGCTGGCAGAAGGCCTCGAAGCTAATCGCAAGATCAACAAGGACGACGGCATCCAGCGCTACAAGGGCCTGGGTGAGATGAACGCATCCGAGCTATGGGAGACCACACTCGACCCAACCACCCGTATCCTGCGCCGCGTGGATCTGGAAGACGCACAACGCGCCGACGAGCTCTTCTCCATCCTGATGGGTGACGATGTCTCGGCTCGCCGTTCCTTCATTACCCGCCGCGCGAAGGACGTTCGCTTCCTGGACGTGTAAAGCCTTTGGCTTTACACGAGCCAGAAAAACTTGCGCCCTGCTCTTCCTCGAATGGGAGAGCAGGGCGCTTTCTGTAATTTGGCCTTAGATGTCCAAGTCGATGCCGTGCAGGGTGACCGTCTCAGAAAGATCGGCGCGGCCCGGCTCTACGTTGAACACGGGGCTGTCTTCGTCCGCCTTACCGAAGGCGATGGCGACGACCATCTTCTGCTCCTCATCAATGCCGAGGAACTCGCGGGTGGTCGGTGCCATGAGCGAAATCATGCCCAGCGGGGTTCCGTTATAGCCGTGGGCTCGTAGGGAAAGCAGGAAGTTTTCTGCATAAGTGCCCTGATCGAAGGCAGCACGAATGCGATCGCCCATTGGCGGGATATAAAGAAGTGCTGCGTGCGGGGCGCCAAAGAAGCGGAGGTTTTCGCGCACGAACTCGGTGCGGCCCTCCTTATCCTCACGGGCGATTCCTAGGATGCCGTACATTTTCTTTGCCAGCTCAACGGAACGGGAAGGGTGCACGCCCTCGCCGTAGTCCAAGGTGAAATCCGGGTTGATGCCGTTTTCATTGAACTCGGCGATGAGCGCATCAGAAAGTTCGTGGAGCTTCTCACCGCTAACCACGTGCACGTCCCATGGCTGCGTATTGGAATTAGATGGTGCAGACTGGGCGTCGATAAGCACTTGTTTAATAACCTCTGCCGGAACTGGTTCTGGCAGGTAGGCGCGGGCGGAGTGGCGGCTGCGGATGAATTCAGAATAGTTATTGCTTGAAGTCATGCGCGCCAGACTACACCTTCTTACATATGGGGTTACATATGCTTTTGCAAAATGCGCGCGAGCTCCGGAATCTGGGGTTCAATAATTTTGGCGATCTTGCTGCGTAGGGAGTTATAGGTCTTCACCAGCGCCGGATTATTTACCTGGTCTGCATTACGATCAGCCACACCCAAGATGGAATCTGCCACCTCTTTGTCGTTTCCGGCCAGGTAGGTGCCGAAATCCTCCTGCGGGGAGGTCTCGAACTCCTGCCAGTAGGATTCCATCTCGCCGAGGAGATCCGGCAGGGCGCGGTTGATCCCTTTTGAGACGATGTCGGCGTCGACCTTCTTCGCCGCGGCCACCGCGCCCTTGATGGCCATGCCGGTGATGCCGGATTGTTCGGAGACAGTGTTATCGACCAAGGAAACAAGCGCGGTGACAACGCTGGTGCGGGTTGGCTCTTCCAGGAGCTGGGAAAGATTAGACATGGCAGTAATCTTACTGAAACCCGAATGCGGCAATTAGCCCTTCAGGGCAGCAATCTGATCTGCAAGTTGGGTTAAGCCGTTGTCACGAGCAAGGCGCTCGAGGTCGAGGTTCGGGACGCCCTGGGTGAGAAGTGCCGGAGCGAAATCGGTCACCAGCTTGAAAATAAGCGCGGCGCCAGCGACGGAACCGCCGATGATGATGCCCAAATCGAGTGGGGAAGAGCCGGTGAGAGAGGAAGTTTCCTCGCCTGGTTTGAAATTAGGATTGACCTGGTTTTCCCAGGTGTTGGTGGTCTCAGGGGTGCTGGAGGTGGCGGTTGCGGCTGGGGTGACAGCGGTGCTTAGGGATACTGCTACTACGCCCGCAGCGATGGCTTTCTTCAGAGACATGTCTTCCTTTCCTACGCGTTGCATTGACGCTTCAGTCATTCCTCAAGGCCAAGCCGCGCGGATATTCGAGGGAATAGTTAAGTATTACCAGCTATAACTTACATAACTCAGGCAACAATGGATAGGTCAGCGCAGGCTAAGACGTGATTCCGTCTCCATGAATACTCGGGCGCTAAGTGCTGCGAAGGCGCGGTTGTGCTTGTTAAGCGCAGGATAAGCCACCAATATCTGCTGCATCGCTTGTGCTGCTTGCTGCCGGTTTGCGTGGACGGGGATGCCATCAATTCGGGCACTTGAGACGCTCGCGGCGGCAACTAACGCGCCAAAGTTAGTCACCGTGGTTTTGTGTTGCGCGCAGAACTCGCGCGCGATGAGAAGGAGCTGCTCTGCGGTCATGATCGAGCCCTGCGGATTTCTGCCTCGAGCTCGGCGCGGCCGGGCAGGAGCTGGCGTGCGGCGTCTTGGACCGCGGCGTCGGAAAGCGTGCGCGCCGCAGCCGCCACAACTGCACGCACCACCGCCTCGTGCTTGGAGGTGCCTTGCGCGGAAGCCAGAAGGGTCAGCGCATGATCCTGTTCCGCTGTAAGACGAAGAGTCATAGCCATGGCCCGATGGTATCACCGTGGTATCACTAGTGCGGCGCAGCCGGCGGGAGAGGGGCGCAGAGGGTAGAATTTGCCGTTATGAGTGACCAAAATGACGATCTCTTTGATCGTATTCAACCGATTGATATCAACGAGGAGATGGAGTCGAGTTACATCGACTACGCCATGTCCGTCATCGTCGGCCGTGCTCTGCCAGAGGTACGCGACGGCCTGAAGCCGGTGCACCGCCGCATCCTGTACGCGATGTTCGACTCCGGCTACCGCCCCGATCGCGGCTACGTGAAGTCCGCCCGCCCGGTCTCGGACACCATGGGTCAATTCCACCCGCACGGTGACTCCGCAATTTATGACACGTTGGTGCGTCTGGCACAGTCCTGGAACATGCGCTACCCGCTGGTCGACGGCCAGGGTAACTTCGGTTCCCGCGGCAACGACGGCCCAGCGGCAATGCGTTACACCGAGTGCCGCATGACCCCGCTGGCCATGGAAATGGTCCGTGACATTCGCGAAAACACCGTCGACTTCTCCCCGAACTACGACGGCAAGACCCAGGAACCGGACATCCTGCCTTCCCGCGTTCCAAACCTGCTGATGAACGGCTCCGGCGGCATCGCCGTTGGTATGGCCACCAACATCCCGCCGCACAACCTGAACGAGCTGGCTGAGGCTATCTTCTGGTTGCTGGATAACCCAGAGGCCTCCGACGAAGAAGCGCTGGCAGCCTGCATGGAGCGCGTGAAGGGTCCGGACTTCCCAACCGCCGGCCTCATCGTTGGTGACCAAGGCATCAAGGATGCCTACACCACCGGCCGCGGCTCTATCCGTATGCGCGGTGTGACCTCCATCGAGGAGTCTGGCTCCCGCCAGACCATCGTCATCACCGAGCTGCCGTACCAGGTCAACCCGGATAACATGATCTCCAACATCGCGGAGTCCGTGGCCAACGGCAAGATCGCCGGTATCTCCAAGATTGAGGACGAGTCCTCCGACCGCGTCGGCATGCGCATCGTGGTCACCCTGAAGCGCGATGCCGTCGCTCGCGTCGTGCTCAACAACCTCTACAAGCACTCCCAGCTGCAGACCTCCTTCGGCGCCAATATGCTCTCCATCGTCGATGGCGTGCCGCGCACCCTGCGCCTGGACCAGATGCTGCGCTACTACGTTGCGCACCAGATCGAGGTCATCGTTCGCCGTACCCAGTACCGCCTGGATGAGGCCGAAAAGCGCGCCCACATCCTGCGTGGTTTGGTCAAGGCCCTCGATATGCTCGACGAGGTCATCGCGCTTATCCGCCGTTCCCCAACGGTCGACGAAGCGCGAGAAGGGTTGAAGGAGCTTCTCGACGTCGATGATGTACAGGCAGACGCCATCCTCGCGATGCAGCTGCGTAAGCTGGCAGCCCTGGAGCGCCAGAAGATCATTGACGAGTTGGCTGAGATCGAAGAGATCATTGCTGACCTCAAGGACATCCTCGCCCGCGAGGAACGCCAGCGTCAGATTGTCCACGACGAGCTCGCTGAGATCGTTGAAAAGTACGGCGATGAGCGCCGTACCCAGATCGTGGCCGCTTCTGGCGACGTCACCGACGAGGATCTTATCGCCCGCGAGAACGTGGTCGTCACGATCACCTCCACTGGCTACGCAAAGCGCACAAAGGTTGATGCCTACAAGGCGCAGAAGCGCGGCGGCAAGGGCGTGCGCGGTGCGGAGCTCAAGCAGGACGACATCGTCAAGAACTTTTTTGTCTGCTCCACGCACGACTGGATCCTCTTCTTCACCAACTTTGGCCGTGTTTACCGCCTCAAGGCTTATGAGCTGCCGGAGGCAGGCCGTACCGCACGTGGCCAGCACGTGGCTAACCTGCTGGAGTTCCAGCCGGAGGAGAAGATCGCACAGGTCATTCAGATTCAGTCCTACGAGGACGCTCCTTACCTCGTCCTGGCTACCAAGCAGGGCCGCGTCAAGAAGTCCCGACTCACCGATTACGAGTCCGCACGTTCTGCCGGTCTAATTGCCATCAACCTCAACGAGGGTGATGCGCTCATCGGCGCGTCCCTCGTCGACGAAGGCGATGACATCCTGCTGACCTCTGAGCAGGGCCAGGCCATCCGCTTCACCGCTGACGATGACCAGCTGCGCCCGATGGGCCGCGCCACCGCCGGCGTGAAGGGCATGCGCTTCCGCGACGATGACCAGCTTTTGTCCATGTCCGTGGTTCACGATGGCGAGTACCTGCTGGTTGCCACCTCCGGCGGCTACGGCAAGCGCACCGCTATCGAGGAGTACACGCCACAGGGCCGCGGTGGCTTGGGTGTTATGACCTTCAAGTACACCCCGAAGCGCGGCAAGCTCATCGGCGCTATCTCCGTCGATGAGGAAGACGAGATCTTCGCTATCACCTCCGCTGGGGGCGTCATCCGCACCGAGGTAGGCCAGATTCGTCCTTCCTCCCGCGCCACCATGGGCGTGCGCCTGGTCAACCTCTCCGACGACGTCGAATTGCTTGCAATCGACCGCAACGTTGAGGACGATGGTGAGGAAGACGCTCAGGCTGTGGCCAAGGGCGAGAAATCCGTTGAGGACGTTCAGCAGGAACACCTCAAGGTTGCGGATTCCAAGAACGCAGCAGATAGCGAGGAGTAATCCATGGCAAGACGAGACGTAACCCTTACGCGGATCTCACCGATTTCGGCCTTCCGCGTGGGCTTGGCGATGTCCCTCGTCGGGCTTATCGCATGGCTGCTTGCTGTGTGCCTGCTTTACTTCGGCCTCGATCAGGCGGGAATCTGGGATTCCCTCAACAGCCTAGTCGGCGGAGTGGGCGGCGCCTTCGAAGTGACCTTCGGTGTGGTCTTGTCTATCTCTGCTCTCTTCGGCGCAATCGTGGCGGTGTTCAACATGCTGCTGGCGCCGCTGCTCGCGGTACTTTATAACGCCATCGTGGACGTCTTCGGTGGTTTCAAGCTGGGTATCCAGTCTGGTCATAACTAAAGCCCGAGCCCGCTAACCCACATCGAACCGGCATCGTCTTTTAGGTTTAAATTCTTAAGAGACGGTGCCGGTTTCGCTTTTTAAACAACCTTCTAAAACCTTGTCTGCGCTGGCGATTTGTGTATTTGTCGGATCGGTATGTAAAGTTACTTCTCGTTCCGCACAGGGGCCTATAGCTCAGTCGGTTAGAGCGCATCGCTGATAACGATGAGGTCGCAAGTTCGATTCTTGCTAGGCCCACCACGGAACAATGGGGCATTAGCTCAATTGGTAGAGCATCTGCTTTGCAAGCAGAAGGTCAGGAGTTCGATTCTCCTATGCTCCACAGCTCGGAACCCGGCACCGTAATGGTGTCGGGTTCCTTTGTTGCTTCGGGGCGGGGTTAAGGGTCAAAAAGTGTGTCCGGAATCGCGGATTTTCACGGATTGACCTGTAGGTTTCCGGAAAGTATATGCTCCGGAAGCATATATCTAGCCCCCGACGGGAAATCCTCGGTGTGGCAGCCGTGATGTGCTATGCGCGGCGTGGTGTGGTGTCGCAATGTCGAAGAACCAACCACGCTGCCACTGCGGCGGTGAAATGAAACGCAACGGCACCACCAGCAAAGGCACCACCAGATGGCGCTGCAAACAATGCGGCGCCTCCAGCGTCAAACGTCGAAACGACATCACCAACGCGGCAGTGTTCACCCAGTTCATCGAGCATTGCACCACCGCAATATCACTCGACGACCTAGCCAAACGAAACGGTGTTAGCCGCGCCACCATGAAGCGGCGCTTCAAGTGGTGCTGGCTCGTTGATGTGCCTGACCCCACCGCCGGCCACCACAAGCGGATCTACGACCAGGTATTTCTCGATGGCACCTACACCGCCGGTGGCTGCCTGATCGTCGCGGCGACCATCGACCACGTGATCGCCTGGCACTGGTGCAAACACGAAACCACCCGCGACTACCAACTGCTGCTTGAACGCATCGAAGCCCCACTCATCGCCGTCATCGACGGCGGCCAAGGCGCATACAGCGCAATCAAAAAGTGCTGGCCGACTACGAAAATTCAACGCTGCCTCGTCCACGCCCAACGCGTGGTCCGCCGCTACACCACCACCAACCCACGCACCGATGCCGGGCGCACCATCTACCGACTTGCGCTGAAACTGACCCGGATCACCACACTGGATGAAGCCGCCGCGTGGGGTGTGCAACTGCACGAGTTTTCAACGATCTACCGGGAATGGATGAACGAGAAAACCATGATCAAAGACCCCAAAACAGGTGCATGGACCCGCGTGTGGACCCACCACAACGTGCGCAAGGCCTACAACAGCCTCAACCATCTTTGGCGGTCCGAGATGCTGTTTGTCTACCTCAACCCGCCAGCAGGAGTCCTTGCGCCCGAGCGGATCAAATCCACCACCAACAGCTTAGAAGGCGGCATCAACGCCCAGCTCAAACTGCTCGCCAGAACCCACCGCGGCAGATCAGGCGAACGACAACGCCGCATGCTGGATTGGTGGCTCTACTTAAAAACGGAACTGCCTGACGATCCAGTACGAATCGCCAGGCAGTCCGACTGGGGCCAGGGCCAACTCGCCAAAGTATCCACCCTGACCCAAACCGAGAACCAAGCCGACCACGAAACAGGACGCCCAGCCCTCTACGACAACGCTATCGACACCGACTACACCCACTCAATCGGCATTCAAAAAGGCCAAATCTAACCCCCGCGACACGCCGAGCCAGACACACATTTTGACCCTTAACCCGTCGAACATCCAGGTGCGGTAACGCTCCAGGTCGCCGTCTTTAAGCTCGTAGCCCGCCCACTCGGCCACCACGCTCAAGGTGTTGGGGAAGCTGCCGCCGATAGTTTTAGCGCGCACCTCCGGGGTGAGCGGGCGGCCCAGCAGCTCGCCGAGCTCGAAGGTGGCCTTACCCCACAGCGGTTCGGTGTCGATGAGGGTGCCGTCCATGTCCCAGAGGACGGCCTTCGGCCTACTCAAGTTCCGGAAGCTCGTTGAGAGCCTCGTCCGTGGCGCCGGTGGCGGCCGCCGCACGGAACACCAAGGTCTCGATGTCGGCCTTCTCCTCCGGTTCAAGCACCGCGTTGGCGTGCTTTTCGTTGAACTCCTCGAGGTTCTCGTAGAACGGCGCCACGACCTTCACCAGCGCGTCGCCCTCAGGGTCGTCGCCAAGCAGATCGAGGGCGTCAAGGAGCATCTCAAGCCGCTTCTTCAAATCCGGCAGCACCGCCGGGTCGAAAGGCTCTTCCCACAGGTCCTTGTCCTCGTCCTGCAGGTAGGAACCGGTGGCGAAGGTGTTCAGGTCGTCGATGAATTCGTCTACCTCGGGCTGAAACTGGGCCCGAATCGAGTTGTCCGCAGCTGCGCTCATGGGCCCATTGTGCGTGAGGCGCGCTAAATGCGCACCCCGAGCAGCCCGTCGAGGGCGGTGGCGATGATCTGGTTGCAGTCGCCGGCTGCGCCGTCGAGAAGCGAAAGTGCCTCCGGGGTGTTCAGATCGTCCGCAAGAATCGCGCGAAGCTTATCGACGACTTCCGTCGCCTCCGCCTCAGAAACCTCGCCGGCGAGCTGCTCGCGCCAACGCGTAAGGCGCTCCTCGGCCTCGGCCAGGATCGCGTCGGAGAAGTCCCGGTCCTCGCGGTAGTGGCCCGCAAAGACAGCCAGGCGGATCGCCGACGGGTCGTGGCCTGCCTCCGAGAGCTTGTGCACGAACACGAGGTTGCCCAGGGACTTGGACATCTTCACACCGTCGAGGGCGATCATGCCGGCGTGGACGTAGTGCCCGGCCATGCGCTCGACCTTTAGCGCGGCCTCAGCGTGGGCCGCGGAGAACTCGTGGTGCGGAAACGCCAGGTCAGACCCGCCGCCCTGGATGGCGAAGTGGCTGCCCAGGCGGTTGGTGGCAATCGCGGAGCACTCGACGTGCCAGCCCGGACGGCCCGGGCCGAACGGTGAGTCCCAGGCGGGCTCGCCCTCGCGGTGGCCGCGCCAGATCAGCGCGTCCAGCGGATCGCGCTTGCCCTCTCGATCCGGGTCGCCGCCACGTTCCGCGAAGTACTCCTCCATGGTGGCGCGGTCCAGGTTGGACTCGTAGCCGAACTGCTCGGTGGCGTCGATGGAGGCGTAAATGTCGCCCTGGTCGAGCTCGTAGGCGGCGCCGGCGTCGAGAAGCTGCTGCACCATCGCGATCACCTCGTCGACTGACTCCATCGCGCCGATGTAGTCGCGCGGCGGGATCACGGACAGGATCTCCATGTCGCTGCGGAACAGGTTGATCTGGCTGGTGCCGAGTTCGCGCCAGTCCACGCCGTCGCGCTCGGCGCGCTCGAACAGCGGGTCGTCCACGTCGGTGATGTTCTGCGCGTAGTGGACCTTGTGGCCGTTGGCGAGCAGCTGGCGCTGCGCCAGGTCGAAGGTGAGGTAGGTCGCGGCGTGGCCGAGGTGGGTGGAGTCGTACGGGGTAATGCCGCAGACGTACATCCCCACCTCCCCGTTCGCATCCGGGGTGGTGTCTACTTCTTTGACGCGCTGATCGGCGGTGTCGAAGAGCTTCAGCGGCACCGGGGTGCCGGCGACTACGGGTACGGACGGGTCGGGCCATGCATGCATGCGGACAACCCTACAACTAGGCGGCCATCACGCCAGTGCCGAGCAGCGCCATGACCAAAAGGCCCAGCGGAATGCGGTAGGCGGCGAACCACGCGAACGAGTGGTTGGACACGAACTTCAGCAGCCAGGCAATGGAGATGTAGCCGACCACAAAGCCGATGCCGGAGCCGACGAGCAGCTGCAGCCCGCTTGCCGCCTGGCCCGCCTGGGGGTCGAAGGCATCAGGCAGGGAGAACAGCCCGGAGGCCAGCACTGCCGGAATGGCTAGCAGGAAGGAGAAACGGGTGGCAACCTCGCGGTCGAGGTTGAGGAACAGACCGCCGGAGATGGTGCCGCCGGAGCGCGACACACCGGGGGTGAGCGCCAGGCACTGCCACAGGCCCATCAGAACCGCGTCCTTCATGGTCAGTTCCTCGAAGCCGCGGGTCTTTTTGCCGCGGCGCTCGGCCAGGATGAACACCAGCGAGAACAGGATTAGCACGGTGGCGGTGATCCAGAGGTTGCGGAAGTTCTCGCGGATTAAGTCCTTGAGCAGCACGCCTGCAAGACCGACGGGGATGGTGCCGGCGATGACCATCCAGCCCATGCGGTAGTCGAAACCGCGCTTGGACTTGTCCGCGAGGCCGGCGAACCAGGCGGTGAGGATGCGCCAGATGTCTTTGGCGAAGTACACCAGCACGGCAAGCTCCGTTCCCAGCTGGATCACGGCGGTGAAGCTGGCGCCGGCGTCTTCGCCCCAAAACAGTTGGGAGACGATGCGCAGGTGGCCCGAGGAAGACACTGGCAGAAACTCGGTGAGGCCCTGGACAATGGACAGGACGATCACCTGGACCCAGGACATTGTGGTGGCGGGATCAGTCATGGTGAAAGACACTACCCCGCCCGCTTAGCCATCGCGGTGCGCGACGGGCGCGTTGCTAGGCTTTGACCTTGTGAATGCTCGTTTGTTTGCCCCCAGTTCCCGCCTCCGCTTTGTCGCAGTTTCCGGTGCAGTCGCGGCTGCCCTGGCGTTGAGCGCCTGCGGCGCGTCTCCCTCTGCCAAGATCGAGGAAGCCGGCGGAGAGGCAGCTGCGAACATGGGCAGCGCTGAGCCGGTGCAGTCCCCGCAGTCGTCGGACCCGGCGGGCGACCTGGTCGACTTCGAGCCGGTGAGCGATGTGGACGAAACGAACGGCCGCATCGGCGTTCGCACTTCAAGCGCGCTGACTATCGGCACCCTCGAGGAGATTCAGCAGGGCAAGGCCGCCCGCCACGAGCTGGACCAATCCTGCGGCGAGGCTTCCGCCAACGCCGGCACCTTCGCGCTCGCCTGCGCAGGCGAGATCAAGCTCTTCGGAGACCGGGAGGAGACTATCGCCACGGATAAGCCGGTCACGGCGGCCACGGTGGCGTCGACAGGCGAGGTGCTCGCAGGCAGCGACTCGGAGCGCAAGATCTGGGTCTTCGACGGCGGCGAGCTCAAAGACACCATCGACGTCGCACGCGAAACCGACCAGTTGCAGGCGGTGCAGGTGGACGGCCAGCGCGACTCGGTGGTGCGCACCAACCGCTTCGACACCACCATCCAGGACATCGACTGGAACGGCTCGCGCCAAGGCGGCACCCTGCGCGTCGGCCTGGGAGTGGGCAAGGTGCGCGGCGGCGAGCACGGCCTGGTGCTGGCCGCGGATTCCACCGGTAGTCAGCTCCACGTCTACACCACCGACGACATCATCCGCCTCCAGCAGTCCGCGCCGGTGCCGGAAGGACCCTGGGATGCCGCGTGGGACCCCGCGCAGCGCCTCGCATGGGTCAGCTCGCTGGCCAGCAACACCGCCACCGGCTACGACATCTCCCAGGGCATTCCGGTGAAGCGCAAGCATTTCGCCACCGTCGCAGATGCCCAGAGCATCATTACGCTTGACGACGGCACCGTGGTCGCCGCCTCCGCATCCGGCGACGGCATCCAGATCGTCTCCCCCGCCGACCAGACCGAGAGCAACTAGGAGAAAACCCATGACGCTCTACGACCGCGCACTCAAGCTCATGTTCCTGCTGCCGCCGGAGCGCATCCACGGCATCATCAGCGGCGCGTTGCAGACGCTGCACTTGGTCACCCCGGTCAACCGCGTGATGGAAAAGGCCGTGCGCGTGCACGACCCGGTGCTGCACCAAACTGTTTTCGGCGTGGATTTTCCCGCCCCGCTGGGGCTGGCGGCCGGCTTTGACAAGAACGCCGAGGCGATCGACTCCTGGGGCGCGATCGGTTTCGGTTACGCCGAGATGGGCACCGTGACCCCGAAGTCCCAGCCGGGCAACCCCACGCCGCGCCTGTTCCGTCTGCCGGAGGACAAGGCGATTTTGAACCGGATGGGCTTCAACAACAAGGGCGCGCTCGTGGTCGCCGACAACCTGCGTGCGCGGCGCTCCCGCGACGTGGTGGGCATCAACATCGGCAAGAACAAGACCTCCGAGGATGCCGTGGCGGACTACCGCGCCACCGCGACGCTTCTGGGCCAACTTGCGGACTACCTGGTGGTCAACGTCTCTTCCCCCAACACGCCGGGTCTGCGCGACCTGCAGGCGGTGGAGGAACTCCGCCCGATCCTGGAAGTGGTGAAGAAATCCACCACCACCCCGGTGTTAGTGAAGATCGCGCCGGATCTTTCCGACGAAGACATCGACGCCGTGGCCGACCTCGCCGTGGAGCTGGACTTGGCCGGCATCGTGGCTACCAACACGACCATTTCCCGCGACGGGCTGAAAACGCCCGCCTCCAGGGTGGAGAAGATGGGCGCGGGCGGCATCAGCGGAGCCCCGTTGGAGAACCGCTCGCTTGAGGTGCTCAAGCGCCTCCACGAGCGAGTCGGCGACAAGCTGGTGCTCGTCAGCGTCGGCGGTATCTCCACGCCCGAGCAGGCGTGGGAGCGCATCGCCGCGGGCGCGAGCCTGCTGCAGGGCTACACGCCGTTCATCTACGGCGGGTTGGGCTGGATCCGCGGCATCCACCGCGGGATCGCCACGCAGATCAAAGCCCACGGCCTGGACTCGATTGAGCAGGCCGTGGGCAGCGGGCTGGAGTGGAAAGCGCTCTAAGCGTGTCCGGCTGCGCTGCGGCGCAGCACCACCGCGCAGAGTCCGGCGGCGAGCGCCCAGCCGATCAGCCAGAACGGCGTGGTGGCCATCAGCTCGGTGTCGGGCGCGATGAAGCCGAGCCCGATGAGCACCACGGCCACGATTAGCGCGCCGACCTGGGTGCGTGAGCCTTCCTGCTTGGTGTTGTAGGTGGCGAAGGCGCCGACGATGGCGACCGCCACGATGATGGAGAGCACCTGCGGGGTGACGGGGAACGCGGCGTCGCCTCGAAGCAGCGCCAGCACGGCGTAGAGCACGAGCACGAGTGCGATGCCCATGAACGCGCCGCCGACGCGGAGTTGCACTGGAACCATTCGGCGAATCTTACTGGTTTTCGTACCAGCCCCAGATGATTGCTCGGCCGAGCGAGTGGAAGTTCAGGTTGAAGCCGAGCTGGGTGGGGTTGGCAATCTCGTCTGCGGGCAGCTCCGTGTCCACCGCGTGGACGGCGAACAGGTAGCGGTGCGGGCCGTGGCCGGCCGGCGGGTTCGCACCGTAGTAGCCCTTAACCCCGCTGTCGCCGGTGAGCACCACCGCGCCAACCCCGAGGTCGTCCTTCGCGCCTGCTCCGGCTGGCAGCTCGGTAACGTCCGCGGGGATGTTGAACGCGGACCAGTGCCAGAAACCAGAGGCGGTCGGCGCGTCCGGGTCGAAGCAGGTCACCGCAAAGGTCTTGGTGCCCTCCGGGGCGCCGGACCAGGAAAGCTGCGGGCTGGTGGCGTTGTCGCCGGCAAGCGTGTCGGCGAGGCGCTCGCCGTCGACGATGTCCTCGGACGTGATGTCGAAGGACGGCACGTCCGCCAGCGGGGCGTACGGGTCGGGGCCGGGGAAACGGTCGGAAACATAATTTGCAGTCATGTCCCCATTCCTACCGGAGAGTTAGTGACCGCCGCCACTCCACGCAGCGAACAGTTGCGCGTATCTCCCGTCGGCGGCGACGAGTTCGGTGTGGGTGCCGTCCTCGATGATGCGCCCGGCGTCCATGACCAGGATCCGGTCCGCGGCCGCCGCCTGGTCTAGGCGGTGCGCCACCACCAGTGCCGTGGTGTCTGCGGTGATCCGCGCGGCGGCGTCCTCCAGCGCGTTGGTGGCGTCGCTGCCAGCTTCTGCCGTCGCCTCGTCCAGGATGAGCACCTTCGGGCCTGAGAGCGCCACGCGTGCGAGCGCGAGCTGCTGCTCCACCTCCGGGGGCAGCTCCTCCGCGCCTGCGCCGACGGCGGTGTCCAGCCCCTTCGGGAACAGGCGCGCGAACTGGGTGCCTTCAGGGTCGAGCCCGACACTTGCCAGCGCCCGCAGCAGGTCCGCGTCGGTCGCATCCTGTGCGGCCATCGAGAGGTCCTCGCGCAGGGTGCCGGCGAACAGGTGGACGTCCTGGGTGAGCAGGGTGACGTTCTTGGCGGTCCACGTGTCGCTGACCTGCGAGGTATCTACTGCGCCTACCCGGATGCACCCAGACGTGGGCTCCACCAGCCCCGCAATGAGCGCGGCGAGCGTGGACTTGCCGGCGCCCGAAGTCCCCACCAGTGCGGTAGTTGTTCCCGCCTCGAGCGTGACAGAGAGGTCCTCCAGCACGTTGGCGCCGCCCGGGTAGGCAAACGAGACGTGGTCGACTTCCACGTCCACCGGCTCCGCCAGATCCTCCGGAACGGCCGTAGCTTCACGCCCGTCCGCGAGCTTGGCCAGGCTCACCGCGCGGCCCACTGCGGTGGCCGCGCTCTGCAGCTCGCCGACGAAGAACAGGGCGTTGAACACCGTGACCTCGGCGCGGATGACCATGAACACGGCGGCACTCGCCTGGCCCGGGCTGACGGCACCGGCCGTCGCGAGCCACGCGCCGACGCCAAGCGTGAGCAGCACCCACGCGGCGAAAGCGACCTGGCCGATGCCTGTGAGCCGGATGAACCAGGGCACACGGTCCATCTCCGCCTCCACCGCGCCCCACGAGGTCCGCCGCATCCGTGCCAACGCCCAGCGCTCCAAGTCGAAGGCGCGCAGCGTGGGCAGGCCCCGGACGGTATCCAGCAGCACCGCGTTGCGACGCGCCTCCGCCACGCTCACCGCGTTGGAGGCATCCGGGATGGCGCGGACCACCGCGCGGGCGAACGGGTACGTGCAGATGCAGATCAAAAGCAGGATCAAGGCGAAGCGGACGTCGATAAGCAAAAGCCCGATAAACGTGATCGGAAAGACGAACACGGTGGTGAGCACGCGCGAGCCGATGGCGGTGATGGTTTGGACGACGTCGTCGATGTCCTTGGTCATGCGTGTGATCACGTTGCCGGTGCCGAGCTCCATCACCCGCGGCACAGGTGCGCGCAGGATCGCGTCGAGGCAGCGACGGCGCAAGTCGATGGACGCGCGGGCGACCTTGAGGCCCACCACGTAGTTACCGAGGGCGCGCAGGAACATCTCGACGAGCATGCAGGCCAACGCCAGTCCAACAGTCCACACAAAGGCGCGGGTGCCGGTGCCCAGTAGCGGCACCTCGCCTCCGGTGAGCGGGTCGACGCTGCGCCCGAACAGGTTCGACTGCGTGGTGTACACGGCGACGATGAGCGCCTGGATGAGCAGCAGACCCGCCCACCAGCGTCTGTCCAGCGCGTTGGGCAGCGCCGAGAGGTACGCGAAGGTCTCCTTCACACTTGCGGGTGCGACCGCGTCTGTGCGTGCGTAATCGGGCGCCATCTACGCCACCTCCAATTCGGTTCCAGCGTGCTGCCACGCGGCGTTTCCGGTGATGACCACGGTGGTTTTGTCTGCTCTGAGCGCGGCGACGGCTGCCACGACGTCCGCCTGTGTCACGGAATCGAGCCCCGTGGTCGGGTCGTCCAGGATGAGCACCTCCGGGTCGGCGGCGAGCGCCCTAGCAAGCGCGACGCGCTGCCGCTGCCCGCCGGAAAGGTTCAGGCCGGCCTCGCCCAGCGGTGCGTCCGGCAACTCGCCTGCTTCGTTGATACCGCCGAGCCTGCGGAGGATGTCTTGGCAGTGGGCGGCGGCGAGCGCCTGCTTGACGACGTCCTCCGGCACATCCCCGCGCGGGTTCACGTTGTCTGCGATGGTGCCCTCAAACACGTTGACGGTGTGCGGCGGGAACAGCACGTCTGCGCGCTGCGCCCACGCGGCGGCGGTGGCGTAGGAACGCTCCGCCGGCTCGAGAATCCACAGCCCCGCGCCTGGGACCGGTGTGTCTGTTAGCTCGGGCCCCGCGGTGTCGTCGCCCGCGTGGTGCAGCTGCTCGATGCGCTGGCCACTCGCGACGGCCCTGCCCCACCCGCTGGCCAGGTCGCCGAACGCTAAGCCCGCCATGGTCAACGCAGGCTGCACCAACAGTGCCACGGATGTCAGCTGCCCCGGGGTGATCTCCCCGCGCAGCGTCATCCACGCGCTCAAGCCCACGATGCCAAGGTTGCACAGCCACGCCACGCAAAACCTGGCGAAACCGAGCCACACCTCCACACGCAGGTGCGTGAGCATCAAGCGCTTCGCCTTCGCCGTTTCGGCGTGAAAACGTGTTGCCACGGTTGCACCCGCGCCTAGGCCTTTGACGGTGCGAATGCCTTGCGACGCATCCGTGGCCAAGCCAGCGACATCCGCCTCCGCGGCGCGACGCTTCAACGACACCCGCGTCACCGGCCCCGCGGTCCACGCGGCGAACAGAGCGATGATCAGCGCGCTGGCCGGGATGGCCAGTGAGATCCACGGGGAGACCGACCACATCGCCACCATCGCGCAGACCGCGTAGCCGATGGCCATGAGCGGAAACGACAGCAGCTCGCGGTAGCGGCCGACGGTGTTCGCGTCCGCGTCGATGGTGTTGAGTACGGTGCCGGGGCTCATCGCTCCCGCCCCGCGGCGCAGCACGCCCGAGGACAGGTGCTGCTGCGCGTTGTGGGTCACGCGGCGCACCGAGGCTGTGGCCAGGCCGTCGCCGGTGGCCTCGCCGATGAACTGGATGATGAAGATGCCGACCAATACTGCGAAGAGCCACCATGCGTTGAACTTTTCTTCCCCCACCAGGCCGTCCACGATCATGCCCACCACCACCGGCACAAACGCGGCGATGCCGGAGCCGATGAGGTAGCTCAGAATGTGCAGCACCAGCACGCCCGGGTATGCGCCTACCATGTCCCTGACCACACGGTTCCCGCTGCTCCAGCGCGCCGGGTGGAGCCGCGCCGGATCGTCCGCTGGCGGCGCGGGCGGGACGAACCAGCTGTACGTCTTCATTCTGCGCGGCGGTGGCATCATTCTGGAAAATCTAGCAAATATTGGGCGTGCACCGTTCCTGACACGGGGCTAAGTAGCAAAATTTCGTCCGCATGCCCTTCTGCTACTTTGCCCGAGGTGACTAATGGGTAGACACTCATTGGAAACGCCCGGTCGCAAGAAAAAAGACCCCGCCACCTCAGGAGTTGGAATCCTTAACGTGGTGAGCGGAGTCCTCAACGTTGCGAACGCAACAGCGAAGTTTGGCTGTCAACCCATGGTTGACTTGTTTAGTCTCCTGTCGGTAGACTACCGTTATGAAGCGAAACGCCGTCATCAAGAAATTGA
>NZ_KV788528.1:0-11793 GCF_001807315.1 Corynebacterium sp. HMSC06D04
TCAATTTCTTGATGACGGCGTTTCGCTTCATAACAGTAGTCTACCGGCGGGAGACTAAACAAGTCAACCATGGGGTGACGGTTTTTCTTGATTGTGTTCCTTCGCCAATTGAACTGGGGACTACCTTGCAAGCCCACCGTCACACGCCGCTAACGCGCACCAGTCCGCCGGCCGATAAAAGTCGCCCAATACGCGTGTCTATCATGCGCGAGCTGGGCAAATCCTTGTTCGGGGGAAAGTGCACACCCATATGACATGGTGTCCATATGAGTAGAAAAAATCCTTCACCCGTACTTCGTCCGTCACTTCGCACCAGCACCGTAATTTTCGGGGCGGCAGTCATCTCACTTATCGTCGCTGGTCTGTTTGGCCGGGTGGCAGAGCTCCTGACGCTTTTCGCCTTCTGTCTGCTTGCTGTAGCAGTGCGCGTTGGTGTCGCCATAGCAGCCACCATGCCGTGGGAGGGGCCAGTGAAAAAATCGCACTGGCTCGATGTCGGAATCTTCCTTGCACTTATTCTGGGGGCTATCGCCTTTTTCTCGCTTGCTGACCACCTCTAACGGCCCGTTAGTCGGCGAGGTATTTATACAGTGTGGTGCGCCCAATGCCGAGGCGGCGGGCAACCTCAGCCTTCGGAATACCAGCGCCTACCCACTCGCGCGCTTGCGCTACTTGTTCCTCGTTGAGGACTTTCGCCCGCCCCTTATAAACGCCGCGCGCCTTGGCTTTCGCAATACCTTCGGCCTGGCGCTCACGAATAATCGAACGCTCAAACTCCGCCACCGACCCGAGTAGGCCAAGCATAAGTTTGGCCACCGGACTGGAATCTAAAGAATAGGTCTGCCCCTCTTTGAGGAACTTCACGGATACTCCGCGTTCAGTGAGTTCATCGACCAGTCGGTGGAGGTCGATAAGGGAACGGGCAAGCCTGTCCATGCTCACCACAATGAGTTGATCGCCGGCACGCACATAATTCAACGCCCCATCGAGACCAGGGCGCTGGGTGGACGAACCACTCACCGTATCGGTGAAGACGCGGAAGACTTTTTCCTTCTTCAACGCCGCCAACTGCCGGTCAAGATTCTGATCCTTGGAACTAACACGCGCGTAAGCAATTTTCTGCCCCGCAACAACCTCTGGTTGTTCAGGAATGTCTAGAGGTAGTGACGGTTCTGTTTCATTACTCATAAACCCACCCTAGCGAACAGTGGATTAAACGCGATGGATGTAATTCCTAGACTGTCCACTTAGGGTGTACCCCAGGTGCCCCTACCAGCGCCCGCAGTTGAAGGCTTCACCTACCAAATGGTAAAGTTAGCTATATGCGAACCAGTCAGCGCTCCGAGATCCTGGAAGCTGCCCTCCGCGTCATGAACGCAGCGGAGGGTGGCGACATTACCCTTGACGCAGTGGCCCACGAGGCCGGGCTCACCAAACCGGGATTGCTATATCACTTCCGCAACCGCGACGTACTGCTCGCCGCGATCGTCGACCACGCTGCGGCCAACGTCGAGAACGACATGACTGCCACCCTTGGCAAGCCCCTCGAGAACGCCAACGCCACCGAGCGGCTCCTGAGCTACGTTCACGTCGCCGCCCACGGGGCCGCCAAGCGCGCCGAGTTCATCATCTGGGGCCAAGCGACGTATCGGCCCGAACTCACCGAACCGTGGACTACGCGGATGGGCCGCTGGCTCGAACTCCCGGACGATCTCGACGCCGCCACCCGAGCCAGGCTGACCACCGCCCGACTCGCCGCCGACGGACTCTGGGGCGCCCAGGCCACAGGTGTGTCCACCCTCCACGGCGCGGATCTCGAAGCCGTCGTCTCCAGCATTCGCTCCCTGATCGAAGGAACAACCCCATGAAGCAGTGGTTCCTGCTCGCTGGCGCCATCACTACCGAAGTGGCGGCGACGCTGTCTCTCAAGGCGGCGCTCAATCACCCATCCTGGTACATCGTGGTTGCTGCCGGATACATCGGCACTTTCGTCTTCCTCACCTTCTGCCTGCGCGAAGGAATGCAGATCGGCGTCGCCTATGGCATCTGGGGAGCCA
The DNA here is from genome assembly GCF_001807315.1 of Corynebacterium sp. HMSC06D04. Lineage (NCBI taxonomy): Bacteria > Bacillati > Actinomycetota > Actinomycetes > Mycobacteriales > Corynebacteriaceae > Corynebacterium > Corynebacterium sp. HMSC06D04. Next base: position 2,058 of record NZ_KV788528.1, read on the forward strand.
GCGGGGTCGTGCTCGCCGCCGTGCTATCCGCCGCGATTTTCGGTGAACCTCTGACCGCTGTGATGGGTCTTGGAATGGTTGCGATCATCAGCGGTGTCCTCACCGTCGAACTCGGCTCCCAGAAAGCTCAGCAAACCGCAGCCCAGGAAGCAGGAGTCAACTCATGAGATGGATCTTCCTCGCAGGCGCCATCTTGTCCGAAGTCGTCGCGACCATGTCGCTACGAGCCTCCGACGGTGGCCGGGTGAAGAAATGGTTCATCGGCGTCATCGCGGGGTATCTCGTGGCGTTCGTCGCCTTAAGTCTCGCCTTGGCCGACGGCATGGCCCTTGGCGTCGCCTACGGCATCTGGGCAGCATCCGGCGTAGCTCTCACCGCGATCCTCGCCCGGGTCATCTTCCACGAACCCCTCACCCGAACCATGGCCCTCGGCATCCTCCTCATCGCCGTCGGAGTTCTCACCGTTGAACTCGGCGCCAACTTGGCGAACTGACGCATTTCCGCAGGTAAACCAGGCAGATTGGTGTGCTGCACCACGAGGCGCACAGACAAAGGCTCCCCAATGAGCGCCTGTGGGCCTAGCGTTGTGGATGTGATCACCTGTGTCGTCCACTACACCATCGACCCCGACCAGATCGCAGCCTTTGAACAGTTCGCCCGCGCTTGGATGCGGCATGTCGACGAACACGGCGGCACCCACCACGGGTACTACCTACCCGCGGAAGGTGTGAGTGACCGTGCGGAATCCCTGTTCAGCTTCCCCAGCCTGGCTGCCTACGAGCAGTACCGCACCTTGTTCGGCACCCACTCGGACTTCATCGCCGCTGACCGGATTCGAGACGAGTCCGAGTGCGTCCTGCGGTACGAGCGCACCTTCATGCGGCCGCTCCTACCCCAGGGACACTGAAAGGGACTCCGGCAGCACGCTCGGCACAACCCACAACGCCGCAGGTCAGCGCGTACAGATGGGTGTACTTTAAAAACGCTCGGAGGTAGGGTAACTCCCCCTCGTTGCTCAGAGACGAAATCCGCCAGCGGTGGCGGCGCGACGAGCCGAAGGTAGGACAAATACAATTCCAGTCCAGGTGCAGATGTCTTGCACTGTTGCGGCGCAGTTGTCTTCTTTTTCACCGCGTATCACCCGCGAAATTAAATTGATATAATTAGGCCCATGTTGATTTCAGGTACCGCTTTCTTGCGGTTGCGCTCTAACCGCTAAGGCGGTTTCCTACCCCGTAGGTTAAAAACCGCTCCGGTCCTTTAGCCGGGCGGTCATTTGTCATGCCCGGCTCCTTTTCAACTCCAAGGAGCACACCTGATGTCTGCATACGGACACGGCCGTCACGAACATGGCCAAAATTTTCTCACCGACCACAAGATCATCAACTCCATCATCGACCTTGTAAAACAAACCTCCGGCCCCATCATTGAGATCGGACCAGGAAGCGGTGCCCTCACTCACCCGATGGCCTACTTGGGGAGGGCAATAACGGCAGTTGAAGTGGACGCAAAACTAGCTGCCAAACTCACACAAGAAACCTCCTCGGCGGCGGTCGAAGTGGTCCATGATGATTTCCTTAACTTCCGTTTACCCGCCACTCCCTGCGTCATTGTGGGAAATATTCCCTTTCATCTCACCACTGCCATTCTTCGAAAGTTGCTGCATGCGCCGGCATGGACTGACGCTGTACTCCTCATGCAGTGGGAAGTCGCTCGCCGCCGGGCTGGGGTAGGCGCAAGCACGATGATGACGGCTCAGTGGTCCCCATGGTTCACATTTCACCTGGGTTCCCGGGTACCAAGGTCTGCTTTCCGGCCACAGCCAAACGTTGACGGGGGGATCTTAGTGATCCGCCGGGTGGGTGACCCGAAGATTCCGATAGAGCAGCGCAAAGCCTTTCAGGCGATGGTGCACACCGTTTTCACTGCCCGGGGACGCGGGATAAGGGAAATTCTCCGAAGGGCAGGGTTGTTTTCATCACGTTCAGAAACACAATCATGGTTGCACTCGCGAGGAATCGACCCTGCGACCCTACCTCCCAGATTGCACACCAGCGACTGGATCGATCTCTTCCAGGTGACTGGTTCCTCTTCACCGCACCATCGACCAATTTCACCATCGGGAAGTAGTCAACGACCTCCTCAACGGAAAAACCGAAGCCGGCGGCGTTAATCCCCCCACCAAAACCGAATTGCACCAGTAGTACTAAAAGGTAAGCGAAGTCTGGCCGCAGACGCATCAATCACGGACAACTCGCGGGCAGCGTTGTACTCGGTAAGGAAGCTCATGGTCTCGACAATAGACCGCACCCGCGACATGAGTGCGGCCTATTCGAACAAGCATTGAGCTAGTCGTTGGTCGGTTTTCTGCTTTCCATTCCTCAATATGGGCAAGCCAGCGCACTTTGAATTCGGTGAGGTTATGGCGGAGGGTTGCGAGGTCTAGGAGAACAGAGGAAGTCATGCTTTGAAGCATATAAGCTGCCCTGCCCCTCAAGGTTTTCTTCAAGTGAGGTTTTATCTAACTGCCTAACGGCAGGGGAACCGTATATTGCTTACGGTATGAGACCCCTTAAACGTCCGGATAGTCACCGCTCTTCTTTAGCTCCGCGACATGCCTAGCAACCGTGGCGCGAGAGACTCCTACCTCTGCCCCTATTTCAGCCCACGTGGGAACTGTCCCTGTCTGGAAATACTGATCGTTCACCATTTGGCTAATACGGGACTTCGTAGATCGTCCTTGAGCCTTTTTCTTACGGTGCGTCTTTTCAAGCTTCGACCTTTGTGCTTGCGCATATTTTCCCTCGGGGTCTGTTTTCCAGCGTTGTGCGGCTTTTTGTCCGCCTCTGCGTCCCATCGTGGCCAAGGCTTTCCGCTCGCTGCTGGTGGCTTTACCTGGTGCGTTAGAGCCGCTGTAGGTCTCGCTCTTGGATTGGGCGACATACCCGCGCACGCGCCTTGCCATGGTTTGGCGGTCGCGCATGGGTGGCATCTCGTTGTCGCGGCCTGCACCGCCGTGGGTGTGTGCGACGTTGTAGGCGTGCTCATAGGCGTCGATGATTGCTGCGTCTGTCAGGCGTTGGCCTTGCTGGCGCAAGCGGTGGCCAGTCTTAAGCGCATGTCTAAAGGCTGTTTCGTCGCGTGCTGCGGTTCCTTGGACAATCCAGAGCACACGCACACCGTCGATAAGTTCCGGGTCATACTGGTCGAGACCACCGGCGATTTCCGCGTCTACGTCCTGGGCGAGTGCTTTGAATGCTTGGGCTTCTTCACGGCGGGTCTTGACCGCGTTGATAAGTTCGCGGCCAGAGCTGAATTGCTGGCGTGGGGTGGGGTTGAACTGGTCGTGTCCTGCCATATCCCTTACCTGCTTTATCAAGTCTCCAAGGCGCATCACCCGGTTGTGCTGCCTATACCAACGATAAGCGGTAGGGGCTTTGCCTGTGTAGAACGGGTTGCGGCTAAAGCGGTGGGAAAAGTGCGGGTCATGGTCTAAAAGCTCACCCAGCACACGCGTGGTTGCTGCAAGAAGCTTCATCTGCGCAGATTTACCGTTACGGTCAGCGTAGACAGGGTCAATAAGCCATATGAACTGGGCTTTGCCGTTAGTTGGGTTAATACCCACCCAGGCTGGCCCGACGCTATGAGTAATCAGTGAGCGCACCACGTCGCGGACGTACGGGTTTAAGTCTGCGGGGTCACCGCCTGCGGTACCTACTTGGTCAACGTCTACGACCAGGACGGCGGCGTACTGCTTGGTGGTGAGCATGGCGTACTCGCACCGTCCTAAAGCATCAGTCTCGAAGCGATACATACGCGGCGAGTTCGTGCCGTCAGCGTTGCGTCGATAGGCCTTTTTAAAGTCTCGTGTGACTGAACCGTGGAGTACATCGCGGCCTAGATGATCGCGTAAAAGGTCGCGGTCACTGGCAGATGCTGGGGTGTTGTCCAGTCCACCACGGTCGCGCTCGACGCGGGTAGGTGTTTTAGTGTGCGCATTCTGCGCATGAGTCTGTAAACTCATGACCGTGCTTTCTCCCAGGTGTGTGCTGGGTGATAAGCGAAAGTCATCGGGTTGCCGCCCGGTGGCTTTCTTCGTTTTTCATTGTCTTTCCCTGACTCTAAATGACACCGGTGTTATTTACTAGCCATGACACGCGAAAAATATGCCTTTTACCTGCGGTTACGTATGGCTAGACATATGGCAAGCTATACGTAACCGCGTTTCAGCTGCACAGGGCTGTCTGCGCAGATTTACCATCACGGGACTTTTCCCAGTTCAGGCTGCGCATATTTACGCATACAACGAAAGCGGTTGCGCAGATTTACCACACACTCTGCGCTGATTTACCGATACGCAGAAAAAGCGTGCGCAGATTTACCCATACGGTGGCGAATTATCCAGAGCAATAGGTATACAGCAATACAGTAATACAGGTGCCATAAACCTGTATTACTGTATTGCTGTATGCCTGTAAACCTTTATTTATTGTTGTGGACGTATTCTTCGAGGTAGGTGCTAACAATCTCGCGGATGGTCACGCCTTTTTGGGCGGCGATGACTTTAAGTTCTGCGTGAAGGTCGCGGTCGATTTCAATCGTCATCTTCTTGACGTAGTCGCGGCCTGTGGGTTGGTGGAATGCGCTTCGCACTGTTTTCTTCTCGGCTGCTGGAGTTAGCTTCGTGGCTTTTTTCATTGAGGTTCGCGGGCCTTGCTGCGCCCTGGCGCGTTCTTTACTGGTGCTCATTTCATCATCTCCATGAGTTCGTCGGCGACGTGGTCGTAGCCGTGCATGTCGGGGCCTGGGCAGTATCCAAACGCTAGGTGCATATCTTCGCGTAGCGGGATTTCGGTTTTAAAGTGCGGCATGTGTTCCGCGTCGAGCGCTTCTCGTGCCGCGTCAAGGGCGCTGGTGCCTTTCCTGGCGAACGTCAGTAAGACTGCATGAGGTGTTCCGTTGACTGCGTCGCGCAGCTCCCATACTCGGGAGAGGTCGGCAGCAGCAGAACGGGTCGGAAGAATGATGAAGTCGCTGACTGCGATTGCTGCTTCGATAGCGTTCTCGTCTCCTGGCGGCACATCGATGAACATGAACTCATCGTCTCCGACGAGTGCCGCTTGCCTATCGACGCGCTTGGGGATGGACAGCTCAACCTCAAACGGTAAAGGATCACCTCCATCCTCTGCGCGTTCAGACCATTCCAGTGCCGAGCCCTGCCGGTCTAGGTCGGTTACGGTCACGGTCTTTCCTCGGTGGGCGAAAACCGTGGCAAGAAACATCGTTGTGGTGGTCTTGCCAACGCCGCCTTTGGCGTTAATGGCGGTAATGATCATGGCTTCTCCTAGGTGTATAAATCATTGCCCCTACCACTTTACAGGTTTAAGTAAATACTGCTTTACAGGTTTACAGTAATACATTTTTACAGGTGCCTGTAAAGACAAAAGAGCAGGCAGATAGCACTTTTATTTTTCTTTATCGTCAGACTCGGCAGAAAGTCCAGCAAGCATGATGCGGTAAAACTCGTTTTCAATGCTCTTTTCTTCGAAGTCCGCAGCGACGTGTTCCCAGTGGTATTCCTCCAATTGGGGAAGCATCGCTGTTACTGCCATCTTGAGGTAGAAACCACGACTGCGTCCGGTGCGAGCACACAGTGTGTCTAGGCGCTCGATGATGTCCTCTGGCATGCGTACAGATACCACGCGCCCGGAGGGGTGGGGTCCTTGAACCATTGACGTAAGTCCTTCCCTTGCCTGTCGTAAACATTGTTTACGTACTGTCTTTGGCAGTCCTACTCTTTTTCTCGTGAGCGTTATTTGCTTTCGTAAACATTGTTTACCATATGTCCGGAGTCCACGAGGGCGAGCGAAATTTTCTACAGTTCCGGGCTGTCGTTCTCCGGGGTGTCATCGAGCCAGGTGTCTTGGTCGTTGTCGTAGTCGCTATCTGCGGCGGCTTGCTGGTGGAACCGGGCGAGCATCTCATCATCTGCGGTGGTACTAATACCGAGTGAGTCGAGGAAGTCCATCGACCGTTTCAGTCCTTCCTCATTCCGGCGCTGGGTGTTTAGCTCGTCTAGCTCGGTCTCAAGCTGGCGAATCGGATCAGTAAAGCTGTCGCGATAGTCCACAGCCTGGTCATAGGATGCAGCTACCTTGTCGCGCACGGTGATTGCTTCGTCTAGGAGGGCCTGGTCATTGTTGCCGTGGCGTAGCCTGCCGAAAAAGCCCCTCGAGTTCTTCGTGTCCTCGAACTCGCGCACTACAGCATCTTGCTTGGAATACTGCTGTCCGAGCTGTTCAACCTGCTGGTTAGCCTGGTCGTACTCACCGCGCAGCGTCTCAAGCTGAGTGTTTACCCGTTCTATCTCGGCATCGATACGCTCCACGGCGTCATTGGACCGTGTAGCACTGTACTCGTTGCCTGATTCCGGTTCTGGCACCTCATCGGCGTTGTTGGCCTGGGCGCGAGCATGGAAGTCAGCAAAGCGCGCTTCGCGTTTAGCGGCAAAGCTGCGCATGTACTTACCCATTTCGGTGCCAGCAAACGGGTTATCGGTATCCGTTTGGGAAGGCTGGTTGACGAGTTTGGTCAGCTCCCAGTCCTGCTTGGCTTGCCCAAACAGCGCCTGGGGTGTCTTATCGCCTTGCTCGCGCATTCCTGCGGATACCAGCAGGTCGCGGGCGTATTTGGCAGACTCACGCCGTGCGACCTGATTCACCTGGCCGTGGCCGGTCTCGGTGTCTCCTGGCTGGGTCTCGGCGATATAGAGGAAGTTGCCCTCACGCCCACGAGTCATAGGAACGTAAACACTGGACTTATCTAGGTTGCCCACACCAGCAACAACGCGGGACACATCCACGGTCGCGCCTTGGGAACTATGACCAGTAGCGGCATACCCCAGTTGGGTGTGTTTATCGAGGTAGTCGCGGTTTAGTGTCACAGTGGCTAAATCATCATCACACCGCCGGGCTGTGATGGAACCGTCTTTCCCGATGGAATCAACGACCCAGCGTTGACCATTGCGGACAACATCGCCGTTGCTGGTCACCAACTTCGCATCGTTGCGACGAGTCAGGATGACATCACCGACACCGGCTGTCAGTCCATCAGACAAGCCCAGGCGGTGCTCAGGGTTAATCTCGCCGCGCTCTGCGCGAATCTTCTGCGCCGCAGCATTCAGCGCAGTGACCTGGTCGCGGGTAGCAGCAACCAGCAAGGACTGCTTTCCTGCGGCAGTATCATCACGCCACCCGGCCAACGCATCGTCCATCATTGCCGTAACCGATCCTGCGTGCAGGCGCTTGTTCTGCATGTACCACTCGGCGGCACGAGAAACGTCTGCTTCCTCTCCACCGCGCAGCCACTTCGATGCTTCACGCTCACCCGCGTCACGCTGGCGGAACACCTCGCGTAGCTCCACGGCATCAGGCAATTCATGGGACAAGGTCGCCAGCAGGCCAGAGCGGGCCTTGACCGCCGAGTATTGTTCTGGGTCTCCCACAAAGACCACGCGCGCGCCGGCAGCAGTGGCAGTCTCCAGCACACGGATCGTATCGGGGTTAGACACCATGCCGGCTTCATCAACAACCACAACGGTGTCCCGGTTCCATCCCAGCTTCGCCGCTGTATGCTCCGGTATCAGCTCGTCTGTGCCAACAAAAGCGCGCGCAATCGTCATGGATTCATCGGCCACATTCTCACCCACCATCACGTCAGCAGCCTTACCCGTAGGTGCTAGGCCTACGACGTGTTTACCAGCCTGATTCCATGCCTTGTGCGCGGCCTTGAGCGAAGAAGTCTTACCGGCACCAGCCGGTGCGACCACTACAGACGCCAGGTAGTCAGAGCCGACAACCGCGCGCATAGCATCAGCCTGCGCAGGCGAAAGCTCACCCTCAACCGGTTGGATTGACTCGGCGGTAACCCCGCGCTCCACGCGCGCGGTGGCCATATCAACGCCACGTTCAACCTCGTCGACCACCTCGACGGTGGTGTACTTCTGCGAGCCTTCACGCTGGGTATTATCCAGCTCTCGGGACTTCTCCGGGGTCACTGACCAGGTGCCACGCGTCCCCAATGCAGCATCAACAAGTCCTTCGACCGTGACCGTCATATCCTCCGGGGAAACTGCGCCTGGGCGGATAAGTTCTGCTGCTTTTTCGGCAACATCAGCTCGGGTAAACGTGGAGCGTTCTGCAACAACCGCGCTTAAAATCTGGGATGGTTTCGGCAAGAAATCCTCACCCACCGCGCGCGCTGGCGCTTCATTGTTTGGCACAAGTCCGGCCACAAACTCACGCACCTGCGCGCCGTGTTCAGCACGTGCCCACTCGGTTTCCAACTCCTCTAGTGGGGTGTCGGTGTCCTTGGTACGCCGGGTGATTTTCTGCGCGATACGCTCATAGGCCGCACGTGTTTCAAGCCCATTGTCGGCCTGCCACTGGTCGATTTCACGCGCCCTGGTCGAGTACGACGCAATCAATTCTGGGTCATCAAGGCCGACGATTTCTGCGCATCCGTTGACCACGTCGCCGAACTCTACGCCGAGTTTTTGGCTCAAGATTTCACGCACCGTGGCTTGATACACCATGCCTGCCGCGCGCGCCTCATGGTACAAACTCACCCCATCGAGCGTGCGAACTTTGCCGTCGCGGCATAGCTGTTTATTCGCCAACAACACGTGTGAATGCACATGCGGGTCGCCCGCACGTGAAGTGCGGTGCTCGTATTTCACGCCCGAAATACCCGCCAACTTTTCAACAATAAGACGCTTTCCCGTCGGCTCTTTTACTTGCTTTCGCGTGTAGCTGGCATGCTCCGACAAGTAATCCAGCGCCTGGTTTACGGCCGCCTGGTGGGCTTCATCGACGATGCCACGCACGGCAGAATCTGCACCCATACCCCACAACAAGGAGACAGATTTCGGCGCACAAAACGTCAGATCGAAGCCTGGAACACTATCCTTTCGCGGAGCATTTCCAAGCCCCGTACCGCTCGGAGCGACCGCCTTATTGAACCAATCCTCAACCGTTTTCCCCGACACAATCGCACCGTTGTCGGCGCCCAAAAACGCCGAAACTTCAGCCATGTTTTCGCCCCGAAGCCACGCCGAAGCCGGTTGCTTTCCGTCCTCGGAATAGTACGAATCCGGCCCCCGATTCTCATCAACCGTGGACTGATAATAGGCCACGGAATGCGCACCCATCTTCGCGATAGTCAGCACTCCGACACCTCCTGTCAATCACCACGGTGACCACCTGGACACCCCATTGGGCAACTTGTTGCAAATGTACCATAAACCTAGAGCGCTTAGCGCTCGTAAAGCGTGGTCAGCGCAGAAAAGTAGCCGGCGCTTCGGTGTCTCTGGTTGTGTCAGGCAACCGCTAGCGATAACTACGAACGCCAGGACGCGATAATCACGCGGGGCAAGAAAGTCGCACACGCGACTTTCGCGGCAGCACTAAAGAGCCAAGCGTTAAGGAGCAGTGATGGACAAACTTTTCGGGCGCGAAGCGGCCAAGATTGGACGCCAAATCATCGACCAGGCCGAGCCGTTTAACGCCGCCCACACCACTAACTGGGGACTACCTTGCAAGCCCACCGTCACGCGCCACCAACGCACACGAGTCCACCGGTCGAGAAAAATCGCCCAGCACGCGCATGATAGACACGCGTACTGGGCGACTTTCGCTTTCAGTGTTTAGGATGCTGCGAGCTTTTGGGCGCGCTGGTA
>NZ_KV788529.1:0-40854 GCF_001807315.1 Corynebacterium sp. HMSC06D04
CAGAACACCGGTACCAAAAACTCGCATCTGACAGTAGATTTACTACAGAATTGAATGCTATTTGTTGTCGTAGTCTTGGTCACCGGAGGCACCGTACATGGTGGTCTTCAGAATTGGCCCCAGAGTGAGGATAGAGGTGCCAAACCCTGATACGACAAGGGCCGCAGCTGGGCCGATGGCACTTACAACAGGTGCCCCGATGATGTATCCAATAAGCATTGCGGAGCTGTTAATTGAACCCATCGTAGAAAGGGCTTTGGGTTTCACTTCATCAGGTACGGATCCGACAACGATTATGCGTAGTGCGGCCACCTGAGCAGCATTGCAGACTCCGCCCAGGAGGAAACATGGGATGCAGAGCCACAATGAGGGAAATAGTCCAGGTAAAGCTATGAAACACCCCATAGCGAATCCTGCCCCGGCCAGGACTTTCCCAGCGTTCTGTGAGTGAAGGCGAGCTGAAAGCCGTGCGCCAAAGATGCGGCCCACGATAAATGCTTGGGCAATGATGGCATATAACGTACCGCTGACGTGGAGGGTCTGTGTCGCATAGAAGACAAGCGAAACGTTGAAAACCGAGGTGCAGATAATTGCTCCCCAAATGCTGGTTAACGCGGACCGAGCGCTTCTATTCTTCAGCAAAAGGGAAGGTGCTTCGAGGACCTTCTGGAGAAAACTCGGTGAAGAATCTTTGGTTTCTGAATGAAGCAGTGTTTTCGGGGGCGAGGATTTATAAAGGAAATAAAAAGCAAGTAGCGAGACTCCAACGGCGCAAGCTTCAACGAAGAGCGCTGTCTGCAGGTTTCTTTGGTCCAGTAGTAATCCACCTAGAGGTGGTCCAAGGAATCCACTGCCAAGTCGGGCTGTGTCCAAGAGGGAGAAGGCTTTCGCCTGCTGTCCTTCGCCGACCTGAGAGTCAGCGATGGTGAAAATGGATGGAATTGACAGTCCGCTTAAGCATGCGGTGACGAGATTTCCGACAATGAGGATCAATGGCTCTGGATAGGCTGCCATTGATAACAGGCCCAGAAGATCTAAGAAGAGTGCAGCAAGCGCAATGTGATAGCTGTTGAATTTGTTGAAGAGTGGGGCCAGAAAGGGGACTGCAAAAACTTGAGCGCAAGTACCCGAGATGAAGATGCTTGCCACCAACAGTTCGCCTTTGTTGAGTTCGGCGAAGTGGAGTGAAATCGAGAGGCTGGTCATTGACCCGCACACTGACAATAAAAAATATGTGGCGGTCAAGGTGTAGATAGATGAAAGTCCTTCGTCACCACTGTTTCTAGGGGGATGCATTTAGGCTGCAACTGTTTCGTTGCCCTGGCCGCTGAACGGACCTGAACCTCCTACTGTGACTACTTCGGAAAGCGTTTCGGAGGTAAGCATTATTTCTCCCATATGTGATGACGATTACATACAACAAGGTAATGATGTGAGTCTCTCATTTCAAGGGCGTAGCGGAGGCAGCTCTTGCACTGTGTACAGGAAAAAGTAGTGCTAGCGCTAGTGACCTTCGCTCTCGTGCGAAACACAATACAGAGCATGAAAAAGCTTGTGGTTGGCATGATTGCCGTGGTGGCCGTGATTGTGGTGGCGTTTGTAGGGTTTGTGGGATTCATGCAGTGGGTGGACGCAGACAGCGTGACCGGTGATGACGGCGTGGCTGCCGGATATAGCGCTGAGACAGGTGGCCCGCTGGAAGCGTCGTTTGCGGGCGAGGGCCGCACGAGGTCGACGTGCGGCGTGATGGCGACGTGACCATCGCGGCACCGACAGGCGCGGGACCGTTTCCGGCGGCGGTCATGGCTAATGGCACGAACACGCCGCTGAGCAGCTACCTGCCCGTGGCGGAGCACCTGGCTAGTTGGGGCTTCGTGGTTGTCGGCGATGAGACTCCCCACACAGGTACAGGAGAGAATGTCGTGCACTTGATTGAGCGCTTGCCGGAACTGGATTCTCGTGCGGACCGATCACGAGTCGGCATTTTTGGCCACTCACAGGGTGGTGCGGGTGCCATCAACGCTGCGGCCCACACGGAGGTAGCAGCTGTGTATGCGGCGAGCCCGGCCTCCCACAAAGTGGCACAGTCCAATGACTGGGACTACAACACGGCTGACGTAGAGGAACCGCTATTCCTGATGACGAGCGATGGCCGTTCGGACCGCTGGCTTGTTAGTCCGTGGTCAGACTTGCAGGAGAGCTTTGAATCAGCTGGTGGTCCGGCAATCATTGCCCGCCGCCTGGGCGCGGACCACAAGGACGTTCTAGAGTTCGGGGACAGTTACGCCACCGCGTGGTTCCGCTACATTCTTGCTGATGATCCTGATGCGAGAGATGTGTTCGTTGGCACCTCACCAGCGGGCGCCGGTGAGCTAGCGAGCAACGCGCTTTGGGACCGAGTGGTCACCCGCGGCTGGTAGCTCGCCGGGCCTTTCGACATTCCGCGCGGTGCACCTAACGCGCTAAAAGCCATCTGCGCTCACACACCCCCTTCGGAGGAAGTGTGGTTCACAAAAATTGGTAGCCCTGATAAATTTCAAGTGAATTGTCAACCGGGCTGCGCCACGTCAGCCCGTACAAGCGGGACCGAATGAACCATGCAGACAAAGGAGAAAGGCCACGTCGAGGGCCTCTATATTGATGAAAACTTCGAGCTGCGCGCTGGGGCCGTCACGTTCGGGGAGAGTATTGAGGGCATAGTGCTTGGCGACGTCCCCCAAGCCGAGGCTGCCTGGCGCGCCGGGGACTCGGATGCGTTGCTGTGGGTGCCCGGCTTCGTGGACCTACACAACCACGGCGGCAACGGCGGGGGATTCCCCAACGGCGACTACGAGCAGTGCCTAGCCGCCGCCCGCTTCCACCGCGCGCACGGCACAACGACACTGCTGGCCAGCTTGGTCTCCGGCACGCAAGAAGAACTCTGCGCCCGGGCGGAGCTTTTAGCCCAGCTGGCTGAAGAAGGCGAGATCGCCGGAATCCACATGGAGGGCCCCTTCATCGCTGCGGCCAAATGCGGCGCACAGGACCCATCGCGCATCGTGCCCGGTGACCCGGACTTCTTCCGCGCGGTCATCGCCGCGGCCCGCGGCCACCTGCGTTCGATTACCTTCGCGCCGGAAACGGAGAACGTCGACAAGCTGCTCGACGTCTGCGCGGAGCATGGCATCATCGCCAGCCTGGGCCACACCGAGGCCGATTATGACACCACGCTGAGCGTTATCGCCAAGGCTAAGGAGCTCGGCCTGACCGTGACTGGAACGCACCTCTTTAATGGCATGCCTTCTATTCACCACCGAGCGCCGGGCCCGGTAGCGGCTTTGCTCACCGCAGCGAAGGCGGGGGATGTGTCCGTCGAGCTCATCGCAGATGGTGTGCATCTTGTTGACGGCGCCGTGGACATGGCTCACAGTCACCGCGCCTTCGCCATCACTGATGCCATGGCGGCGGCCGGCATGGCCGACGGTGACTATGAGCTGGGTTCGCTGCCTGTCACCGTGAGCGGGGGAGTCGCGCGCGTGCCCAGCGGTGCTATCGCGGGCGGCACCTCTACATTGTCCCAGCAATTCGCCAGCTTCGCCGAGCGCCATGGTCTGGGCGAGGCGGTGCGTTTTACCTCCACCACGGCAGCCGACGTGTTGGGGGAGACGAATCTAGGCCGCATCGCGGTTGGCGCGCGCGCCAACCTGGTTGGCCTTAACTCTCACTACCAACCGGTGCGCGTCATCGTCGACGGCGCGGACATCCCACTCTCTTAAACACACAGGAAGGCATCTCATGGAAATCCTCATCCGCTCCACGCCGGCCGAAGTGGCCGTGGAGGCCGCTGACATCTTCGCGCACTACGCCAACGCCGGCGCCACCTTGGGCCTGGCCACAGGATCGACCCCGGTAGCGATGTACAAGGAGCTCATTACGCGCCATGAGCGCGGCGAGGTGAGCTTTGCCCGCAGCCGCGCATTCCTGCTTGATGAATACATCGGGCTGGAGCGTACCCACGAGCAGTCCTACTATTCCACCATCCGCCGCGAATTCACCAGCCACGTGGATTTCGATGATGACCTGGTAAAAAGCCCCGCTGGTGACTCCGATGACCCCGCCACCGCCGCGGCCACCTATGACAAGGCCATCCGTGATGCCGGCGGCGTGGACATCCAGCTGCTGGGCATCGGGGCCAACGGGCACGTCGGCTTCAACGAGCCGTCGAGCTCCCTGCAATCACGCACCCGCATCAAGACGCTGCACCCGCAAACCGTGCAGGACAATGCCCGCTTCTTTGACAACGAAGACGAGGTCCCGCGCCACGTGCTGACCCAAGGATTGGGCACCATCAGTGAGGCCCGCCACCTGCTCTTGTTGGCCACTGGCAGCAACAAGGCCAGCGCGGTCCACGCCATGGTGGAAGGCCCGCTCTCCGCGCACTGCCCCGCGTCGATCCTGCAGTGGCACCAGCGCGCCACGGTGATCCTCGATGAAGCCGCCGCCTCCCAGCTGGAGGACCGCGAGTACTACGTTTTCGCGGACAAGCACCGTCCGCACCGCCCACTCTTTTCCTAAAAAGCTCCATCTAATTCCTTACTAGTGTGAAAGGACTCCTCGCATGAAAATCGATGTCATGGGGCCGCTGCAGCGGCTCGGAAAAGCCCTCATGGGCGCTGTGGCGGTGCTGCCCGTCGCGGCGATCCTCAGTGGCGTTGGCTACTGGATCTCCAGCGCGGCTGGTCCGGATAACCTCGCCGCCCAGCTGCTGATCAGCTCCGGCGACGCGGTGCTGTCCAACCTGGGCTGGATCTTCGCCATCTCCATTGCTTTCGGCCTGGCCAAGGATTCCAACGGCGCCGCGGCGCTCTCTGGTTTCCTGGCCTTCGCCACCTTCATGAAGCTGCTGGGCCCAGAGGCCGTGGCCGGCTACCGCGGCATCGAAGACCCCACCGCGCTGACCGGCGATGAGGCCCTGGAATGGGCCGCGGAAGGCTGGAACGCCGTGGGCGGCGGCAACGTCCTCTTCGGCATCCTCGCCGGCGTCATGGCGGCCTGGGTATATAACCGCTTCCACGGCACCAAGCTGCCGGATTTTTTGGCTTTCTTCTCTGGACGGCGCCTCGTGCCGATTCTTACCGCCGTCATCGCCATAGTGATTTCCGGCATCCTCTACTTCGTGTGGCCGTTCATCTACAACGCGCTCTTTAACTTTGGTACCTCCATCCAAGGATTGGGCGCGGCGGGCGCCGGTATTTATGGCGTGGCTAACCGCCTGCTCATCCCGACCGGCCTGCACCACGCGCTGAACTCCGTCTTCTGGTTCGATGTCATCGGTATCAATGACATCGGCAACTTCCAGGCCGGTCAGAAGACCATCGAGGCAGCCGCTACTGCTACCTCCGCCGCCGATTGCCCGGGCATTTGGGCCAACGGCCAGTGCACGGTCGAGGGCGTCGTCGGCCGCTATCAGGCGGGCTTCTTCCCAGTCATGATGTTCGGCTTGCCGGGCGCGGCACTCGCCATGTACCTGCGCGCGGATAAGAACAAGCGCAAGGTCGTCGGTTCCCTGATGGCCGCAGGTGCTTTGGCCTCCTTCTTCACCGGCGTGACTGAGCCGCTGGAGTTCTCCTTCATGTTCGTCGCCCCGCTGCTCTACGTGGTGCACGCGCTGCTGATGGGCCTGTCCGTCTTCATCGCTTCCGCCATGGATTGGACCGCCGGCTTTGGCTTCTCTGCCGGTTTCGTGGACATGTTGCTCTCCTCGCAGAACCCGCTGGCTAATAAGTGGTACATGCTGCTGGTCATGGGTGTGGGCTTCTTCGCCCTGTACTTCGTCATCTTCTACTTCCTCATCGGCTGGCTCAACCTCAAGACCCCGGGCCGCGGCGAGGACGATGCGGTAGCAGATTCCATGGAGGATTCCGCCACCGGCGATGAGAAGACTGCTCGTGATGCCGCCCGCATCATCGAGGGGCTCGGCGGCAAGGACAACATTGACTCATTGGATTACTGCACCACGCGCCTGCGCGTCGGCGTGAAGGAGCAGGCGCTTGTCGACGACTCCGTGATCAAACGCGCCGCCGTCTCCGGCGTCATCCACCCCTCCGAGAAGAGCGTCCAGGTCATCGTGGGCCCGGCCGTGCAATTCATGTATGACGAGGTCAGCCACCAGCTGCGCCACGGCTCCCCGGCCCTGGCCACGACTGGTGCAGCGAGCGCGGCAGGTGCTGGAGCCAGCGCGCCGGCCAGCGCCGCTGCCGCTCAGAGCGGAAGCGGTGATGCCGCTGGCGTCGACGTGCGCGCCCCGTTCGCCGGAGACGTTGTCGAGCTCGCCCAGGTCCCGGATGCGTCCTTTGCGCAGGGCATGGTGGGCGAAGGCTTCGCTGTGATGCCCGATGCCGTCGATGCCTTCGACGTCTGCGCCCCGGTCGACGGCACCATCACCATGGTCTTCAAGACGCGCCACGCCTTCGGCATGAAGACCGCGGATGGGCTGGACCTGCTCATTCACATCGGCATCGACACGGTGGAGCTCAAGGGCGAAGGTTTCACGGCCCTGGCCAAGAAGGGCGATACAGTCACCGCCGGCACACCGATCATCGCGGTGGAGGCGCAGAAGCTGCGCGAGCGCGGCGTCAACCTCATCACCCCGGTGGTGTGCCCGACGGCCAAGCAGGTCGCCGGAGTCGACATCGCTCGCGAGGGCCATGCCCTGCCAGGCGAAGTCGCAGCAACCGTCAAGCGCAGCAGCTAGCCGGCTGGATTAAATCCCAGACACAAAAACTGCCCGAGTTGCCAAAAACAACGTTGTTCCCTGCGGTTAGGAGCGAAGGTTTTGGCAACTCGGGCAGTTTTGGCTCGGAGGGTTCTACGTCTTGAGAGGAATAGGCGTGGGTTAGTCGGTGCCGTGCAGCAGGCGCGGCACCACCTTGCCCGTGGCATTGCGCGGGAGTTTGTCCAGGAAGTGGACATCGCGCGGCACGGAGTGGTCCGCCAGGTTCTCGCGGACCCAGGCACGGATGGCGTCGGCAGTCACGGCGTTGCCTAGGGCGTCCCGCGTGGTCACCGCCCACACGGCGATGCGCTGGAAGGTGGTTTCATCCTCCACGCCACCGGCATGCACCTCCGCGATGCCCGGCATGGCCTCGAGCACCTCCGTCACCGACTGCGGGTGCACGTTCTCGCCGCCGACGATGATCATGTCATCGGCGCGGCCCACCACATGCAGGTAGCCCTCGGGGTCGATATAGCCCAAGTCCCCGATGGAAATGAGGCCATCGACCTTGTGGAGTGGGATCTTCGGATTGGTATAACCAATGAGCGCGGTGGAATTGGTCAGGTAGATCTCGCCGACCTCGCCGCGCGGAACCTCATTGCCCTCCTCATCGAGGATGCGCAGCTTAGTGCCGGAGGCAATCTTGCCGCCGATGGTCGGGTCTTTAGCCACCTCTTCCATGCTGGCCGTCGACGCCAGCGCCAGCTCCGTGGAGCCATAGACGTTGCAGAGAATCGGGCCGAAGCGCTCGTGGGTTTCCTTCACGATCTCCGGGGTCAGCGCATGCCCGGCGGAGGCAATGAACTTCAGCGAAGAGGTGTCATACGCCGAATCCGGGTCAACCTCAACCATCTGGCGGAAGAAGACGGGGGAGGAAAGCAGACCATCGAGCTGGTAGCGCTGGATGTCATCGAGCGCGGCCGCCGGGTCGAAGACGCGACGGGTCACGATGGTATTGCGCAGTCCCAGCGCGATATTGAGGCAGGCCCAGCCCCACGTGTGGAAGATGGATGCGGTCATCTGCACCTTCTGGTTGGCACGCCAGGGGATGTTTTCCACGATGGATGCCAGCACGACCGGCAGCGTCGGCTCCGGGCGCATGATGCCCTTGGGGATGCCGGTGGTGCCAGAAGACATCAGCACGATGTGCCCGTGCTTCGGATACTTTGGCAAGCGGATGTCGCGCACTGCTTCGGCGTGCTTGACGATGCCGTCTAGCGTCGGCAGCCCGAAATGTTCCGCGCCCGAGTCGTGCCCGATAATAACGGCGATCCTCTCGTGATAGGCGGGATCGAGGCGGTCGATGAATTCGTCGTCGATGACGAGCACGTTGATGTTGTTTTCCTCGATGCAGCCTGCGAGCTGCTCTGGGGAAGAACCGACGTTGAGCAGGAAGATATGCGCGCCCGCGTATCCCTTGGCACCTAATGGGGTGATGATGCCGCGGCCGTTGCGGGCCATCACGCCGAGGCGGATTTCTGGCAGATCGAGGCTGCGTAGGTGCTTGGCCAGGGTCTGTGCGTTGTCGCGCAGTTGGCGGTAGGTAAGGGTGCCGTCGTCGTCGATTAGCGCGAGGCGCTCTGGGCAGGTGATATAGCCCTGCTCGAGCTCGCGGGCAGTGGTAAAGCGGTAGCGGCTTAAGATGGGGCCGGCCTTGAGTAGCGGGGTAATGCCATCACGGTGGGTGATGATGCCGGACTTAAAAAGCTGCGGGATAAAGCGGCTCAGGGCAGCGGTGTGGAAGGTTAAATCAGAGAAATTAAAAGGCATGTTGAGTAAAAGTCCTACGTCAATAAGAGAAAGCTAGCGCGACAGTTAGGCTACCGGCTTGTTAATCGTGTGGGCTGCACAGGCTGTTGCACGGCTCGGAAGATTGTTACTAATGTTACAGAAGTTGCCCCTGTGGACTATAGTATATTTTTGTCATAGAACATATATTGATTCTGAACGGACCGTCCAGGTTGGGCTAAAATGATGGGCAGCAAAATTTGAGAGGAAATCCATGAACCTGAAAAAGAAGGTAATGGCAGCTTTTGCTGCGACCTGCATCGCGGTAGGCCTGGGCACGGCACCTCAAGCGGTGGCAGCCGATGTAAATCTGGTGGCTTTTGGTGATTCCGTGTTGGCCGACCCAGACGCGGGTGCTTATCTCACCGCGCGCCTGAGCTCCCAGAGTGCTGGCGGCGTGAATTGTCCGCAGTCTAATAACTATGCCCGCCGCACTGGCGCGAAGCTGGGCCTGCCGGTCGCGGACTTTTCTTGCTCCGGCGCTGTTTCCTTCTCGCGCGGCCCGCAGATGTTCGCCCAGGTTGATCGCGCGATCCAGACCGGCGCGTTGAGCCCAAATACCCGCCGCGTTCTCTACACCACGGGCTTTAATGACACGTATAACAACCCAGGCATGAGCGAGGGCGAGCTGCGCCGCCGCTTCGTGGATGCGAACGCTCCGCTCATCGGCCGCATCCGTGCTGCGGCGCCAAATGCACGCATTCAGATCGTCGGGTATCCCACCATCGGCTCTGCTGGTAGCTACTGCCTGCTGCACGTGGGTCCGGCACCGCTCGATCACACTTTCTTGCCGAATGTGCAGGCTTGGGAAAATGCTTCCCAATGGATGCAGGTGGACTTGGCCGCTCGTACCGGGACCGAGTTCCTCGACCTGAAGCCGAGCACCCGCGATAACGGCATGTGTGCCACCGCAGATCGCCGCATGTGGGCTGGCCTGGTTGACTTCACTGCTGGCGACGGCAACCTGCCGCTTCACGTAAATGCGCGCGGCCACGAGCATGCGGCAAACGTTATTGCTGGCTCTTAATTTCTAATTTTCGGCGTGCGCTGGGGCGACCCGCGCACGCTTTCGCATATCTGCTGAAATGAATTTTCATTAGTTCGGCCTTGCTGGAAATCCGTGTACGCTGGGGCCGCATGAGCAACAACACTGTTAAAGCCGTAATTGCCCGCTCCAAGGGAGCACCGGTCGAGACCGTCAACATCGTGATCCCTGAGCCAGGCGCAAACGACGTCATCGTCAAGGTGCAGGCCTGCGGAGTCTGCCACACGGACCTGGCTTATCGCGACGGCGATATCGAGGACGCCTTCCCATTTCTGCTTGGCCATGAAGCCGCGGGCGTCGTCGAGCGCGTAGGCTCCGCCGTTACCCACGTTGCCGAGGGCGACTTCGTCATTCTTAACTGGCGCGCAGTCTGTGGCGAGTGCCGCGCCTGCAAGAAGGGCGAGCCAAAGTACTGCTTTAATACCCACAACGCCTCCACCAAGATGTACCTGGCCGAAGATGATAAGGACGCAGGCGCCGAGTTGACCCCGGCCCTGGGCATCGGCTCCTTCGCGGAGAAGACCCTCGTCCACGAGGGTCAGTGCACCAAGGTGGATCCGGAGGAGGATCCAGCGGCGGCGGGACTTTTGGGCTGTGGCATCATGGCTGGTTTGGGTGCGGCCGTCAACACTGCGGAAATCCAGCTCGGCGAGTCCGTGTCCGTCTTTGGTTGCGGCGGCGTCGGCACCGCAGCCATCGCCGGCGCGAAGCTGGCGGGCGCGGCCAAGATCATCGCCGTCGACATCGACGAGGCAAAGCTCGAGACCGCGCGTGAATTCGGCGCCACCGATGTCGTCAACTCCAAGGACATGAGTGAGGATGAGGTCATCGAGGCCGTACGCCAGCTAACCGGCGGCTTCGGCACCGACGTTTCCATCGACGCCGTGGGCATCCAGCCGACTTGGCGCCAGGCCTTCTACTCCCGCGACCATGCCGGCCGCATGGTGATGGTGGGCGTGCCTAACCTCACCGACCACGTCGATATCCCAGCCATCGACCTCTACGGCCGCGGCGGTTCCATCAAGCCGGCGTGGTACGGCGACTGTTTGCCAGAGCGCGACTTCCCTGCATATGTGGCATTGCACCGCAACGGCCAGTTCCCGCTGGATAAGTTCGTATCCGAGCGCATCTCCTTGGACGAGGTCGAAGATTCCTTCGCCACCATGAAGTCCGGCAAGGTGCTGCGCTCCGTCGTTGAATTCGCATAGATTAGGAGAACTAAAGCTAATGCAGATCGACAAGGCCGTAACCAAAGGCAAGTTCCGCCTAGACGGCGGAGAGTGGGACGTGGACAATAACGTCTACGTCGTAGGCGATGCTTCGGGTGTGTACGTCGTGGACCCTTCCCACGACTTGGATGCGGTGGCCGAGCTCGTGGGCGATCGCCCGGTCAAGGGCATCCTGCTCACCCACGCGCACAACGATCACTGCGACTTGGCGCCGGCGGCCGCCGAGCGCTTTGGCGCCGAAGTCTACCTCCACCCAGATGACCAGATGCTGTGGGAAGAATCCAACGGCGGCGCCGCGTTCCACCCGCTGGAGGATAACCAGCAGTTCCAGGTCAGCGGCGAAGACATCACCGTCTTTCATACGCCGGGCCACTCGCCGGGCTGCGTGGTGCTTCACCTGCCGAGCGAGGGCGTGCTGCTTTCCGGCGATACGCTCTTCAACGGCGGCCCTGGTGCCACCGGCCGCAAGTACTCCGACTTTGACGTCATCATCGAATCCCTGCGCAATGTGGTCTTCAACCTGCCCGCCGAGACCCGCGTGCTGCCGGGCCACGGCGATGAGACCACCGTGGGCGCAGAGGCCGCGCGCATCGACGAATACGTCGCCCGCGGCTACTAAACCCGGCTGACTATTAAAACCGCCTGATTAATCCTCGCGCGCCGAGGCCAGCAGGTAGGAGCCGTAGCCGGACTTCATGAGCGGCTCTGCCAGCGCGGCCAAGGCCGGACGGGAGATGAAACCTTCCCGGTAGGCCGCCACCTCCGGCGAGCCGATGACGGTGCCGGTGCGCTTTTGCATCACCTCGACGTAGGCGGAGGCCTCGCTCATCGAGTCCACCGTTCCGGTATCGAGCCACACGTCGCCGCGCTGCATGCGCTGCACCCGTAGCTTGCCGCGGCGCAGGTACTCCTCGTTGACGGCGGTGATTTCCAGCTCGCCGCGGGCGCTCGGGCGGATGCCCTTGGCAATGTCGATTACTGAGTTATCGTAGAAATACAAACCAACCACGGCATGATTGGACTTGGGTTGGGCTGGTTTTTCTTCGATGGACAGCGCGTTGCCTGCCGCGTCGAATTCCACCACGCCATAGCGCTGCGGATCGGAGACCTCGTAGGCGAAGATGATTCCGCCTTCTGGGTCGCGGCACTGGCCCAAGGCGGTGGCAAAGCCGTGGCCTTCGAAGATGTTATCGCCCAACACCAAGGCTACGGAGTCATCGCCGATGAAATCCTCCGCAATGAGGAAGGCCTGCGCCAGGCCCTCTGGACGTGGCTGCACCGCGTAGGAAAGCATGAGGCCTAGTTGGGAGCCGTCGCCAAGCAGGCGCTCAAAAGACGCCGAATCCTCGGGGGTAGTGATGATGAGGATCTCCCGAATGCCCGCCTGAATCAGGGTGCTGAGCGGGTAATAGACCATGGGTTTGTCATAGATCGGCATGAGCTGCTTCGAGATGCCCTTGGTGATGGGGTAGAGGCGTGAGCCTGAACCGCCCGCGAGGATGATGCCTTTCATGCTTGAAAGCCTAATCCAAAGGATAAAGCGCAAGGTAGAGCGCTAGCGCGGCGCGCCAATTCATCGGGCTAAAGCCGGTGGCTTCAATCTTGGAAAGATCCAGCGTAGATTCGCTGGGCCGGCGGGCAGGCTCGACGCCGTACTCCGCGGTGCTGACCGAGTGGACCTCGGCGGGGTCGTGCCCCATGCCGATGAACGTGGCCATGGCGAGTTCATCGCGGCCCACGGTATCGCCCCCGGAGGAGAGGTTGTAGATGCCATAAGGCGCCTGGGTTTCCAGCAGGTGCGCGATGCCCTTGGCCAGGTCCTCTGCAAAGGTGGGTCGGCCGCGCTGGTCATTGATGACCTTCGGCTCGATGCCCTTATTTGCCAGCTGAGCCATGGTTTTGATGAAGTTGTTGCCCTCGCCAAAGACCCACGAGGTGCGCACCACATAGTGCTTAGGTGCCACGCTTGCCGACGCCTCACCCGCCGCCTTCGACGCCCCATACAGGCTCAGCGGGCTAGGGCTTTCTTCCTCGGTGTGTAATTCGGTTTCGCCGTCGAAGATGTAGTCGCTGGAGACGTGCACAAGCGTCAAGTTGTTATCGGCGGCGATGCGCGCCAGCTTGGCAGGTGCCAGCGCGTTGACTTCCCAGGCGCGGGCGCGGTCGCTTTCTGCGCCGTTGACGTCGTTGTAGGCGGCGCAGTTGATGATGGAGCTGTAGCGGCGCCAAGGACGCTGCGGCGGATTGGTGATGTCGAATTCCTCGCGCGTGCAGAACTCCGCGTTCGGTAGCACCTTGCGCAGCGCGCGGCCCAGCTGGCCGTTGGTGCCGGTGACCAGCACCTTGCGCGGCGCCATGGGCGTGACGTCCGCTAGCTGCGGGTGCGCGCGGTCTTTGTCGGAGATTTCGGTGGGATCGAGCGGCCAGTCCACCATGTCGAGGTTGACGAAGGTGTACTCCGCGTCAGGTGACCAATGATCGTTGACCAAGTAGGAATACGCGGTTTCCTCAAGTGCCTGGAAGCCGTTGGCCACGCCCCACGGGACGAAGACGGCGGTATCGGGGCTTACTTCATGGGTGACCAGCTCACCGTAGGTTTCGGAGCCTTCGCGCAGATCGCACCACGCACCGAAGACCTTGCCGTGGGCCACGCTTACCAGTTTGTCCCAGGGCTCGGCATGCAGACCGCGGGTCACGCCCGCCGCGGCGTTGAAAGAGACGTTGTTTTGCACCGGCTGGAAATCGGGCAGCCCGGCCTCAACCATCTTTGCGCGCTGCCAGTTCTCCTTGAACCAGCCGCGATTGTCTCCGTGGACGTCAAGCTCGATGAACAGTAGGCCCTCGATGGCCGTCTTGGTTACCTGCACGTGTGCTCGTTTCTTCCTGTCTAGGTTTCGTTTAATGGGGTTGCGCTGCCGGTTTAGTGGCCGTGTTGGGCGTAATGCTTCTCGACGTCGCCTTTATCCGGGCGCCACCACTTCTCATTGTCGCGGTACCACTGGATGGTCTGTGCCAGCCCTTCGCGGAAGTCAGTGTAGTGCGGCTGCCAGCCCAGCTCGCGGCGCAGCTTGGAAGCGTCCATGGCGTAGCGCTGATCGTGGCCGGGGCGGTCAGCTACGTGCTCGTAGAGCGCGCCGCCTGCAGCATTGGTCGCGCCCATGATCTCGCAGATGAGCTCGATGACCTCTTTGTTGTTGATGTCTTTCTGGTCAGCGCCGATGTTGTAGGTCTCGCCGATTTCGCCGCGATCGAGGATGGCGAGGACCGCGCTGTTGTGATCGTCGACGTGAATCCAGTCACGGACCTGCTCACCCGTTCCGTATAGCTTGGCCGGCTGGCCGTCTAACAGGTTGGTGATTTGGCGCGGGATGAACTTTTCTACGTGCTGGAAAGGGCCGTAGTTGTTGGAGCAATTCGAGATGGTTGCCCGCAACCCAAAGCTGCGCGCCCAGGCGCGGACCAGGTGATCGGAGCTGGCTTTCGACGCGGAGTACGGCGAGGAAGGCACATAAGGGGTGGTTTCGGTGAACTTGGTAGCGGCACCGATTTCGAGGTCACCGAAGACCTCGTCGGTAGAGACGTGGTGGAAACGCACATCGTGCTTGCGGCAGGCTTCCAATAAGGTGAAAGTACCTACGACGTTGGTCTGGATGAACGGGGAGGGATCCTGCAGCGAATTATCGTTGTGGGACTCTGCTGCGAAGTGCACCACGATGTCGCTTTGCACCACCAGCTCATCCACCAGCGCGGCATCGGCGATATCGCCGACAACCAAGCGGCACTCTACGCCCTCGAGGTTCGCCCGGTTACCCGCGTAGGTGAGTTTGTCCAGCACCGTGATGGAGACTTCTGGGCGCGTGGCAGCGACCAAGCGGACGAAGTTGGCGCCGATGAATCCGGCGCCGCCAGTAACTAGCATTCTGCGCATGGATAACAATTTTAGGCTACCTTCCTTCGCTATTTTCACCTCGCGATAAAACGCAAGCGCAATCCGCCCGCAGGGCACAAGTATCCTGCGATTAGGCGCTGAGTTTGTGGGCCGGGGCTTTATGTGCAGTTGGGCTGTCGTTGAAATGGATCCTTTCCGACCCCGCCGGACGATAACCAACTCTTCGAGTTATTGGGTCTCGCTCTGCATGCCCCATGTTGCGGAAACCGTCACGTCGGTCATTGTTATCCGCATGATGTCTTCTGCAGAGGAGCGTCAAGTTCTTGAGATCCGTTGCTCCACCTGCTGCCCACGCATGGAGGTGGTGGACATCGCATTCGACCCAAGGGCGGTCACAGCCGGGATGGGTGCATACCAACTCCGAGGCCGCCAAGGCTATCTTTTGATAAAGGCTTGCGCTGCGCTTGCAGCGGCCCAATTCCAGCGGGAATTTCTTATCATCAACCACACCGATGAAATCGTGTGATGCCGCTCCAATACGTAGCAGGTCCAGCGGGGAGAGCTCCACGCCAGTGTTGGTGGCGAACCGGGTGGAAGAATCCATCTCTTCCAACTCGTTCAGCGTGGTGGTGATAAGCAAGGAACCCACACCACCAGTGCCGTGCTGATGTGATTCGAGATAGCTGTGGACGATGGCAGAAAGCTGGTCTGCCATTCTTTGGGAGTATGTGCGGGAATCTTCCTCTGCCGGAAGATTTGGCCCTCCCTGATGGCGAGCTGGGGCAAATGCGGCTTTTAGCATTGCTGCCGTGGCGGCATCGACGTATCCACTGATGAAGACGCCACCATCAGCATCTGGCTGGGAGATGCGCAAGCGACGCTTTTTAATAACTGCGTCTGCATCGGAGACTGATTTGTTTGCTGCACGAATGGCCTCGCGCAGCCAGGCTCGGAGCGCAGTATGTGACATCTCCCGAGACTTCTCCAAAGCGCGCTGGCTAAGCTCTTGCGGGCCAGGGAGCGCGCCCTCCGTGAGGTGCTCAAGTTCCTGTTCGATGAGTGCGATAGTGCGCGCGTGTGCGGCTTCTTCTTCAAGCATTTGCCGGCGGCGCTTTTCTGCGGCTTCCCGCTCCCGACGGGCGCGTTCACGGGTGGCGTCCTCACGCTTTTGTTCTGCCGTTTCGCTATCACTGCCCGTCGCGCTTGAATGGGCAGAAGCTGGCGCATCCGCGGCCGCTTCCTCCGAAAGCGGGGCAAAGAGCGATTGCCCGGTCTTTATGCGCGCCTGTGCCACCGGATAGGTCAGGCCCAAACGTGCGGTGAGATAGTCTTCCGGCTTGCTGGAGCCGACTGTACGGCCAGCGTCATCTCGGGCAGCAAGGAAGGCAAAGGCGGCATCGATGGTGGTCTTCTTTCCCATTGCGTTCTCGAGGTGCTCGAAAGCGGGATGCAAACGGCCGAAGTAGAGGTCTGCGGGTTCTTTCATAAGCTCCCGCAGTTCTGTTAGCGATGTGGCAATTTCGTTGACTGTGGAAATAATCGCTTCGTGTTTGTCTTGCATGGCGCCCCACCCCCTCGGCGTTTCGATTACATGTTCTATTTTATCCACATACAACGACCTGTCAAGGGTAAATTGGAAAATAAGTTCGAAATTTTGGGGGGTGGTGCTTAAGCCGGGAAGTGCGGCAATTTTTCTTGTTCCAGCCACTGCTCCAGCAGGTCATCGAGCGCGGCCGTATCTTCCGCGCGCTCGCGCAGCTTCGAAAGCAGGTCTTCCGGCGTAACCACGCCGTGGCGGCCTTCTGCCAGGTAGGAGCGCACGGCGTCGAAAAAGGCGGCGTCGCCAAGCAGCACGCGTACTGCATGTACCGTGAGCGCGCCGCGTTTGTACACGCGATCATCGAACATGTCTTGAGTGCCCGGATCTGCCAGCAACACATCCTGCGCCTTGCGAGCGAGCACGTTGTAGTGCGAACGCGCAGACTCATGCACCGCCCGGCCATGCGTGTGCTCCATCCACAACCACTCGCAGTAGCAGGCAAAACCCTCGTTGAGCCAAATATCCTTCCACTCGCTAAGGCCCACCGCATTGCCAAACCACTGGTGGGAAAGCTCGTGAGCGATGAGACGCTCGAAGGTAGGCGAGACATGGTTGGAGCCGAAAATCGAAAGGCCCTGGGCTTCCAGCGGGATTTCCAGCTCGTCCTCGGTGATGACCACCTGATATTCGTCAAACGGATAGGCGCCGAAGCAGGAAGAGAAGAAGTCCAGCATCTCCTGCTGCTGGGCAAAGACCACTTGGACAGGCATCTTGAGTGCTGGCGGAACCCAGGCGCGCACGTCGTCGCCAAGCCTGACCTCGCTAAACTCGCCTACCTGAACCGTAACCAGGTAAGTAGCCGTGGGGTGTTCGGTGCGGTAATGCCAGCGCGTCATCGAACCGCTGGCGGATTTGCGGGAAACCAGCTTTCCATTCGAAATCACGCGGAACGGATTATCTGCGGTGATCTTGATGTCAAAGGTGGTCTTCTCGCTCGGGGTATCGTCGCATGGGAACCAGCTCGGGGCGCCGTTGGGCTGGCTAGCTACTAGAGCGCCGGATTCGGTTTCCTCCCAGCCGAGTTCGCCCCACGGGGTGCGGATGGGGCGTGGGGAGCCGCCGTAGCGGATGTGTAGCTCGAACTCGGTTCCATCTGCGATGGTATCCGCGAAAGTCAGGCGCAGCTTGCCCACGGACTGGCGGAATTTCGCCACCCGCGGTGCGCCCTTGGCGGTGATGCGGCGGGCTACCATGGCGCCGCCGAGATCGAGCGTGAGCTTGTCGACGTCCTCTAGCACCCGGATATGCAGCACCGCTTCACCTTGCAAAAGGTTGGGCTCAACGCGGTAGGTAAGGTCCAGGTCATAATGGGTGACCTCATAACCTAAGTTGAACGCGACACCTGTGTAGCTATCGCGCTGTTCAGATAGTTGACCGGCGGTGGGTGCGACGTGCGAAAGGGCGGTGGAAAGCAGCTTCATAATGCTGCGATCCTACCGCCCTTTAAGGATGAAACCCTATTCGCGTTGAGGCCTTATAGGCCTATACGCCGAGAGCCGATGCAAATACGGGCCAGGACTTCTCGATGTCCTCGCGCCAGCCCGGCCAAGAGTGGGTGCCGGTATTGCGGAAGTTGAAGGTAGCCGGGATGTTCTGCTGGTCCAGCTTGGCCTTCAGGTTGTGGGTGCAGCTGTTAACCGCAGCCTCGATGATGCCGCCCTCGACCTGGAGCTGTGCGGATCCGACGAATGCGGCGGCCGGGTTCATGCCCTGTGCGGTGTAGTAAGAAGGCATATCGGTCTTGCCAGCCAGGCCGGAGGCAGACGAGACGTACAGAGCGGTGTCCTTCAGCTTGTGGGAATTCAGAAGGGCGTCATTGTGGCGGTTGTAGTCGCTGCCCATTGGGCCCCACATTTGCTCCGGCTGGCCGCCGCCACGGTTGACGGTCAGGCGCAGGAACTCATAAGGGAGCTGGGAGGAGGTTGCGGCACAGCCCGCGTAGGAGCCGGCTGCGTCGTAGAAGCCTGGATTGTGCTCTGCGAACAGCAGGGAAGAAGTAGCGGACATCGACATACCAGCCACTGCACGCTTGTCGGAAGCGCTGAGGCGCTGCTCGATTGGTCCTGGCAGCTCCTTGGTCAGGAAGGTCTCCCACTTCTGCGGGCCCTGCAGGTATTTACCGTTTGGCTCCTGCTCCCAGTCAGTGAAGTAGGAGAAAGCACCAGCCTGCGGAACGACGACATTGACGTTCTTCTCGTGGTAGAAGTCAACCGCGTCGGACAAGCTCAGCCAGTCAGAATCCTGCTCTGCAGATCCAGCGCCGTTGAGCAGGTAGATGGTTGGGCGGTTAGCGGCATTAGCCTTGATGACAGCCAGCGGGATATCGCGATCCATGGAAGGCGAATGGGCCAGCAGCTTCTCGACGCGGCCGTCATCCTTGTACTTCTTGTACCACTTGGTGCCTGCCACATCGGCAGGAACGGCGCTCGGGTCGATCTCAGTGATGGTGGACAGCGCGGTGTCACCTGCAATGGTTGCTGGTGCAACGGTAGCAGCACCAGCAGATGGTACAACGAGTGCGCCAGCAGCGATTGCGGCTGCGGCGATAATAGAGCTAATACGCTTCATTAACTTCTTTCCCAACGTGTCGAGAGTTTTAAGGAGAGCTTACTGTGCTGGCGCTGCTGGGTCTACCGGCAGGGAGTCAGCGGGGGCAGGCTGCTCAACATTAGGGATATCGGCGTCGTCAAGCTTTTCGTTAGCAAGTACTTCATCAGCATTGTTTGCCTCGGCGACGTGAGCCTCCGATTCTGGGGCGTTGAATGCCGTGCCGAAGACCTTCCAGGAAGCGTTGATGTCTTCCAACCAGCCCGGCCAGGAGTGGGTGCCGGTGTTGCGGAAGTTGAATGTAGCCGGCACGTCTTCGTGGTTGAGTTTTGCCTGCAAGTCATGGGTACAAGCGCTCATTGCGGCTTCGATGGCACCACCTTCAAACACGAGGGTGGAAGAAGACTTGGTCGAACCTAAATCGGTTGCGCCCGCGAGGCCGGAGCCGGCGGACACGTAGATGTCGGTGTCACCCAGGTTGTTCTTGGTCGCGTTGATGAGACCGTCGTTATAACGGTTGTACTCGCCACCCATTTCGCCCCACATCTGCTCTGGGGTAGCGCCGCCGCGGCCCAGGGTTAGCTGGAGGTAGAAGTGCGGCAGCGGCCTCGAGGTAGCGGCGCAGCCGGCGTAGGAGCCGACTGCGTCGTAGAAGCGTGGGTTGTGTTCAGCCAGCAGCAGTGAAGAGGTGGCGGACATGGACATGCCAGCGATGCCGCGCTGCCCGTTGCCGTTGATGTGATCCTCCAGCGGGCCAGGCAGCTCCTTGGTTAGGAAGGTCTCCCACTTCTGTGGGCCCTTAAGCCCGTACTTGCCGTCCGGTTCCTCGAGCCAATCGGTGTAGTAGCTGAATGCGCCGGCCTGCGGGATGACGACGTTGACATTGCGGTCTCCGTAGAAGTCATCGATGTCTTGAGTGCCCGGCTTTTCCGGATCTAGGTCGCGGCCAGCGGTGCTGACGATCCAATCCATGCCTTGGTCAGCGCCGCCTGCGCCGTTGAGCATGTATAGCGTCGGGCGTTGCGAATCGAATTTGCCGTCAGGGGTGATGACGGCGAGCGGGATTTCGCGGCCATTCATGGCAGGGGAAGAGGCCTGCATGGTGACGATTTTGGCGCGGTAGTCCGGGTACTTGTAAACGTAGCCGTACCACTTCAACTCGTCTGGCAACTTCGCCAGATCTAGGTCGAAGCTCAGCTCCTTGTACTTCGCGGCATCGAGAGTGCCGTCCGCTGCGGCTGCGCGGTAGGTTTCGATGCTTTCTCGGTATTCGTCTTCGGAGACCAAAAGGCCCTGAATGGAGGGATCTGCGTTAAGGACTTTCCAGGCGGAATCCTCGGTGATGGTGGAAGGGGTGGCGTCGCCTGCCACAGGGGCAGCAGGCACTTCAGATGCGGTGGCCGGAATGGTCGTACACCCCAAAATCAGCGCTGCAGAGGCAGCGACTTTGACCAATGAGTGGAGAGTCTTCATTTAGGTTTGCTTCCTTAGAGGGAGTCGGTAATGCGTGAGAGGGTACGCGCATTTTCGTTGACTATATTCCCTTGTGCCCTCGCCAAAGGCAAGAGGCAGGAAAGAGGGAGACAACGAGGGGGCTACAGTCAAACTATCAAGTAGCAAAAGTGAATGCTGGTGAACATGTGGCTTTTGTGTCATAATTTCGGCTGGAATTAGCGCACTGCGTAACGTATGTGCCTAAGATGCCGTTATAAAGAGTGCAATTTGCTCGCAGGAAACCATCCCCACCAGCAGGTTTCTTTCCGCCTCCCTGCATTTGTGCAGCAACAACAGAAAGTAAGACTTCATGAACGCTTTTGATTCCTTCATTGTCGCCATCAACAACGTCCTCGGCGCTTGGGTACACGCTGGCTCTTCCATGTCCTCCGAGGCTGCGCTGGGCATGGGTCTGTTCTAAGACACTGCTTCGGCTGAACCAATCTCCCTTTCCTACCTTGCTTTTAAGGCAGGAAAGGGAGATTTTTTAATTCCTGCGAGGGCTGCGTTTTCGCCTTAAGAAGTTAAAAGGCACTCAATCTTGGGGGAGAGTGAGACAGCGCGGATAATCTTCCGTATTCTTGTACGCGTGACTCAAGAACATTATGACGTTGTAGTACTCGGCGCGGGCCCAGGCGGCTACGTGTCCGCCATCCGCGCAGCCCAGCTTGGCAAGAAGGTTGCTGTCATTGAGAAGCAGTACTGGGGAGGTGTCTGCCTCAACGTTGGCTGTATTCCTTCCAAGGCGTTGCTGAAGAACGCCGAGGTAGCACACACCTTCAACCATGAGGCTAAGGCTTTCGGCATCTCTGGTGATGTCTCCTTCGACTTCGGTGTTGCTCACAAGCGCTCCCGCAAGGTCTCTGAAGGCATCGTCAAGGGTGTCCACTACCTGATGAAGAAGAACAAGATCACCGAGATCAACGGCCTTGGCTCCTTCAAAGACGCAAAGACCATCGAAATCACCGAGGGCGATGACAAGGGCAAGACCGTCACCTTCGAAAACTGCATCATCGCAACGGGCTCCGTCGTTCGTTCCCTCCCGGGCGTTGAAATCGGCGGCAACATCGTTTCTTACGAGGAGCAGATCCTCAAGGATGAAGCTCCGAAGTCCATGGTTATCGTGGGCGCCGGCGCAATCGGCATGGAGTTCGCATACGTTCTGGCTAACTACGGCGTGGACGTCACCATCGTCGAGTTCATGGACCGCGTCCTGCCGAACGAGGACAAGGACGTCTCCAAGGAGATTGCTAAGCAGTACAAGAAGCTTGGCGTGAAGCTGCTGACCGGCTTCAAGACCACCTCCATCAAGGACAATGGCAACGATGTCACCGTCGAGGTCGAGTCCAAGGACGGCTCCAAGACCGACACCCTGACCGTTGACCGCTGCATGGTCTCCATCGGCTTCGCACCGCGCGTTGAGGGCTTCGGCTTGGAAAACACCGGCGTTGAGCTCACCGAGCGCGGCGCTATCGCAATCGACGATTACATGCGCACCAATGTTCCGGGCATCTACGCAATTGGCGACGTCACGGCAAAGCTTCAGCTTGCACACGTTGCTGAGGCACAGGGCGTGGTTGCTGCTGAGGTTATCGCTGGCGCTGAGACCCAGCTACTGGGTGACTACATGAACATGCCGCGCGCTACCTTCTGCAACCCGCAGGTTGCTTCCTTCGGCTACACCGAGGAGCAGGCACGCGAGAAGTTTGCTGACCGTGACATCAAGGTCGCAACCTTCCCGTTCTCCGCAAACGGCAAGGCAGCGGGCCTCAACGAGACCGCCGGCTTCGTCAAGCTCATTGCTGACGGTGAGTTCGGTGAGCTCATTGGTGGACACATGGTTGGCTCCAACGTCTCCGAGCTTCTGCCGGAACTGACGCTGGCACAGCGCTTCGACCTCACCGCTGAGGAAATCGGACGCAATATCCACACCCACCCAACGCTTTCTGAGGCAATGAAGGAAGCTGCCGAGGGCATCGGCGGCCACATGATTAACCTCTAAGCGCTTTTCGCGTTAAGGCCCCCGCGAGGGGGCCTTTTCTGCATCTTCTGGCAAATACCCAGCCCTGGAAACACAGACCTGCTGGTGGCGATCCCGTGAGAACAAACGGGGATGCGAGTACGACCACGAGGTCTGGTTTTTCAGGGCTGGGTATTTGCGTTCCGGCAGCGAAGCGCGGCACCGCAAGCCCGGGATGTCGCGTGCTTAGTACGGCGCCACCGCGGAGCGATGGGCGTCGATTGTCAGCGTTTCGTTGATGGCGGGGAAGGCGCGCTGGGCGCAATTGGCACGCGGGCAGGTGCGGCATCCGTTGCCAATCGGGGTCGCAGCAGATAGGTCGCCCAGATCAAGGCCCTCGGCATATACCGTGCGGTCAGCATGACGAGCCTCGCAACCCAGGCCAATGGCGAAGAGCTTATTTGTATCGCCGTAGCGGCCCTGGTGGTGCTGAACCGAACGCGAAATCCACAGGTAGTTGCGCCCATCGGGCATCTGCGCGAGCTGGCGGGAGATAACTCCGGGGTTAGAGAAGGTCTCATAAATGTTCCACAGCGGGCAGGTACCGCCCGAGTTGGAGAAGTGGACGCCGGTGGCTGATTGACGTTTGGACATATTGCCGGCGCGGTCCACGCGGACGAACGTGAATGGAATGCCACGCTTGTTCGTGCGCTGCAGGGTAGAAAGGCGCGAAGCCACCGTTTCGTAGCCCACGCCAAAGGCCTGGCATAGGTATTCCAGGTCATAGCCCGATTGCTCTGCTTCAGAATGAATAGTGGTGTAAGGAAGGATTGTGGCTGCCGCAAAGTAGCTGGCGATGCCTCGCTTAGCAAGGTTGCGCGAGGCGTCGGAAGTGAAGGGCTCTTCGTCGACAAGGGAGTCGATGAGCTCGCCAGCTT
Organism: Corynebacterium sp. HMSC06D04; assembly: GCF_001807315.1. Lineage (NCBI taxonomy): Bacteria > Bacillati > Actinomycetota > Actinomycetes > Mycobacteriales > Corynebacteriaceae > Corynebacterium > Corynebacterium sp. HMSC06D04. The sequence goes on from NZ_KV788529.1 coordinate 23,245, forward strand.
CCAGAAATCCCAGCTCAGCAGCCATGCGGAAGGCGCGCTGCCCCTCTGAGAGGCGGCTGGCGAGGCGGAACGTTCCGCTTTCGCGGTCGAAACGGTGTAGCGTGCCATCCATTTGTGGCGTCGTTACGATCTCGACGCCGTGTTTGTCGCGCAGCCGCGCTGACAGGGCGGCCTCGGTATCGCGGATGCGGAATTGCGAAACGTCCAGCTCAGAAGCGAGCGTCTCAGCGTGAACGTCTAGGTCATCCAGGTAGTTTTGGCGCGCATAGAAGAAGTCGCGGACTTCGTCGTGTGGCATGGAAAGCGCCTGTGTGCCTGCGGAGCGGCGGGTATCGGTGGCAAGGGACAGTTTGTCGCGAACATTGCCGTAGCGGCGGTGAATCTCCACCAGCGTGCGGGCCACGGTGGGGTGGTTATAAACCAACTCGGACAATTCTTGCAGTTCAACGGGGGAGGGGCATAGCTCCTTGTCCTGGATGACATCCTGGATTTCAGCCAGTAGGCGGGAGTCATCATCGCGGGAGAAGAAGGTGGCGTCGACGCCAAATACCTCAGTAATGCGCAGCAGTACCGGTACAGTTAAAGGGCGGACGTCGTGTTCGATCTGATTGACATAGCTAGCCGAAAGCCCCAGCGTAGAGGCTAGAGAGGCTTGGCTTAGATCCCGTTCGCGCCGCAATTGGCGCAGGCGTGAACCCACGTAAGTCTTACTCATGTGAAAAAGATTACCGGCCCCTGCCATCCTGTAACAGGATTTTTGCAAAGACTGTGTGAAGGTTCTTAACCTCCCTGCGAATAGGGGTAAAAATGTGTGGAGTGTGGGCGGTGTGACTCCTGCGAAAGTTTGACACATAAAGGGGTGAGCTAGTCACTCCGAAAATTAGCTGTGACGAACCTCATAGACGCCTGGGAATTTCGCAACGTGAGTATTGCGTAAAAAGCAGCGTGCAAGGTAAACGGCTTTTCGAATACTCCGTTTTAGGCGATCCTTACCTAATGAAATTTCTACGGACTGCTTAGGCCCTTAAGAAGAGACTGCTTTGGCCCGAATTTGACTAGTTGCCAGCGGATAAGGCTGCGTAAGGTAATAGCGACTATGGAGGTGTCATGTCTGTAAAAAATCCTGACCGTGAGGCAATCGCTCACGGCCGCATCACTAACGAAACGATTCGTACTAAGCCTTCCGTACCCACCTGGGCACTGAAGATTACGATGGCCATCACCGGCCTGTTCTTTGCGCTTTTCGTAGTCGGCCACATGGCCGGCAACCTGAAGCTTTACTTGCCGGCGCACGACGGCGACGAAGCACTCGATATCTACGGCGAGTTCCTGCGTGATCTGGGCGCACCGCTCATCCCGCACGGCCACCTGCTGTGGATGATCCGCATTGTTTTGCTGGCTTGCGTTATTGCACATATTTACGGTGCATTCGCACTTACCGCTCGCTCCAAGCAGTCCCGCGGCAAATTCAAGCGCACCAATCTGATGGGTGGCCTCGACTCCTTTGCAACCAAGACCATGCTGGTCACCGGTGCAGTCCTGCTGCTGTTCATCGTCTTCCACCTGCTGGACCTCACCATGGGTGTGCAGCCGGTTGCGCCTGAGGCATTCGTGCACGGCGAGGTCAAGGCAAACATGATTGCCACCTTCAGCCGCTGGCCAGTCACCATCTTCTACGTTCTGGCGATGTGCTGCCTGTTCCTGCACCTGACCCACGGCATCCGTCTGGCTGCTTCTGACCTGGGTATCACCGGTGCGAAGTGGCGTCAGGTCTTCGTGATTCTGGCCTACATCATCCCGGCTGTAGTTTGCATCGCAAACATCGTTATGCCGCTGTCCGTCGCCCTGGGTTGGGTCAGCTAAAGGAGCTTTTTAAAAAATGACTAACACTGAACTCAAGCGCGAGCATCCGAAGTTCTCGCACCCGACGTCGATTGTCCCGGGCGTCACCGCAGGTCGCATCCTGGAGTCCCACGAGCCGCACGGCGTTCCGATGAAGGAAATGTGGAGCTACCAGAAGGATCATATGGATCTGGTCTCCCCGCTCAACCGCCGCAAGTTTGAGGTTGTCGTGGTCGGTACCGGCCTGGCCGCTGGCGCTGCTGCCGCAGCCCTCGGCGAGCTGGGCTACAACGTGAAGGTCTTTACCTACCACGATTCCCCACGTCGTGCGCACTCCATCGCTGCGCAGGGCGGCGTCAACTCCTCCCGCCACAAGAAGGTGGACAACGACTCTGCATACCGCCACACCAAGGACACCGTGAAGGGCGGCGACTACCGCTGCCGCGAGTCCGATTGCTGGCGCTTGGCTTATGAGTCCGTGCGCGTTATCGATCACATGAACGCCATCGGCGCACCTTTCGCCCGCGAGTACGGCGGCACCCTGGCAACCCGCTCCTTCGGTGGTGTTCAGGTTTCCCGTACCTACTACACCCGTGGTCAAACAGGTCAGCAGCTGCAGCTGTCCACCACCTCGGCGCTGTACCGCCAGATTGGCCTGGGCAACGTGGAGCTGTTCGCTCACCACGACATGCAGGACATCATCACCTACAACGACAATGGTGTGAAGCGCGCGGGCGGCATCGTTACCCGTAACCTGATTACCGGCGAGCTGAAGGCCTTCACCGGCCACGCAGTAATCCTCGGTACCGGCGGCTACGGCAACGTCTACCACATGTCCACCCTGGCTAAGAACTCCAATGCTGGCGCCATGATGCGTGCTTACGAGCACGGCGCATACCTGGCTTCCCCGGCATTCATCCAGTTCCACCCGACGGGTCTTCCGGTCAACTCCGAGTGGCAGTCTAAGACCATCCTCATGTCCGAGTCGCTGCGTAACGACGGCCGCATTTGGTCCCCGATCAAGGAAGGTGACGACCGCCCCGCCAACGAGATTCCGGAAGAAGAGCGCGACTACTTCCTAGAGCGCCGTTACCCGGCCTTCGGCAACCTCGTTCCGCGTGACGTTGCATCCCGTGCGATCTCCCAGCAGATCAACAAGGGCCTGGGCGTCGGACCGCTGCACAACTCCGTTTACCTGGACTTCCGCGATGCAATCCAGCGTCTGGGTAAGGACAAGATCCGTGAGCGTTACTCCAACCTCATCGAGATGTACGAAGAGGCAATCGGCGAGTCCGCATACGAGACCCCGATGCGTATCGCACCGACCTGCCACTTCACCATGGGTGGCCTGTGGACCGACTTCAACGAGATGACCGCTATCGACGGCCTGTTCGCCGCCGGTGAGTGCTCTTGGACCTACCACGGTGCGAACCGCCTGGGCGCTAACTCCCTGCTGTCCGCATCCGTCGACGGCTGGTTCACCTTGCCATTTACGGTTCCTAACTACCTGGCTAAGCACCTCGGTGAGGACAAGCTGGCTGAGGATTCGGCCGAGGCACAGAAGGCTGTTTCGCGCGCACAAGATCGCATCGACCGTCTGATGGGAGTGCGTGGCAATGACCCGCACGGCCCGGCTCACTACCACCGCCTGCTCGGTGAGATTCTCTACTGGGGCTGCGGCGTTTCCCGTAACGTCGAGGACCTCAAGGTCGCTATCCAGAAGATTCGCGATCTACGCGAGGAATTCTGGGCTAACGTCCGCATCACCGGCAACGCTAACGACATGAACCAGGTTCTCGAGTACGGTCTGCGCGTTGCTGACTACATCGACCTGGGCGAGCTCATGTGTGTTGACGCCCTGGACCGTGACGAGTCCTGTGGTGCGCACTTCCGTGACGACCACCTCTCCGAGGATGGCGAGGCTGAGCGTGACGATGAGAACTGGTGCTTCGTTTCTGCCTGGGAGCCAGGCGCAAACGCTGGCGAGTTCATCCGCCACGCAGAGCCGCTGTACTTTGATTCGATCCCGCTGATGACAAGGAACTACAAGTAATGAAACTGACACTTGAGATCTGGCGTCAAGCCGGACCGACGCAAGAAGGCAAGTTCGAGACCGTGCAGGTTGACGACGCCGCCGAGCAGATGTCCATCCTGGAGCTGCTCGACCACGTCAACGAGGGCATGGTCGAGGCTGGCAACGAGCCTTTCGCATTCGCATCCGACTGCCGTGAGGGCATCTGCGGCACCTGTGGTCTGCTGGTCAACGGCCGCCCACACGGCCCAGGCCAGAACACCCCGGCTTGCCAGCAGCGCCTGTTCCAGTTCAAGGACGGCGACAAGATCAAGCTGGAGCCATTCCGCTCTGCCGCATACCCGATTATCAAGGACATGATCGTGGACCGCTCCAAGCTGGACCACGTCATGGAGCAGGGTGGCTACGTCTCCATGGACGCCGGCACCGCTCCGGATGCCGATACCCTGCACCTCAACCACGAGACCGCCGAGTACTCCCTCGACCACGCTGCCTGCATCGGCTGCGGTGCCTGCGTGGCATCCTGCCCGAACGGTGCAGCTCACCTGTTCACCGGCGCGAAGCTGGTTCACCTTTCCCTCATGCCGCTGGGCAAGGAAGAGCGTGGCCGTCGTGCACGCAACATGGTCGATGACCTCGAGCAGAACTTCGGTCACTGCTCCCTTTACGGCGAATGCGCTGACGTCTGCCCAGCAGGCGTTCCGCTGACCGCTGTGTCCGCAGTTACCCGCGAACGTGCACGTGCTGCTTTCCGCGGCAAGGACGACTAAGATATAGTCATTCACAGGAATAACAGGAACGAGAGAAAGTTTCAGCCATGAGCGACAACACCCACGCAGTTGCTGATCACGCAAGTGAGACCTACCCGGAGTTTACCGGCAAGATCCAGGACTCTTACATTGAGGGATACGACCCAGTATCCTTCGGCGCACCGCACTCTTCTTTGCTGCGCACCTCCACCTGGGTCGGCATGGGCCTGATCCTTTCTCTGCTGCCGGCAGCCGGCACCCTGATTTGGGGCCTCGGCGCTGGTGCCTTCCAGTACGGCGTGGGCCAGGAAAGCTCCAAGATTTCCATCATCGTCGGTGCTGCCCTGCTCGTCGTCATTGCTGTCGCTTGCGTTGGTCTCATCCACTACGGTCGTCGTTACTATCGTCAGTACCGTTCTGAGACCGGTCGTATCAACTAAGCTGGTGCGAACTTAGCATTCCTGCCACAAGCGCCCCTAGCCATCCTCGATGGAGGCTAGGGGCGCTTTTCATTTGCCTATCTGCACCAGGGAAGAGGCCGCGCGCTGAATCCGTTAGTACAGTTATACGGAGCAACAAAAGGAGTCACAGCCAACATGAGCATTGCCGTACCAGGCCCCAATCCCGCCGACGTCGCCGAGCGTCGCCGCACGCTACGCAAGTACCAGTGGGGTGTCACCGGCCTTTTGATCTTGGCTGCCGTCATCTTCTTCGCATGTTCCTGGTGGCAGCATCAGGACGCGAATGCTCCGGCTTGGGTGGGGTTTGTGCGCGCGGGCGCGGAGGCCGGCATGGTCGGCGGCTTGGCTGACTGGTTCGCCGTTACCGCTATTTTCCGCCATCCCATGGGTATTCCGATTCCGCACACGGCGCTCATCCCAAAGAAGAAGGATCAGGTCGGCGAGGCCTTGAGCACCTTCGTGGAGGAGCAGTTCCTCACCCCGGATGCCCTCTCGGCGAAGATTTCGGAAAACAACATTCCCGAAAAGGCCGGCGCCTGGTTGGCCCAGGAGCCTAACTCGCAGCTAGCCGCGCACAAGGCAGCCGATATTCTGGCACGCGCTGTCAATAGTTTCGATTCCGCCGAGGCCGAGGACCTCATCCGCACCCAAATCCTCGACCGCATGCTGGAGCCCGAGTGGGGCCCTCCGGTGGGACGCTTGCTGGAAGGCTACATCGCCGACGGCAAAGCAGAGCCGCTTGTTGACGACCTCATTGACTGGGCGCATGCCAAAGTCCTCACCCTTGAAAACGAAGTCATCGAGCTTGTCGACGAAAAGATGCCGGCTTGGCTTCCCCGCTTCGCCCGCGGCATGGCCGGTGACAAGGTTTACGTCGCCATCGTGGAGTGCGCCTCCGAGGTCAAGTATGACAAGAACCATGCCGTGCGGCAGTCTATCCGTCGCAACCTGGAGTTGTTTGCACGGCGCCTGCAGGATGACCCCGAGATGGTCGCCCGCGTTGAGGGCATCAAGCAGGAGATGATGAACTCCGAGCAGGTACAAGCTATGCCGGAGGCGGCGTGGGAGGCCTTTAGGGCGGGCGTCGCCAAGCAGGCGAGCGAACCGCAATCCTTCCTGCGCACCAAGATTGCGGCCGAAGCTCAGAATTTCGGCGTGCGCATTCAGCAGGAGCCGCGTTTTCGTGACAAGGCGAATGAAATCGTGGATAAGGCCGCGCGTTGGGCGGCGGAGAATTTCGCCGGCGACATCATCAGCATCATCCCTGAGACCATCAAGCGCTGGGACGCCACCGAAGCCGCCGAAAATATCGAGCTTTTGGTGGGCAAGGATCTGCAATTTATCCGCCTGAATGGCACGGTTGTGGGAACGCTGGCAGGATTGGTTATCTACACCGTAAATCACCTCGTCTTTGGTGCTTAAAGGAGAAAAATAATGGCTAATTCCTTCGTTAATTCTTTGAAGACCGCAGGCGCCTCCGGCTTTGAGGCCGCCAAGGATTTTTCTGGCCGCGTGAAGGCGGAGCACGCGCAGCAGCCGAAACCGGAAGGCTCTTTCCTCGACAAGGTCACCGGCACCGCCCGCGGCCTTGGAAAAAGCGTCAGCAACGCCGCCGGCGAGGTGCGTGACTCCGAGGCTTTTGCCCGCGCCTGCAAGGACTTTAATGCGGCCTACGAGGAAGGCCGCGAGGGCGTCGAGAATGCGATTGCCAGCGTGAAGGAAAAGCGCTCCGGCTCTACCTCGGCAAACGGCAACATCATCGACGGCGAGGTCATTGCAGAAGGCGAAGAGAATCCGTTTGGCCCGGCCCGCTAGGCTGGGATACCTATGGACATCATCATTTACCTTCTCAACCACGCAGCTGGGTGGTTCTTTACCTTCTTGAGCATCTTCGCCATTGTTGGCGCCATCCTCGCCGCCACCACTCGCGAGGATGCCTACCGCGCCGGTGACCGCAAGAGCAAGTGGACCTGGGTGGGCATGCTGGCAGCTTCCGCGCTGGCGCTGAACTTGCCGTTTTCTTTCCTGCCGTGGATTGGCGCAGTCGTGACCGGCGTCTATTGGTTCGACGTCCGCCCGCAGCTCAAGGCCATCGTCAACGGCGACTACAGCTACTAAGATGCGCAATCTCTTAAACGCCGCTCTCGACGACGTCCGCGCCGCCGCGCAGCCGGATGAGGCCGTGCTCGTCGCGCCCACGCACGTGCTTGCCGCACAGGGCGCCGCCCACGTGGTCACCGTCGCCGGCTATCCCACCGGCCGCCACCATAGCCTCATCAAGGCCTCCGAGGCGCGCCTGGCGGTGCAGTCTGGCGCCGCGGAGGTATGGGTCGCGGTAGACGCCCTGCTTGGCGACGCCACCAGCCTGCTCACCGATCTCATCACCGTCCGCGAGGCCTGCCCGCAGCCGGCCCAGCTTGGGCTTATCCTTCCCGCGAGCGAGAATGCTCTCACCGCGGCGCAAGCTGCGACGCAGGCGGGCTTCGATAAACTCATCTATTCCTCGCCTGCCCAAGCCGAGCAATTACAAGAAAAGCTCGCGGGCCAGCCGGCAGGTTTGTTGCCTGCCGAGGTCTGGCCCGCGAGCTAGCCTAAGTGAAAACGCCTTTTAGCGGCCTTGTTGCGCGGGTGCTGGGGCGCCTTCCTTCGCGCCTTTGCCCGCCGCATTGGCGGCGCTGCCCAGCTCGCTCATCGGCACGTCCTGGCCAGTGATGGTGAGGTTGAGCTCGCCGTCAGCCACATCCACTTCGTCGACGCTCAAGCCCTCGCCGATGAACTGATCCTTCATGCCCTTCTGCAGCGCAGTAGAGATGGCGTCGGTTGCTTCCTTCGGCAAGTCGAAGCCCAGCAGGGAGGCGTTCTTTGCCGTGATCGACAGGTTGCCGTCCTGCGCCTTCGGCTCCAACGCGAGATTGGCGAGGCCGCCGGCGAACTCGACGTCGAGAAGATTCTCGGCGTCGTTAGCCGTGATGTTGGTGACCACCAAGTTGCCGACCTGTTCGCTACCGGACTCGTCTGCGATGCCCTTCTGGAAGGTGGCCAACAGGTAATCATCTGGAACCTTGGTGGAAGCTCGGAGGGAGCCTGCCACCGGGTCATCGGACAGCGTCATGTCTTCGATGTGGACGTTGGTAGCCGGCTGGCCCTTGATCTCGGTGCCGTCGATCTGCAGCGTGGACGGCGTTTCCATGTTCATTTCGCTGAGCTTGCCACCGAATAGTCCAAGCAGGATAGGAGTGGTGCCGAAGCTAATGTTCGGATCCTCCTGGGACTCAATTCCTTGGTCCTTGGCGGCCTGGGCGAACTGGTCTTTCATTTGGTTGCCCATGAACCAGCGCAGGCCGAACTCCGCCAGCAAAATGAGAACGAGGAATGCCACGAGCACTCCGATGAGTATTTTCCAAGCCAGAGACGTCTTCTTTTGAGCCATACCTACCAGTGTTACTTATGTGAACTCACAGCGCCAATGAGGGCAACCTGCTTCACAGCTTTGGCGCAACGACTTCCCAGTTAACGCTCAAGACGCTATCGCGCATTCTCCTGCGCACCGGATGCACGGGCAGCCCCGCATCAATCATCGCCTGTTGCGCCATTCGCCAGCGCACACGAGGCCCGTGGGGAGCCCACCCCGCGGCGTGATCCCATGCGCGGTCGGCGGCCTGCAAAAGCTCATGAATCGGCTCGCCCGGAATGTTGCGGTGGATAAGTATCTTGGGCAGGCGTTCCGCTAAGTCAGAGGGACGCTCCACGTTGAAGGGATCCCATGCCAAATGCAGGCTCTGCGGGCCTTCGCGGTTGAGCAGGATCCAGGTGGATAGCCTGCCCAGCTCATCGCAGGTGCCTTCCACGAAGAAACCACCAGGGGCCAAGCGCGAGGTAACCTCTTCCCATGCCTCGGGAACCTGGGAGACATCGTATTGGCGCAGCACATTGAAAGCACGCACCAGCTGCGGGCGATACCCCGCCAGCTCGAAGCCTCCCAGCTCGAAGGTCACGCCGTCGCGAGGCGGCAGCACGCGCTCCGGCGCAATCTCCAGGCCGGTCACCCGCACACGGGGATTGACCCGCCGCAGCCAGCCCGCCCATTCCACGGTGGTGAAATGGGACGCGCCATAGCCGACGTCGAGAGCCAGCGGCTCCTCCACGGACCGCAGCAAAGCCGTGATGGAGGGGTGTGCGGCGACCCACCTATCGCAGCGACGAAGCCTGTTTTGATTGGTGGTACCGCGGGTAATAACGCCGAAAGGCCGACCCGCACTCGCGCTTGCGCGCAGGTTATGTGCGTGATCGGCCATTTCTGTTAAAAGTAGCGTTTAGAGGTTGTCAGCGATCCACTGCTCGGTCAGCTTGCCCTCGTTATTGAAGAGCTCACCTAGGGCATCGGCAACTTTCGGCTCGATGGCAGCGCCCATCATCGGGATCTTCACGGAGATCTCGTTGACGTAGGACAGGGTGGTGGTATCACCCTCGCCGGTCAGGGCGATGTCGCCGCCGAAGTCAACAGGGGTTCCCTTGACGTCTGCGGTGTATTTAACATCGGCAGCATTGCCGTTGAGCTCACCAATGGTGACGACACGCTTGACCTTCAGGTCCTGAGAAACCATGGCGCGGACAGCTTCAGGCAGCAGGGTGGTTGGCAGCACCTCGAAGAGGATGGCTACGTTGTTGGTGAAATCATGAACCTGGCCCGGATCCGGAGAAAGGTTAGCAACAATGTGCTCCCAGTAACCCTGCGTGAGCAGCGCCTGGTGAACCTTTTCGATGGGCTGATTGATCGTTACGGTGTTTTCGCTACGGGTTGACATGCTTTACAGACTACCTTGGTAGACGTGCTTGATGAATTTATGACCCAGAAGCTCTCCGCGATCGACGGCCTCGTCCTCGACACGGAGACCACCTTCGCAGACCTGACCACCCTGCGCGTAGGCGGCAAACCTGAGCTGTGTTTGCGGGCCACGCTTGCCGACGCCGCCATTTCCGCTGTCAAGGCACTGGATCAAGCTTCTATTCCTTTCGTCGTGGTGGGCGGCGGTTCTAATCTCTTGGTCGCCGATGAGGGCATCGATGTCGTAGCACTCGTCCTCGACTTCGCTGAGGTGAGCGTGGACGCGGAGACTGGCGTGGTCCGCGCGGAAGCCGGCGCGAACTGGGACGAAGTGGTTGCCGCTTCCGTGGAGGCGGGCCTCGGCGGCATCGAGTGCCTGTCCGGAATCCCGGGAACCGCGGGCGCTGTGCCGGTACAAAACGTGGGTGCGTATGGCGCAGAAATCTCGGACGTGCTTAACCGCGTGCGCCTGTATACCCGCGAGACCGGTGCCGATGAGTGGGTTCCCGCCTCCGACCTGGACCTGGCTTATCGCTACTCCAACCTGAAGTTCACCCACCGTGCAGTCGTGCTCGAGGTGGAACTGCAGCTTTCTACGGATGGGCTTTCCAAGCCGCTGCGCTTTGGCCAGCTCACACAGACCCCGGGCGAGCGCCGTCCCGTCGCGGAGGTGCGCTCGCAGGTGCTGCAGCTGCGCCGCGGCAAGGGCATGGTCTTGGACCCAACCGACAACGACACTTGGTCCGCCGGCTCCTTCTTTACCAATCCCATCGTGGACTCTGCGGTTGCCGATAACATCCAGGAAATCGTGCGCACCGAACGCGGCGCCGAGGACGCAGACCGCATGCCGCGCCACGCCGTCCTCGCAGGCTCGGACGGCGAGGAAATAAAGCTCTCGGCCGCCTGGCTCATCGAGCGCGCCGGGTTCGCCAAGGGCTATCCGGGTGCTGGTCCGGCTACCTTGTCCACGAAGCACACTCTCGCGCTGACGAACCGTGGGGCCGCGACGGCCTCCGACATCGTGGCGTTGGCGCGCGAGATTCGCGCGGGCGTCGCCAAGCGCTTCGGCGTAGAGCTCGTGCCGGAGCCGGTCTGGATTGGGGTGTCCATTTAGGGCGTCCTGCCCCAGGACGTACCGCTGTGTGAAAATACGGCCTTCCAATTGCGCGAATTGGAGGGCCTATTTACATTGAGAGGTATCCGTGTGCTTGGGGGAGCACGCACACTTGGGGGAAGTAGAGGATGCTGCAACCAATTCGGGGGAAACACTCGCGCACCATTGACCGTCTCGTGGCGAAGGGCAAAGCCGTGCGCATCACGCCGGGCCTGGCGTTGCCGCGCCAACCCACCCCGCGCGAACTCGCGGGGATTTTGAACGAGCGTTATCCTGGCACCGTGCTGGATGGAGGCTCGGCCGTTGCGGTCTATACAGAGCGCAAGCTGGAGTTTCCGCTGCAGCTCATGGCGGCACGTCACGCTCGCACCTGCGCGTATTTCTCCACGCGGCGCGCCATGCCCAAGGGCCCATATATGGTCAACGGCCTAAACGCGTGCAATCCGCTGCAAGCGCTGGAGATGGTGGAAGAAGACAAAGCCATCGAGTTCTTGGAGCGTTTCTGCAACGGCAAGGATGGCCACCAACGGCTGGCCTTTTATAAGGAGGATTTCCAGCGCTTTCCCGCGCGCACGCGGCGGATTATGCAGCGTAGCGTCATCGGCAGTGATAGCAAATACGAGCGTCTTCTCACCCAAGCCCTTGCCGATGCCTGCCTCACAGTGGACAACAACCAACGCATCGGGCCGTATTACTGGGATATCGTGCTGGCCAAGGAGAAGGTCGCAATCGAGATAGATGGCTACGAGTACCACAAAGGTGAGCGCATCCAGCGTTTCGAGCTGGACCGCCAGAAGCTCAACGACGCAGTGCAGCGCGGGTGGAGGCCGCTGCATTTCACGGCGGGGATGATTGAGCATCATCTGCAGGTTGCAGTCGACCAGGTCATCGCCGTGGCCCGCGGGGGAGGGCAGTTGCTGCCGCCAGCGTGGAAGTGGCATCACTATTTCCGCTACGAGAACGCGCGGTGGTGAGCGCTGTGCTCTCGGCACCGTACTTCTGTGTGTATTTAGCGCAGGAAATCGGGCCGGTTTGAGGAGGTTATTTACACAGGGAGGTACACGCACATGAGGGAAGCAGCTACGGTGGTGTCCATGATCGCGCTTGGCTGTACTTCAATGACTCCGCACTCCTATCCCGATTCCCCGCGTCGCGCCGAGATGGTCGATGTCCTGCGTGGCGCGGTGGAGGCAGGCGTAGAGCTCTTCGACACCTCTGAAATCCAGGGGCCCTTCACGGGCGAAGAAATGCTTGGCGACGCCCTGGGCAACCGCGCCCGCGTCCTCACCAAGTTCGGATGGGAGATTAAGGAAGGAAAGCCCACCGGCGCTTTGAACTCGCGCCCGGAGGTTATTCGCGCGAGCGCCCATGGCTCGTTACGCCGGCTAAAACGGGAGCGCTTGGACGTGTATATGCAGCATCGCGTGGACCAAGACGTGCCCATTGAGGAAGTAGCGGGCACAGTAAAAGAACTTATCGATGCAGGTGACGTGGCCGCATTCGGACTGTGTGAGGCAAGCCCGGAGACCATTCGCCGCGCGAACAAGGTCTGCCCGGTGACGTATCTGGAGTATGAATACTCCATCTTCAGCCGCGACGTAGAAGAAGAAATCATCCCGCTAGCCCGCGAATTGGGCGCGGAGTTTATGGCCTACTCACCGCTGGCGAAGGGGCTTTTGGCAGGCCGCAGCGAGCCAGATGATGATTCTTCCTCGCCGCGTTTGCACTCTGCGAACTTCGCGGCCAACAAGCAGCTGGCGCAGGAAGTGGCGGCAGCAGTGTCTGACCGCAACGTCTCCGAGATAGCGCTGGGCTGGTTGCTGGCCAAGGACGTGGTGCCGATTGCCGGTTCGACGAACCTCGCACGGATCAAAGAAAACCTCGCAGTCACTGCGCTGAGCGCGCAGGAGTGCGAGGCCGTTGACGAGGTACTAAGCCGAAAGCCCGTGCAGGGCGCGCGGTTGACGCAACAGCATGAAGGCTTCGTGGATAAGGGCCGTAGATAAGGCCCGCGGATAAAGGTTAGGCCATAACCTCGAGCCACTCGTCCTTCTTGGACAAGAACTCGCGGGCGGCTGCCTGTGCGCCTTCGAGGGAGTGGCTGGCGCCCCAGCCGCATTGGCGCTCGTTGGCGGCGGGAACCTCGGTGGCGTTGAGGATATCCTCGAGGCCGTGCTCGAGTGCGTTGAGCAGCTCCTCTTGCTCCATGCCGTTGGTGATGGCATAAAAGCCGGTCTGGCAGCCCATCGGCGCAAAACCGATGAGTTTATCGGTGTAATCGCGCATAAAGTTGGCCATCATGTGCTCGATGGAGTGCACAGTGGGCATTTCGAGGTGAGCCTCATTGGGCTGGCAGAAGCGCAGGTCGTACTTGATAATCTCTGCGCCGCCTCCCAGCGGGGTACGGCCGGCCACGCGGACATAAGGGGCCTTGACGTTGCGGTGGTCCAGCTCGAAGGATTCAACATTGCTGCGTTCAGTCATATATAACAGCCTAGTATCTACTTGGCGTGCCACGGGTGTCACTTCTCTGGCAGCTAGCTGAATGTGCTTAGTCTGGCGAAATGAGCCAGCAGGAGCCTTCCAAGATTCTTCCCCCGCACAGCACTGAGGTGCTGGACATCGACCAAACGGAGAGAAACCCGCTCTCGCGTAAAAACCGCCTGCGCAAGGAGAGCTGGGGTCTTGTGCTGCGTCGGACATGGTCGGACTATTTCCTTGAGGGGCTGGGCGACCGCGGCGCGGCGATGACCTATTTCACGCTTATGGCTTTTGCCCCGACCGTCCTGGCCGTTTATTCGATTGCCACTTTGCTTTTTGCCAATCGGAAGCAAGAGGTGGAGCAGCTGACTGAGCAGCTCATTCAAGATTATCTGCCGCAGGACGTTTCGGCGCAGGCTACGGACATCGTGAATACCATCGTTGGCTCGAGTGCAAAGGGCACCATAGCGCTGGTTTTATCCGTGCTGGTTTCCTTGTTCTCGGCCTCTGGTTACGTCCGCGCTTTTTCGCGCACCGCCAACATGGTCTATGGCCGCGTGGAGGGCCGCGGGCTGTTGCGTACCTGGGCGATGATGTGGGTTCTCACCATCTTCTTGGTGGTCGGCGCGGTGATTTTGGTCTTTGCTAACCTGCTGCGCGATACCGTCATCACTGGGCTTATTGAACCCGTCTCGCGTCCGCTGCATCTAGAATCCGCCGTGGACTTCTTGCTGCGCATTTTCCTTCCGGTGTGGAACTGGCTGCGCTTTCCGGTGACGGTCGTGATGGTCATGGTGCTGATTGCGGTTCTCTATCACTATGCCCCGAACGTGCGTTCACCGCGGTTCCGTTGGATCACCTTGGGCTCTGTGGTGACGCTGCTTGTCAACGTCGTGGTGTGGTGGCTCTTCGGCCTCTACCTGAGGCATTTTGCAGGCGTGAGCGCCTATGGCGCGCTGAGCACCGTGCTGGCTTTGTTCGTTGCACTCTGGATTATGAATACCGTGCTGATCTTGGGGCTCAAGCTCGACGCCGAGGTTCTGCGGGCGAAGGAGCTGCAGATAGGCCTCGAGTCGCAGCACTACATCCAGGCAGCGCCGCGTTCTGACGTCGCCGCGCGCGCCCAGGCCAAGACCCAGAAAAACCTTGAGGCGCGAGGCGACGCCATCCTCAGACACGGTGCTGAGGACGGCGGCGACGCCGAGGACTAAACCGCGGGGTAGATGCCGTCCTGGCCGAGGCGGGCGGCTTCGACGTCATCGTCAACAACGCCGGCATCGCTCCGCAGATCCCGCTCGAGGACATCACCGAAGAAGAAGTCGACAAGATCTTCAACGTCAACTACAAGGGTGTCCTGTGGGGCACGCAGGCTGCGGCCAAGAAGTTCAAGGAGCTCGGTCACGGCGGCAAGATCATCAACGCCACCTCCCAGGCCGGCATCAAGGGCAACAAGGGCATTCCACTCTACAGCTCCCCCAAGTTCGCCGTGCGCGGCCTGACCCAGGTCACCGCCCGTGACCTTGCGGACGACGGCATCACCGTCAACGCCTACGCGCCGGGTATCGTAAAGACTCCGCTCATGAAGGGTCTTGCTGAGGAACTCGCAGAAAACGCTGGCAAGCCCGCCGAGGTGGGGCTGGGAGCAGTTCACCAAGGACACTTCCTTGGGACGCCTTTCCGAGTCTGAGGATGTTGCCAAGATCATCGGCTTCCTCGCTGGTTCCGACTCTGACTACATCACCGGCCAGACCATCATCGTCGACGGCGGCATGGTCTTCCACTAAAACGCAGGTCGACTATCAGTGAAATGATCGTTGGAAAACTTAGGTGCGCTGACATGACATGTGCTGTTCGCCAGAGCTTGGTGATGAGGGCGAAAGTAGGGCAGCCGCGTCCGGGGAGGATAGACCTAGCGAAGCGTATGAGACGAGAGGATTAGAGACCGCTCTAGCGCCATAGCCCCCTGCTCAAATAGTTCCACTGCTTGTTCACGCTGAGCCTGGCTTAACTTGCTGCTGGATGCATAGAAAAACTCCCCACAATCTGGTTTCTGATTTTCAGTCCGGATTATGGGGAGTAGTTCACTTTGACACCTTTACGGTTAAAGCTGCGGAAAGCCCGCACCGCAGTAGGGGGCGCGGGATCTGGAAATTTCATGCATATTTTGTTTGCCGAGGGTGTGCTGCGGCTCTGAATTCTTTAGAGCCATTCAGCGCCGGGTAAGCGACCGCCCGTGACGAAATATATGATCTTGATAACACCCCAAATTATCCAAGCGAACAGTAGAGGGGATAATCCGGAAAGAATAGAGAATGCAACCAGCAACCACGATTGGCTTTTGTATGCAAGGACTCCAGCTGCTACACCTATGGGTACGGTAATGATGAAATACGGCATGGTCCCTTCCGGAAAAATGGAAGGAAAAAGATACGGGAACGCAATCGCAGTTGTTGAGAGTAAAGCTGAGAGAAGTTTACTTAACTTTAGGCTCTTGTTGCTTTTGTGCCTGTTCATTTCTTTCTCCTTCCCGGACCGTTGGGGATCCACTATGCTAATGGATTGCACAGGGCGGAATTGAAATATGTAGCAATAGCAAGGGCCATCGCGTTTTCTCCGACTCCATTGAATTTGCCCCGGTTTTTACGAATTCCTTGAACCAGCTCCCTGTCGCATGAGCAAGCGAAGTATCCTCGCGAGCCATAGCATTTATCATGCTTTTGGCAGAGAGAGTCGAGAGTATTGATTGGGGCACCCGGACCACTGTGCCCTGGGCCGCACCAGTTTCCATACCCAGGCATGTCGCGCGTTTCAAGGCTGTATATCATGACCTCGTTATTGTCGGCTACGCGGTTGAGGTTTTCTCCTGCGACGAGTAAATAATGCGACGCATTTTCTTCTTTGGCTTTTTCGGTGTCGAAATGGCGTTGTCCGTCCGCCCGATATACGAGGTAGTGAGACAGTGTGGCCATCGCAGTATCAAAATCTGTTGACTCTGATACCTCGCTTGCAGGGATTGCTAAAGCTTGATTGCCAACTAAGTTTTTGTCTTGCGTGCTATCAGCTGGGGATGCGGCGGATACTGTTGGGGTGGTCTCCAGAGCAAAACTTCCGGTGGGGGTAGCGAATATTGTTGCGGCTACAACAAGAACGGGAAAGACTTTTTGGAATGTATTCTTCAACTTCATTTCCTTAATTCTCTTGTCAATCTGGTTTTGTTGAGGAAATTACTGAAGAATTCAAGAGATGGCAATACTTTTACCCAAATTTTCATGAACTTTTGTCTTGTAGTGTGTTGCTTTATCGTTCCAGCAGCCGTTCGATGAGCTGTACCGTGGCGCGATACCACCAAAACCCAATCGCGAAATGCTCCATCATGATCACCTTGTTTGGGTCATTGCTGTGTCGAATATCAAACTTATATGGGACCTTGCACGTTGGAAGGGGGCGGCTTCGCCGTTAGTGAGCAGATGGGTCTTCAACAATTGTCTCTTATCCCCAAGAATGTACGCCAGGTTTGTGCAGGCCGCTCGTTTGTCAGCGGTCGTAGCGTCTCGCTTGCGATAGAGGCGTAGCGCTGTATCCATGCGACTTTGTGAATCCTGACTGTTTAGTCGCCATGAATCCTCTACGAGGGGTTGGTACGGAACATTCGTGTCATCGAAGGCCTTATTGATCAGCGATCCGGTGAAACAGCGGGTTGCGATTGCATTGAGAGAACCGACCTAGCTTATGGCCCCAGTAGAGATTGGGGCTGATTATCGTGTTTACAACTTGCGCTCTTCGGCATTGGAAAACCTCTTGCACAAGGTATTTGTGGTCGTGCGGTTGAAGGTGTCTCAGGTTGGGATCGATGGGCGCACCTACAATCCACATGAGTGGTTCGTCGCGCTGCTTCCGGTGATCAATCAAGCGATTCAGATGATTCAGACTGGCGATATCGTTTCCGTCGTTTATGACCCTGAGAAGCAAAAGTTGGTCGAGCGTTAGCTGAAACGTAGCCGTCAATCATCACTTTGGTGTCGGCGTGCGGCAGGCGGCGGCCTTGACCGGACGGCCAGCGGCCCCCAGGTCGAGCGGCGAACGCAGCCACACCAGGTTCTTCGCCT